>CAZUXS010000300.1:0-1558 GCA_964624605.1 uncultured Lachnospiraceae bacterium | reverse complement strand
TAGCTGAGCACAAGATAGAAAAGTGCCGCCACTGCAAAGGCTGAAATGTTTGTTGTTCTGTTTACAATTCCCTTTGTCACTTTGAGCAAATCGGAAAGACCTATTGCCGTTATAAGAGCCGTATCTTTTAAAAGTATTATTGCCTCGTTTGAAACGGACGGTAAAGCAATCCTTATCATCTGTGGCAAAACAATTTTGAATTTAGTCTGATTTTCCGTAAGTCCCAAAACTTTTGCCGCCTCATACTGTCCCTTGTCCACAGAAAGCAAACCACCTCTGAAAATTTCGGCAAAGTATGCCGCATAGTTGAAAACAAAGGCTATTGCACCTGCCGTAAAGTTGTTAAAGGTGAGGTATTTGCCCACATAAGGCATATAAGGCAGACCATAGTATACAAAAAATATCTGCAAAAGAAGAGGTGTACCTCTCATAAGCAACACATATAGCCCGATTACCTTGCTTATCACCTTATTTTTGCCTGTGTATAAAAAAGTGAGCAAAAGTCCAAACGGTATTGAAGCCACGATGGTTATTGCAAAAAGCTCCAGAGTGATTTTGCAACCCTCCAGCATTTGAGCCATCCAGCTTAAAACCTCCTGCATATTATCCCTCCGTATTATTCGGCATTTGAAACAACGATGTTTTCACCGAACCATTTTGTTGAAATATCTTCGGCTGTGCCGTCCTCGTTACATTCATCAAGTGCCTTCTGAACTTCGTCTATAAGCTCTGTATTGCCCTTAGCTGCCGCAATACCGTACTGTTCTTCGCCGAAGTCCTCATCAAGTATTGTAAAATCGTTGTCATTTGTTGCAAGATAGTAGCGAGCAACTATTTCATCTGCAACAACCGCATCAACTCTGCCTATTTCAAGGTCGCTGAAAGCAAGCACATTTGTGTCATAGGTAGGCATAGAACCGAATTCTTTGCTTATTTCATCTGCATTAATGGCATCGAGTGCTGATGAACCTGTCTGAGCACCAACTGTTTTGCCTGCAAGGTCAGCCTTTGTTTTGATATCGCTGTCGTTTTTTACAAGTATAATCTGCTTGTTGTTAAGATAAGGCTTTGTAAATTCCATAGATTCAAGTCTGTCGTCCGTTATTGTAAAACCGTTCCAGATAAGGTCGATTTTACCTGTGCTTAAATCCATTTCCTTACTATCCCAGTCTATAACCTGAAATTCTGCATCAACGCCCATTTTTTCCGCACAGGCATTTGCAAGGTCAATGTCAAAGCCTACAATGTTGTTGTTTTCATCTCTGAAGCCCATAGGTGGGAATTCATCATCAAGACCGATCACAATTTTACCACTGTCCTTTGACCAAGTAGCACTGCTCTGTACAGCTGTTGTTTCTTCTGTTGAGTTGTCGCTTGTTTCTGTGTTTACATTTGCATTTCCACATCCGCTCATAGCAAACATAAGCATAGTTGCTGTTACAAGACTTAAAATTTTTTTCATTTTGCAATTCCTCCAATAAATAAGAATATATAACTTTACTACACTAATACTTTACCACATTATCAAATTAAAGTAAAGGAGAATTTTTCAATAAAC
>CAZUXS010000299.1:0-1590 GCA_964624605.1 uncultured Lachnospiraceae bacterium | reverse complement strand
GGACAGACCAACTGGACTTATGTAAATTACTATACCAATTGCATGGGTTGGAACAATGGTACAGCGGCTAATTGCTTGGGTTATACCGATTATAAAAACAGTGAAAAACTTGATGAAAATTTGCCGTTTATGATGACGTTTAAAAAGTTATACAGTGATAATGGCAGTTACGAAAAATTTGTCACTGCATATAACGATGGTACATTGTGTTCAAGAACAGCCTCAGCAAGCACTTATTACGGCAAGTTGGATTCATATTTTCCGACTATTATGACGGATAACGGTACAGAAGATAGTTATGATGAAGTTTCACCGAGCACTATTGTAAGTACATGGGAAGGTAATCCAAACTGCTTTAAACTCGGCAGTGCAAATACAAAGTCAAATTCTTTGAGATATCTCACAAATTGTATTGCATTTGACCACGAGTCAAAGGGTGTGGATGAAAACGGTGCAGGCGCTAATATATATGCAAACAATATTATATCTTTTGGTAATAAGATAAATTATTATTTGGCTAAGTACAAGGCTAAGGAATGGACGGGTATCTATGGCTGGAGTGGCACGGATTCCGATAAATTGCCAACAAACGGAACAACGCCGTCAAAATCCGGTAGTGCCAAAAAGGAAACTATCATAAGAGAAGCAGCCGAAAGACTTAAAAAATACGCAAGCAATAACACGGTTGTTGCCTCAAATGTATTTGAAAATGTGTTTTAATAATACGTTTTAATAACGTATGTGCTTCTATTTTGATAAAATTAGATTTACAAGCGAGGACAAGGCTCTAAATTGAGTCTTGTCCTTTTTTTGAATAAAAAATATTGAATTTACCGAAATTTTATGTTAGAATATAGAATGTACTTTTGTATACAAAGAGGTTTTATATTATGAATGAAAAAGCATTAAAGACACTTGAATTTAATAAAATAACGGATATGCTTAAATCTTGTGCCGCATCGGAAATGGGTAAGGCGCTTGCACAGGAGCTTAAGCCATATACCGATATAGAGCAAATAAAAAAGGCACAGAGGGAAACAACCGAGGCTGTGGAAATGGTTATGAAAAAAGGTTCTCTTTCTCTCGGTGGTTTGCGTGATATAAGCCCCTATCTCAAAAGAGTGAACGTGGGCGGTAATCTTAATATAGAAGAACTTTTGCACGTTGGTGATTTTCTTCACGTATGCAAAAAAGCGTCTTCATTCGGTATGGCAGAGGGTAAAAACGATATGTTCCCCGAGCTTGAACCCATATTCAAAAAAATAATAACAATTAATTCTCTCGATAACGAGATTTCACGCTGCATTATATCTTCAACCGAAGTTTCCGACGATGCCGGCAGAGGACTTAAGGAAACCAGAAGAAATATAAAAATAGCAAATGACAGAATAAAGGAACAGCTTAACGGCATTATTCATTCCGCAACCTACAGAAATATGTTGCAAGACCCCGTAATCACGATAAGGAATGACCGTTACTGTGTGCCCGTAAAGCAGGAATACAAAAATGCTTTTTCGGGTATGATACACGACCAATCCGCAACGGGTGCAACCGTATTTATCGAACCTATAAGCGTTGTTCAGCTTAATA
>CAZUXS010000298.1:0-1623 GCA_964624605.1 uncultured Lachnospiraceae bacterium | reverse complement strand
TCATACGCCGAAAGCTACGCAAATTCAAAGGGATTGAAAACCGAAATTATTGAATAACACAAAAATTCAATAACATAATGATTATTAGGCAATGCAACCGCAAAACCGCTGCAATTTGCGGTTGATTGCTTGATGATAAATTATTGCCAATCGCAGGATAATAACCGCATAATTTAAATGATATATTATCTGTGTGTTGGTTTTCGTGATAATGGCGTGCATACATTATTGCGAAGTTTGGCTGTTGTGAAATTTGCGACAGCCTTTTTTAATACAAAAAATATGTAAAACAGCACAAAACTGAAAAAATCGACAATATTTCGTTATATGTTATAATAAAAATATTGCAATTTTACTTATAATGTTGTATAATATCTATAACCGATTGTGATATTTATTCAATATTCGGAAATACATTGAAAGTGGGTTATGACTTTGTACAACAAATTTGATTTTGCGGTTGTTGATGAAGTGCTTGAAAAGTACGAATATCAGCAAAAAAACATCATTGCCATTCTTCAGAATGTGCAGGAACATTATCATTATCTTCCGAGGGAAGTTTTTTCACACATTGCAAAAGCATTGGATACCACGGAGGCGGAAATTTACAGTGTTGCAACATTTTATGAGAATTTTTCTCTTGAACCAAAGGGCAAATATGTGATAAGAGTTTGTGACGGCACAGCCTGTCATGTGCGTAAATCAGTGCCTATTTTGGAAAGATTGAGAAGTGAACTGGGTCTTTCCGAAAGCAAGATTACAACCGATGACTTAATGTTTACGGTTGAAACGGTAAGTTGTTTGGGTGCTTGCGGACTTGCACCTGCTATGACGGTGAACGACAAAGTAAACCCGTCAATGACACCCGATAAAGCAAGTGCGGTTATCAAAAGTTTGAAGGAGGCGGAAGAAAATGCGTGAGGTGGTAAAAAACAGAGAAACACTTGATGGATTGAGGACAGCATATTCTTCAGCCGTTGAAAAACAGACAAGAAAAATACTTGTGTGTGCAGGCACAGGCTGTGTTGCAGGCGGTTCACTCAATATATATCAAAAATTTATAGATATAATGGGCGAAAAGGGCATAAATTGCACTGTGGAACTTCAAAAAGAGCCTCATGGCGAGTCTGTAGGCATAAAAAAAAGCGGTTGCCATGGCTTTTGCGAAATGGGCCCGCTTGTAAGAATTGAGCCGGAGGGCATACTTTACACAAAGGTTCATATTGAGGACTGTGAAGAAATAATCGAAAAAACAATAGTAAATAACGAAATTGTGGATAGACTTGTGTATAAAAAAGATGGTGTTGCCTACGAAAAGCAGGAGGACATTCCGTTTTACGCAAAACAGCACAGAGTTGTGCTTGAACACTGCGGTCACATAGATGCAAATTCCATTGAAGAATACATAGCTTACGGCGGGTATTCGGCTTTTGAAGAGGCTCTTTTTGATATGAAGCCTATAGATATTGTGGACGAAGTTGAAAAATCACTTTTAAGAGGCCGTGGTGGCGGTGGTTTCCCCACGGGCAGAAAGTGGCGTTCCGTTGCAAACCAAAAGGAAACGGAAAGATATGTTGTCTGTAACGGTGACGAGGGTGACCCCGGTGCATTTATGGACAGAAG
>CAZUXS010000297.1:0-1631 GCA_964624605.1 uncultured Lachnospiraceae bacterium | reverse complement strand
CAAACCACCCAAAATATAGAACAATTTTGTGCCTGTGCCACCTGTTGACGGAAGTTCGCTACCTGCCCTATTCTCAACATTTGTTGTGAGAGAACCTTCTGCAATTACCGTATCAAATGTAATCTCGCCTGTCAGTTTTTCGCCGTTGAGGTTTGTTATTTTCAGTGTGCCGTTCTCATCGCCATGTTCCGCAACAATCTTGAATGTTATATCATCAATTTTATTGTAACCCTTAGGGGCTGTTGTTTCGGAAAGCACGTACTCACCATCATCAAGACCCTTGAATGTGAAAGTTGAACCCGGATTAGCCTCTGCAACCGCAATTTCCTTTGCAGTGCCGTCTGCAAGCACCTTTTTGAGTGTAAATACAGCACCGGTAAGTGCATTGCCTGACGTATCAACCTTATTTATTACAACTTTGTAGGTGAAAACAACCGTTTCAACTTCCGGAGTTTCGCCTGTTGTGTCCTCTTCGCCGTCTGTATCGCTGTTAGGGTTATTTGAAAATTCAAGTTTAACCTTATTTGCGTTACCGCTTCCGCCGATTACGGCATTTTCATTGAGTTTTGCCGTGTAGTAAACCACAACTTCAACATTCTTTGTCGCCAGCTTGCCGACTTCCGTTTCGTCATCTTTAAGACCGACAACTTCAAAATCCAAAAGTCCGTTGCCGTTATTTGTAAATTCTACAGCTTCCGTGCCTACAGTCTGTCCGCCCACAGTCACATTGTCAATTTGAACATAAGTCAAACCCTCTGCCATAGTATCGTGGAATACAAGTTTATATGTTTTGTAGTTCGCAAAATTCTCGGGCAGTGTTGCTGTGAGTTTAAACTGAATTTCGTCGCCTATATCATAATCGGCTGTGTTCTGCCAATCCGTATAGCCGTCCTTTGTGCTGTCGTTTATATCCCTAACCTTTTTATCTACCTTAGGGGTATCGGTTTTAGGTGTTACGGTAACATCATCAGCCACTTCAAGTATGAATGATGTTGCCGCCGTGTTTTTGTCTTGAAGAGCCGTTTCATCATCTTTAATCAAGTAGTAGCCCGTTTCAAGACCCGTTATTGCATAAGGCTTAGCATTTGCCGTGCCTGCAACATTTGCCAAATAAGGGCGGATTTTTTTTGCAAATTCATCTGCCGCATCGCTTGCCGTGCTTTCGGCAAGAGCCTTAGCAACCTCTTTTGCATCGCCGAGTGCCGTTCTGCCCTCTTCGCTTATGCCGTCGCCCCAGCTTATATCTGAAAGTATCCTTGTTTTCGTGTTTATAGTTTCCCCGTCTGCAACTTCTTCCGTTGCCGTATCTGTTGTTAATGTTCCTTTAAAAATTTGGTAAGCGGTATATGTGTGACCGTCCGCTTTATTATCTATTGTGATGGTGTACCCTGTTGTTTCGCTCATCCCAACAACGCTTGCACCAAGCACCAAGCATACAGTTAAAATCAATCCGAAAATTCTTTCCAATGTGTTCTTCATAAATATCGCTTCCTTTCTTGTTTGAAGATAAGTTAATTGTCTGCATACAATTTTCAAACAAAACCCAAGTGTACAAACCGTTTCCCCGAACATTCTTAATGTTTACCGCTTTCATCACCTATAAGTTTTGTTTGGGAAGTTTCGTTAAGAAG
>CAZUXS010000296.1:0-1631 GCA_964624605.1 uncultured Lachnospiraceae bacterium | reverse complement strand
AATATGAGTTTTACAAGAACAGACGGCAGAGCTTTTGACGAGCTCAGAAATGTGAAAATAACAAAGGATTACATTATCCACCCGGAGGGTTCCGTGCTTATTGAAATGGGCAACACAAAGGTAATTTGCAATGCCACGGTTGAAGAAAAAGTACCGCCTTTTAAGGCTGACAGCGGTGAGGGCTGGGTTACTGCGGAATATTCAATGCTCCCCCGTGCCACAAACACAAGAAACAAGCGTGATTCAAGCAAGGGCAAGCCAAATTCAAGGGGTGTTGAAATTCAAAGACTTATAGGTCGTTCACTCCGAGCGGCTGTGGATTTCAAACTTTTGGGCGAAAGACAGATTATAATAGACTGTGATGTTATTCAGGCAGACGGCGGTACAAGAACTGCATCTATAACAGGCGGTTTCATTGCCATGGCTATTGCCTGCGACAAACTTGTTAAAAGCGGAAAAATAGCCAAAAATCCTATTGTAAACTATGTAAGTGCCATAAGCGTTGGCATAATTGACGGACAGCCTTGCCTTGATTTGTGCTATCAGGAGGATTCACATGCAGGTGTGGATATGAATGTTGTTATGACGGACAAAGACGAATTTGTTGAAGTTCAGGGCACAGGCGAAGGCTGTACATTTTCCATGATACAGCTTAATCAACTGCTTGCACTTGCAAAAAAAGGCAATGAAGAATTACATAAAATTCAAAGTGATATAATAAACGACAACAACGGCAAAAGAACTCTCATTTTTGCAACAACAAATGAGGGCAAAATGCGTGAAATAAGGGCTAAACTCGGTGACAGATACAATGTTAAGTCTATGAAAGAAGCAGGAATTAATGTTGATGTTGAGGAAAACGGCAAAACATTCGAGGACAATGCCATAATAAAGGCAGAAGCCATTTCCAAAATCTGCGGTGAGCTTGTTCTTGCCGATGACAGCGGACTTGAAATAGATTATTTGGGCAAAGAACCGGGTGTACAGTCTGCCAGATTTATGGGACACGACACTTCTTACGATATCAAAAACGCTAAAATTTTGGAAATGCTTGACGGTGTGCCCGATGAAAAGAGAACTGCTCGCTTTGTTTGTGCTATGGCGGCGGCCGCTCCGGATATGGAATCCATAGTTGTAAGAGGCACTATAGAGGGTATTATAGGTCACGAAATCACAGGCGAAAACGGTTTCGGCTATGACCCTATTTTCTATGTGCCAAAGCTCGGCAAAACAACGGCACAGCTTTCTATGGAAGAGAAAAACAAAATAAGCCACAGAGGAAAAGCACTTGAACTCATAGGCGATATACTTGAAGAATTGATTTGAGGTAAAATTATGGCTGATATTAAACTTTGGGATATACCAAAAAATTACAAAAAAGAATACGATAACGGTGTGAATGACGGACTTCCGTATATGGAAAATTTTGTTATTGAGGACGGCAAAAAACATTCCTGCTTCCTCATTCTCCCCGGCGGCGGTTACGACCACCTTGCAGACCACGAGGGTGCACCTTTTGCAAAAGCACTCAACAAAATAGGCATAAGCTGTTTTGTTTTGCATTACAGAGTTGCTCCGAATCTTCACCCAACATATTTATATGATGTGAAAAGAGCGGTCAGACACATTCG
>CAZUXS010000295.1:0-1637 GCA_964624605.1 uncultured Lachnospiraceae bacterium | reverse complement strand
TTTTTTATTTCAATCATACAGCCTTCACCTTCCTAAAACACTTAAACTTCTTCTCAACTCTGCCTGCAAAAAACAGGACAACAATCGTAAATCCCCAGTATATAAGACCTGCCGCCGTGTAACCCTCAACAAAGCTGTATGTTACGCCGCTTGGTATAAGTGCGCCGCCCATAAGCTCCGTTATGCCGACGGCTGTTACCAATGAAGTGCTCTTTATTATACCGACGATATTATTCATAAGTGTCGGTATGGCAACACTTATAAGTTGAGGAAGTATAATTCTTTTCAATGTTTGCAACTTTGTAAGTCCGACTGAATAAGCCGCTTCATATTGGTTAATCGGTATGGATTTCAAAGCCGACCTGAATGTTTCGGTTGTGCTGCAAAGTGCTTCAAGCGTGAGTGCAAAATAACCTATCACAATAAAATCCACATCAGCCACCGTCAAATTTATGTGCAAAAGCTTCATAAAATCATTGAAGCACGTATTAAACAAAACCGTATAAATAAGCATTGCAACAACAACGGGTATGCCTTGATATATTGTTACAAAAAGTGACAATATTTGAGATATTATCGGTATTCTGTAATTTCTTACAATTGCGACGATAAGTCCCAATAAACTGCCAACCACAAAGGTGAATGCGGCAAGTTCAGCTGTAATATGCAAATATTTAAGTCCCGAAATGAAACAATCGGAAAAGTTTTTCACATTAAATTCCAATTGAACCCACCTCTTTTCTTCCATAGTTGAACAATTTATCAAGCTTATAGAAAATAAGTCTCAAAATCAAACTGCAAATAATATATATAATTGCAACCGTTATATATGCTTCCAGAGAGTGTCCGCTTGCCAATCCAACCGTTTTTGCTCTGCCCAACATATCCACAGCACCAAGTATAAAAGCTATCTGAGTGTTATGAAACATTCCCACAATATCGGTACCGAAAGCAGGCAAAACTATTTTTGTCGCCTGTGGCAAAACAATTCTGAAAAATGCCTGTGCTCCGGTAAGTCCCACGGAATATGCCGCTTCCGTCTGCTCGTAAGGTACAGCCTCTATCGCCCCTCTGAACATTTCCCCGAGAAAGGCGGCTTCATTTATAATAAACGTAAGCTCCACAAATGTAAGTTTTTCCCAACTGTTGATATCAATGCCCGTTGCGGCTTTAAGCACCATCGGCAAACCGTAGTACAAAAGCATCATCTGCACAAGCATCGGAGTACCTCTCATAAATGATATGTATACACTCAAAACTTGATTAATAACAGGTGTTTTGTTTATTCTTATGACAGCCACAAGCAATCCGAATAAACTTCCCAAAACACCGCCTATAAGTACAATTTTAAGTGTTACCAAAAGATAGGGAAGAATTTTTGGGAATACGTTAATCAATCGTTCAAAACTAAATAAATCAACTATATTACTCACCTACTTTTGTGGCAATACTATCTGCCTTATCCGCTTCACTGTCACCTGTGCTACCGGAATAGTCACCGCCAAGCCACTTTTCCGAAATTTCGGCAAGCTTGCCGTTTTCCTTTATTGTCTTAAGTCCCTCATCAAATGCCTGCTGGAGTTCGGTATTGTCCTTTGAGAATACATAATAAGTGCTTGTTACGTTTACGGGTTCAC
>CAZUXS010000294.1:0-1674 GCA_964624605.1 uncultured Lachnospiraceae bacterium | reverse complement strand
TATACCACAAAAAAAGGATTTTCGCCTTACCTAAGTAAAGTGAAAATCCTTTTTTCTGTTTAGAGGCTTTTTTCACAGCCCCGATTTAAAGAAGGGATGCTACCTAATTTTTAGACAGCACCCCTTTATTCGGCTCAAATTCACACATCTACAAATAAATTTCCATTTTCAAAGAGCTTTGGATGTGGGCTTTCCGCAGCTTTCAAATTTACTTGACACTATCCGTTTGCCTTCACCGAATCTTTGAAAATGAACAATTTCCCTCTCACGCAAAAATCGGATGGGTTTTAAAACATCCTCATCCTCTGTAAGTGTCAATATATATTCATAGGTTGCTTTTGCTTTTTGCTCTGCGGCAAGGTTTTCGTAAAGGTCGGCAACGGGATTGCCTGTGGATTGCAATGAGGCGGCGTTAAAGGGTGTGCCACCTGCACTTTGAGGATAAACGCCTGTGCCGTGGTCTACATAATAAGGTGAAAGACCTGCCTGCACAATTTGCTCCACGGTGATTTCATCATTGAGCTGTGAACAGATAGTGCCTATCATTTCAAGGTGGGCAAGTTCTTCAGTGCCTATATCATTGAGTGTTGCTTTTGCTTCGGGGGTAATTGCGGAAAATCTTTGGCTTATATATCGGAGGGCAGCGCCGAGTTCGCCGTCGGGGCCGCCATATTGTGTCAGTATAAGCTGTGAAAGTTTAGGGTCTTGTTTTTTGATATTAACGGGACATTCGAGTTTTTTTTCATATATCCACATCAGTCACACACCTCCCCAAGCATAATATTGAATTGTTTTTCCCACGGGTAGGGGTTATCAATCCAGTTGAAATATTCGTTGTTTGAATATGAGCGGAAGGAGAAGAGGGGTTCTCGGTTATCTTCGAGGGCGGCACGGAGCTTATCGCCTGCCTCTATTATTTCGTTATATTTTACAATTATTTCTTCATCGTTGGGATGGGTGTCGAGATAGAGTTGCAAATCAACTGCAACAAAATCCAACAAAGTAAGCTGTTTTAAAATTTCGAACTTATTCAAGATATGACCTCCTTATTTGAATGGTTGATATAATTCGGGGAACACTGTGCCGTGGCACAGGGCTTCATCATCGCCGAAAAGCTCGCACACCACTTGATTTGGCACGTAAGCTCTGGCAAGGGTTTGCTTGTTGCAATTATCCTGTGCGTTTTGTGTTGCTTTTATTGCACTCATTTTATCACCTCACTCACGGTTTATATAATCTATTCAAAAATGTGGGATTTTGTGAAAAAAACTCTTGACATTTAAAAATATTTATGGTATTCTGTAAAAGATGCGGATGTGGTGGAATTGGCAGACACGTTGGATTTAGGTTCCAATGAGGTAACTCGTGCAGGTTCAAGTCCTGTTATCCGCATATCGCAGACCCTATATATGCGCGAGTGGCTCAGTGGTAGAGCATCGCCTTGCCAAGGCGAGGGCCGCGGGTTCGAATCCCGTCTCGCGCTTCATCTTTTGATGAGCTTAATAAATAATATAGCCGTTTCGCCAAGCGGTAAGGCACGTGACTCTGACTCACGCATTCGGGAGTTCGAATCTCTCAACGGCTGTCAGGCTGTCGTATTTCGGCAGCCGATTTAAAACTTTATATTTATGCAGTCGTGGCGGAATTGGCATACGCGCTAGACTAAGGATCTAG
>CAZUXS010000293.1:0-1736 GCA_964624605.1 uncultured Lachnospiraceae bacterium | reverse complement strand
CACCTAAGGTTGTTAAGATTGACGGCTACACAGTACCAAAGGGTCTTTTCAAGGTTAACCTTCAGGCAAGAGTTGGTAACGAGTGTTATGATAAGGGTGCTAAGATGCTTACAGATTTCTTCAAGGAAGAGCTTAAGCAGTTCGATACACCTGAGCTTAGTGAACTCGGTCACAGAATTATACAGGCGGTTATGGACGACGCAAGCGTTCAGGAATTCTACGATTTAATCCCTGTTATGTAATAAATAAATTGAATTTTTATATGAGGATTGTCTTTGGACAGTCCTCATTTTTTGGATATAAATCGAGGGCTTCAAAAATAAGAGGTGCAAATATTTTGAATATAAGAGGTATGCAAAAGTCCGATAAACAGGCGGTGCTTGATATGATGAGAGATTTTTACTCATCGCCTGCTGTGTTTACAAACGGTTCGGACGAGATTTTTATAAACGATATAGAAAACTGCATTGGTGCCTGCCCGTTTTTAGACGGCTGGATATTTGATGAAAATGGTGAAATTTTAGGCTATGCAATGACGGCGAAAAGCTATTCAACCGAGTTCGGCAAACCCTGTGTTTGGATAGAAGATATTTATATCAAAAAGGAACATAGGGGAAAGGGTATAGGCACAAAGTTTTTTGCCTTTGCCGAAAAACAATACAAAAACTGCCTTTTAAGGCTTGAAGTGGAAGAGGAAAACACAGCGGCAGTGAAATTATATGAAAAATCCGGTTTTGATGTGTTGCCTTATATGGAAATGAAAAAGAATTTGAAGTAAGATTTATTGAATTTTTAACTTGACTGAATTTTTAACGAAAGAAACGTGTATTTTTGAGTACTTTTTTATTTTGACCGTATTAAAATATTGTATCGAAAATTGTGGCGGAACATTTTGCATTGAATGAATTGTACAATTTTACAGTTTTTTGAACTAATTCATTAATAATGCTTGAATTTTTTTGTATTTGGTGTAAAATATAGATATACGGATTGTACTAAAGAACAATTTACAGTTAAATGATAGAGGGGTTCGTGCCCCGGGAGGGTAATCCTATGATTAAAACGGATATATTGGTAATCGGTTCGGGTATCGGTGCACTCAGTGTTGCCGGTCAGCTTTGCAAGCAAAACAGAAAAGTGCTTGTTATAACTAAAGGTCTTAAAAAAAGTTGTAATTCATCACTTGCACAGGGTGGTATTTCGGTGGCACTTTCAAAAGAGGATGACTATCATCTTCATTTTAAGGATACTATGGCGGCAGGCTGTAACTTGAATGATGCGGATGCTGTTATGACACTTGTTTCAAAAGCACCCGATGTTATTTTGGATTTTATAAAATCCGGTATGCAGTTTGATAAGGACGAAAACGGCGAGTTGCTTTTCGGCAGAGAAGCGGCACACAGCCTTAACAGAATAATACATGCAGGCGGTGACAGAACTGGTCTGCGTGTTGTGGAACAGCTTTTGAGAAATATAAACGATAATGTTACAGTAATTCAAAATGAGATGGCTCTTGAACTGCGTGTTAAGGACGGCAAGTGCAGTGGTGTTATAACAAGAGCGGAGGACGGCACTGTAAAGCATTATCAGGCAAATTACACAGTGCTTGCCACAGGTGGTATAGGTCAGCTTTATCCGTCAACATCAAATGATAACACTATCACGGGTGACGGTATGGCTATGGCTTATCGTGCAGGTGCGGAGCTTAAAAACCTTGAATTTATACAGTTCCACCC
>CAZUXS010000292.1:0-1743 GCA_964624605.1 uncultured Lachnospiraceae bacterium | reverse complement strand
TTTTTTTATTGCAGTCGTAAAAGAACAAGACTTTCACGGTTGGGGATACCAACGAAAAAAATCAAAGAAAGGAATGAACGATATGAAGTTAAAAGAACAGTTGATTGAAATGGGTTTGACGGAGGAACTTGCAAAAAAGGTTGCCGAGGAAGTCATAGACGGAAATTATATTCCGAAATCAAGGTTTAATGAAGTGAATGAGGAAAACAAAACTCTTAAGCAGTCTGTTGCCGACAGGGATACACAGCTTGAAGAATTGAAGAAGTCAAGCGGTGACAACGAGGAACTTAAAAAGCAGATTGAGAGCTTACAGCAACAGAATAAAGAACAAAAGGAAAACTATGAAACGCAAATGAGCCAAATAAAACTTGATAATGCCGTTGAAAGTGCACTCACAACGGCAGGTGCAAAAAATAATAAGGCGATTAAGGCACTTATTGATATGGCACTGGTTAAGCTTGGAGATGATGGCAAATTAACCGGTTTTGATGAACAGCTCAAAGCGGTTCAGAAATCCGATGCATATTTGTTTGCGGAAAAGGAACAAGCACCTGCAAACAATTTCAAAGGTTTTCAGCCCGGCACGGCAAGCAACTTAAATCCGGGTAAAAATGTTGACACTTCAAAAATGGGTTATGCTGAATTGGCGGCTTATATGACGGCAAATCCGAATGTAGAAATCAGCTGAAAACTATAATCAAAGAAAGGAATGAATGAAAATGGCAAATACAAAATTTGACAGCAAGAGTTTTAATCCCGAAGCGTTTGGTATTTATGTAAACAGAATACCAAATGTAAAGAAAACAGAACTTGCAAAATCCGGTGCGGTTGGAGCGAATGACAATGCAAGAAACGCACTCTCAACACAGACAGGCTCACTTTATGCCCGTATACCGTACTTCGGCAGAATTTCAGGCGAAACATCACAGAATAATGACGGTGCAACGGATATTTCTTCAAGCAACACCACTACTTACGAACAGGGCTTTGTGACGGCTTCCCGTATGGATAGCTGGACCGAAAGAAACTTTAGTACCAACATTACAGCAGGTGTTGATTTTATGGATAATGTAGCAGGTCAGATTGCCGACTACAAGCAGGAAGTTAAGCAAGATATGTTGCTTTCAATCCTTAAAGGTGTTTTTAGCATGAAAAGCACAGGAAACACTGTTGCGGCTAAGGCGGCAAAGGAATTTCTTGAAAATCACATTTATGATATTACGGGCAAAACGGGCGATGATGCCTATGTTGGTGCGGCTACGCTTAATAAGGCAATTCAAAAGGCTTGCGGTGACAATAAATCAATTTTCAAACTTGCAATTATGCATAGTGAGGTTGCAACAAACCTTGAAAACCTCCGTTTGATGAAATATTTGACTTATACCGATGAAGACGGCATTACCCGTGATTTGGGCATAGGCACATGGAACGGAAGAACCGTTCTTGTAGATGATGGTATGCCAACAACAGATGTTGAGGGTAGTGGTGATACCGAGGCTTACACAGCTTACACAACCTATCTTCTTGGTGATGGTTCTATTATTCTTGATGATATCGGTGATTCCGTGCCTTATGAAATGAATAGAAGTCCGGAAAAGAACGGCGGACAGGATACACTTTATGTAAGAGATAGATATATTATAGGCGTGGACGGTATTTCATTTGAAAAACCTGCAAGCATTACGGCTTCCGCATCTAATGACGACCTTGCAAACGGTGACAACTGGAACATTATAAATGACG
>CAZUXS010000291.1:0-1757 GCA_964624605.1 uncultured Lachnospiraceae bacterium | reverse complement strand
CTTCCGGCAGATTTTGCCAAAACGCAAAATCTTTTTGCCTCCGCAACGGTGCACGCAAGGCTGTTTATAACGGTAGAATGTTTAAACCAATTTTCATTGAAACATCGCTACATTAAAAAAGGCTTATCATTGCTTACCATTGAATGAATAGCTTATGAAATGTTATCTCGATTGAGAGTGTTTTTAGGTAACTAATCTTTAAGAAACCACATTTCGTACATCTTCCGTTAAGTGCGCATTTAAAAATTTTTGCACATAAGCGTAGCTTATTATACTGCAAAAATTTTGCACGAACTGGAAGATGAACATAAAAAAATGTAAAAGAACAACTATTGTCATCAGTAATTCTAAAGGGGTTTCCAAAGGGGATTTAATCCCCTTTGGTTATGCCCGTCCGGCGTAAAAGAGGACGTTTTTGGTACTTTTTCTAAAAAAGTACAAGAGAATTACCATATTGCCACTCTATCTTCCTCTGCAACGTACATACCGTCGCCTTCCTGCACATCGAAGGTTTTATAGAAGCTTTCAAAGTTTACAACACATCTGTTCACACGCACACATGTATCGGGATGCTGGTCATACGCCTGTCTGTAAAGCAATTCATCTCTATCCAAAACTCTTAACCAATTTTTTGCATAGGTTCTAAAAAACAGCTCATAATCGGCATTTTCAACACCGTTTAATATTTCAAGCAGGCAAGATAAGCTACCCAAATCCGCCATAGCCTCGCCGATTGTATTCTTGCCGTTGGTTTCAATATCGGTTGCCGCTTCATAGCCATCATAAAACTCGGAAATTTTATTGCATTTTTCATCAAACAGTGCATAATCCTCGTCTGTCCACCAATTGATGTAATTTCCGTTTTCATCAAACAACGCACCGCTGTTATCAAAGGCATGGCTCAACTCGTGACCGATATAATCGCCGATACCTGCCAAATTTTCCTCAATGCTTGCTTCACTGTCATAAAGCGGTGCAATCAAAACACCCGCAGGAAGCTGAATTGAATTTTGTTCGAAAAAGTAGGAAGCATTAACGTCATAAGCAGCCAAATCCCAATCACCCTTATCGGTTTCGGCATTTTGCAATTCGCTTACAATTTCATTGTCGGCTTTCCAAACAGCAAGATAATTTTCAAAAAGAGTTTTATCCTCACTGATGTCCGCTCTGTCACCGTAGTCAAACACACTTGAGCTGCAACCGATTTTAATATCAATTGCATCAAGCTTCTTTATGGCAGCCGCCTTTGTTTTTTCACTCAGCCAGTTCGTAGTGTTAATCTTTTCCTTATAAACCGCAATCAAGCTTTCGGTTATTTGCTCAATGCCTGCCCTTGTTTCATCTGTTAAATACCTGTCGCAATACAATTCACCTATGCACTGCCACATAAGATTTTCGGTAATATCAAGTGCCTGTTCCTCAGCTGTACCTCTTTGCACATCAACACCGTAATATTCACTGTACATCTTATATGTAAGGTCTATAAAATCATTTGAAAGAATATCACCAAAGCTATCCTCGATTGAAATTTTCATAATCAACTTGGTAAGCTCCAAATCCTCGGAACAAAGCATTGCAAAATGATACGCAAAGCCCAAATCATTAACAAGCACCTCATCCTCGGGTTCAATGCTTATACCGAATGAAGCCGCAATTTCATACAAATCCACAAAATTGTATACCTTTTGAAGCTCCTCCATCTTCACCAAATTGTAGGTTTTTTCGTCATCATCCCAATCCTCATCGCTCATACAGTA
>CAZUXS010000290.1:0-1788 GCA_964624605.1 uncultured Lachnospiraceae bacterium | reverse complement strand
GAAAAATCCGTAAGGCTCATAGGGTCGTTACAGTCAAATGACGGATACTGTGCCATTGCATAAACTTCACCCGTGTTAGGATTCATTATTATTGTTGATGTAAATTCGGGATTATAGGCATTATATGCCTCCTTGCAAGCCTCATCGGCAAACTGTTGCATATTCACATCAAGTGTTGTTATAAGCGTGTTGCCCTTTTGAGGTGCAACCTGCTGTGTCATAACGGAGTTATCGGACTCGTAAGTTCTGTATACTCTGCCCGGTGTACCCGTCATCTCGGTGTTATAGTAGCTTTCAAGACCGGACATTGAATCGCCCCTTATAAAGCCTATAACCTGTGCGGCAAGATTGCCGTAAGGATAACTTCTTTTTGTATCCTGTTCGCCGTAAAGCCAGTTATATGAAAGGTCATTTATTTCTTTACCCTTGTCATAAGGTATCTTTTTTGCTATAGTCAAATAACTTGTGTCATTTTTAAGATTTCCATTTTCGTCCTTTGCCACAAATTCATTGAACTGTGCCTCTGTAATGCCACAGATATCCTGCAAAGCCTTTTGAGTTTTAACCATAGCGGAATCGGCAACAACGGCTTCATATTTTTCCTGTGCCTTTTCTCTTTCATCGGCTGTTTTTGCCTCATCAACCTTGCTTTTGAACTTTGCCATATCACTTTGATCGATTTCATCCTGTTCCATCAAAATTCTGACATCAAGAATGATGTTAAACACGGTTTCGCCCACTGCCAGCTGTTCGTTATTTCTATCCAAAATATCGCCACGGTTAGGGCTTATAACCTTGTTATTTACCTTATTTACCTGATTGTTGATGGCATTTGCCTCATATTCCTTGCCGTAATTTATTTTCCAATAAGCAATTCTGCCTATCAGACCTATCATAATAAGTATGCTCACCACAAAAAAAAGACCCAGCTTAGTACCCGTTGTGGGGTGCAAAATCAAAGCACCATATATATTTTTAATGATATAAAACGGATTTATATTTGATTTCTTTTTCTTTTCGGGCTTTCTGCCTGTCTGTCTGTCACCGGAACCGGTTGAGCCTGTTTGTCTGCTCTGTGTACTGCCGGCACTGCTATGACCCGTACTTCCTCCGGGTGAATAAGTTCCGCCTTGATAACCGGCTGAATAGCCTTGACGGCTTGTTGTACCGTAGCCTGTTTGGTGGCTTGTTGTACCGTAACCCGATGTACTTTGACGGCTTGCCGTACCCGTTCTTCCACCGTTGGAAGGTGTTCTTCCTCCGGTTGTTTGAGTGGTACGGTTTGAAGCCGTACTCCTTGTCTTTTTTGTATTAGCCGTACTTTTTTTGTTTTTGCTGTTTTTATTCGATTTTTTACCGAAAATCATATCAATCAATCCTCAATATTTTATCCAGCTTTTCCTGTATACTGTCTGTGATGCTTTCCACAACCTCGGCAAAGCCAACGCTGTCTTCACTCACCTCATCAGCACCGTACTGCACTGTGTAACTCTCCTTTGGTACATTGATTTTTACAATCTGAAAGGCTGACGGCTTGTCCATGCCCAACTTTTTAGCCTCTCTTTCAACTTTAGCCAAATCAATGTTGTCATCTATTTCATTTTTCAGTTCCGCATTATCGGATTCCAGCTGTGTGAGCGTGTTTTTTGCCTCCACAAGCTGTGTTTTGTAATTATTGTTTGATGCAATACATATAACTATGCTAAGCACATAAAAAGTGCAAACTACAACCGTAAAAATTGTCTTGACCAAACTCAAAGGTGCCACCTCCCTAACACGCTGAACAAC
>CAZUXS010000289.1:0-1795 GCA_964624605.1 uncultured Lachnospiraceae bacterium | reverse complement strand
TTGTTGGGGTAGGGGTCGTAGGCGATTATATTCATTCCGAAACCTTGAAGTATTTTAATCATTGCAATACCTATTTTGCCTGTGCCTATGATGCCTGCCGTTTTGCCGTGCATATCCACGCCCATAAGTCCGTTTATGCTCATATTAAACTCTCGTGTTTTGATATACGCTCTGTGAATTTTTCTGTTTACGGCGAGCAGGAGTGCTGTTGAATATTCTGCAACAGCTTCGGGGGAATACCCCGGCACACGTAAAACGGTAATTTTACCTTTGCAAGCCTTTAAATCCACATTGTTAAATCCCGCACAGCGAAGGAGTATAAGCCTTACTCCGAGCTTATATAATTTTTCAACCGTATTTTTATCCGCATTATCGTTCACGAATATACAAACAGCCTGTGCACCGTCTGCCAGCACAGCGGTTTCCTCGTTCAATCTTGCTTCAACAAAATGTATATCCGTATTGTATTTTTTTGAAAGCGGTTCAAACCATATTTTGTCATATTCCTTTGTGCCGAAAAATACAACTTTCATATAAAAAATCCTCCACATACCAATGTTAAAGATAGTATGCGGAGGATGGTAATAATTTATTCAATTGTTAATGAAATATAAGACTACCTATTTGATATACCAAAAACGATGCTATCCAAGCAACTGCCGTTTGATAACCAACGGCTATGAAAGTCCATTTCCAGCTGTTCATTTCCTTGTGTATTGTTGAAAAAGCAACAACACAGGGCATATATAAAAGTATGAATACAAGATAACTATAGGCTGAAAGCGGTGTGAATACCGTTGAAAGCACTTGTGAAACTGCGCCACTGCCTGCGCCGTCGCCAACACCGTAAAGTATGCCGAGGGTTGAAACAACGGCTTCTTTTGCGGCAAAACCCGTAAGAAGTGCAACCGCATTGCGCCAGTTGCCGTAGCCGCAAGGTTTGAATATCGGTGCAATTATATGACCGAAGTAGCCTAATATACTTTCCGTGTTGTTAGCCACCATTTGGAGGTGGAAGTTGAAGTTCTGCAAAAACCAAATTGCAACGGAGGCAACAAGCAAAATCGTAAATGCCTTTATAACGAACTCTTTTGCCTTTTCCCAAACGTGCAGTAAAATTGTTTTTGCGGACGGAAGACGGTATGTCGGAAGCTCCATAATGAATGTTTCGGCTTCGCCTTTCAAAATTGTTCTTTTGAGTAAAAGTCCGCTCAAAAGTGCTATAATAACACCAAGGCAATAAAGGCTTATTATCATTATGCCTGCGTTTTTGCCGAAGAGTGCCGCACCGAAAACGGCATAAACGGGCATTCTTGCGCCGCAGCTCATAAACGGTGTGAGAATTATTGTCATTCTTCTGTCACGTTCGTTTTCAAGCGTTCTAGTTGCCATAATGGCGGGAACACTGCAACCGAAGCCCATAAGCATAGGTACAAAGCTCTTGCCGGAAAGACCGAATCTGCGGAGAAGCCTATCCATTATAAATGCGGCTCTTGCCATATAACCCGAATCTTCCAATATTGAGAGGAAGAAAAAGAGCAAAAGTATTTGAGGCAAAAACACAATTACCATGCCGACACCTGCCGCAATACCGTTTACAATAAGTCCGATAAGCCAATCGGAAACATTGTATTGCAACATAACATTTTCCAAAAATCCGAGAAATTTCTCATTCACAAGCACGTCAAGACAGTTTGTCATAAAGCTACCCAAACTGCCGAATGTAATTTGGAAAACAATAAACATAATTGCAAGAAAAACGGGTATTGCAAGAAATTTGTTTGTGACAACAAGG
>CAZUXS010000288.1:0-1802 GCA_964624605.1 uncultured Lachnospiraceae bacterium | reverse complement strand
GCAAAAGAAAAGCATCCGGACAGAAATTATGAAGAGCTTTATCGTAAAATTGGAGGTTAAAGAATGAAAATTACTACAGCAACATTCGCAAAGGCGAAAGCAAACGGCGAGAAGATTTCTATGCTTACAGCCTATGACTACACAATGGCGAAACTTGTGGACGGTTCGGGTGCAGACAGCATACTTGTGGGCGATTCGCTCGGTATGACTATGCTCGGCTATGAGGACACAGTTTCCGTAACAATGGAAGATATGATTCACCATTGTAAGTGCGTGGCTAGGGGCACAAAAAATGCACTTGTAATCTGTGATATGCCTTTTATGTCCTATCACACATCTGTTTATGATGCGGTTGTTAATGCAGGCAGACTGATGAAAGAGGGCAGGGCAGGTGCAGTTAAACTTGAAGGCGGCGTTAAGTTTGCCGAACACATAAGGGCTATAGTTGATGCTTCAATACCCGTGTGTGCTCATATAGGTCTTACACCGCAGTCCGTAAATGCTTTCGGAGGTTTTAAGGTTCAAGGCAAAACAATAGAGGCGGCAAAACAGCTTATTGCCGATGCAAAGGCTGTTGAGGCGGCAGGTGCTTTTGCAGTGGTTGTGGAGTGTGTGCCTGCTAAGTTGGCGGCACTTGTATCAAAATCAATAAATATACCTACAATAGGCATTGGTGCAGGCAACGGCTGTGATGGTCAAGTGCTTGTTTATCAGGATATGCTGGGTATGTTCAGCGATTTGACACCTAAGTTTGCAAAGGTTTTTGCACCGGTAGGTGAAATGATGACAAAGGCATTTAAAGATTATATAAATGAAGTTAAAAGCGGTGCTTTTCCTGCTGAGGAGCACACATTTAAAATAGATGACGAAGTTATAAAAGCGTTGACAGAACAGGGAGAATAATGATGAGAGTTGTAAAAACGATAGAGGAAGTCAGAGATTTTGTAAATGAGTGGAGAAGTGAGGGTCACACTGTTGGTCTTGTGCCAACAATGGGATTTTTGCACGAGGGTCACGAAAGCCTTATAAAAAGAGCGGCACAGGAGAATGACAGGGTTGTTGTGAGTGACTTTGTAAACCCTACACAGTTTGCTCCAAATGAGGATTTTGAGGCTTATCCGAGAGATATAGAGGCTGATGCCGTGCTTTGCGAAAGAGCAGGTGCATCAATTATATTCAATCCGGAAGCAGATGAGATGTATGACAATGCACTCACTTTTGTGGATATGAGAGAGATAACAAAGGTACTTTGTGGTAAAACAAGACCTATACATTTCAGCGGTGTATGCACTGTTGTTAGCAAACTTTTCAACATTGTTAAGCCGGATAGAGCTTATTTCGGTCAGAAAGATGCACAGCAGCTTTGTGTAATCAAAAAAATGGTTAAGGACTTGAATTTTGACATTGAGATTGTAGGCTGTCCTATAATAAGAGAAGAGGACGGACTTGCAAAGAGCTCCAGAAATACTTACCTTAATGCAGATGAAAGAAAGGCGGCACTTTGTCTTTCACGTTCACTTAGCATAGGTAAAAATATGATTGAAAATGGTGAAAAATCCGCAAAGGTTGTTATTGATGCAGTTAAAGCTGAAATTGAAAAAGAACCTCTTGCAAAGATAGACTATGTTGAAATTGTAGACTGGAACAACTTGAAATCCGTTGAAGAAATCAAAGCACCAATTTTGATGGCTATTGCTGTTTATATAGGCAAAACAAGATTGATTGATAACTTCATTATTGAGGAGTAATTGAAAGAGAGGTACTTTAATGGAGCTTACAATGCTTAAAGGAAAAATCCACAG
>CAZUXS010000287.1:0-1804 GCA_964624605.1 uncultured Lachnospiraceae bacterium | reverse complement strand
TTTGGATGCTTAAGAGTTCCTCTAAGTGATTTCTCTGATAACAATTCGATATTTGTATCCTCATCGGAAAAGGGCTTAAGCGAAGTTTCAAAGCTGTTTCCGTTTTTCGCTCTTGCAACATCTCTTATTTCACCTGTCATGTTGTTAATTTCGCTGTCTATAACCGACATAGGTTTAAAGTTGCTGAATTTACCGGCATTGGATACATTAGAAAAATCAACCCATGAATTAGGTGTGTAATTTTTCGTATAGAACATACCATACTTTATTGATGCAACTGCAAAACTTAAAGGAATAACAGCGAGGTCTATATCCACATTAAGTGAAAATTCTACGGTTCCCGCTCCATCCTTCCACGGCTGATATACAATAGCCATATTCATTTGTCCGCTTACACCAACGGAGAATGCACCCCTATAACCTACACCCGTTCCAAGTGAAAGGAATGGGAAAATTCCGATTTCACCTTTTGTGTCGGATTTCGCTTTAACCATATCGTTAAACCAACCTTTTTTTTCGCCTATTGCTATCTTATTCTTAGAATCTTTGGTTGGCATTACCCCAATAAGCCCCTTTACACCTATACGACCTGCAATTGTTACATAAACGGGCACAGGGCCGACAACAAAACCGAAATCCTTTTGAGCATCAACAATCACACCCAATAAGCCGTAAAGCTGGTCAAAAACATATCTGGTGCTTCCGTCATCTGCAATATCGGAGTGCAAGCTCATATAAAAACCAACATCAAGGTTTACATCAAGAGTAGCCTTTCCGCCTGATGTATAGAAACTTCCTTTTGAGGCATCTTTTTTCGCTGCTTTGCCCCATTCACTATGTGCTGCACTCTTAACGGATGTTATTGAACTTATTGCACTTGTCATTTTACTGACTCTCTCGGCAATAGTTCCTGTTGTAAATGTAGTTTCACCGTTTTTTACGGATTCTTTTATTTTTTGTTTCATAATATCGCCGCTTAAAACAGTGATTTCATATTTTTCGCTATCCGATGCATTCGTACCATCCGTATTTGATTCACGTTCGGGTGTAACATCATACTGCCCAAGGCTTAAACCGGGAATAACGTCTCCGATAACATCGAGAGTTGCACCGCCTAAGTTTTCCATATCAGGCAAGTTGGCATTTCCGCTAGCAGGAGTCTCATGGAATGTGTATCCCGTTTCAACCTCTCCTCTGCCCTTTCCGTAAATATCATAGGCTTCAACGGTAAGCTTCCCCTTTGCTCTCAAATATTCCTTTGAATTAAATGATGAAGTGTAGGTATTGTTTTCTTCACCAACCATTTGCCAAGCCTTCACAAGATTGCCCTTTGCATCATAGCTTCTTAACACAACCTTGCTGACATTATAGCCCTCTTCAACATTTATTTTTGCTGTTACCTTTCTTGTTTCGTCCTCAACCTCTATTTCGGATTTGCCCGAACCGTTGTTATTAAAATTGAGATACTCGAATTTATATTTTGAATCCATGAAAGGAACTTCAAACACAACATTAGGCATATTCTTTTTTATGATAGCATCTTTTACATACTGCTTATCACCATCGGAGAATAAAACACTTGTGAAAAGATTGTTAATCGCATTCGGTGCATAAATCGTAAAGTATCCGTTTTCATCCGTCTGTCCGGAAGAATAGTAGGTGTTGCCGTTTATAACCTTAGACTTTGTTGGGTCAATATTTCCCATTGTCACATCTACACCTGGCAAAGGTATATATGTATTCGGATTATTTATATTAACACCAAAATAACTCTGCTTTAACAGCGTATCCTTTGATTTTACAA
>CAZUXS010000286.1:0-1862 GCA_964624605.1 uncultured Lachnospiraceae bacterium | reverse complement strand
CCGTATGCCGCCATAGCGTTATTGCCGTACACAAGTACATTTTTTGTCATAAGCAAAAAGCCGAATTGCATTGTGGAACTGCCTATCGCAGTCGGCAAGCCTATTTTGGCAATTTTGGAAAGCATAAGTGTGTTAAACCTGAAACCTTTCAAAGAAATTTTAAGCTCATTCTTCTTTGATGTGAGTGCAATTAAGGCAACAATCGCACAAGGTATTTTCGCAAGCATTGTCGCAAATGCCGCACCTGCAATTCCCCATTTGAAAACCATAATAAAAAGAGGGTCGAGTATCATATTTAAAACAATGCCCAAAAGATTCAACTGCATTGGTTTTATTGTGTCACCCTGTCCTTGGCTGACAGCCGAATATATATTTATCATAAACAAAAACGGCAAATCACAAAGTATAATTTTCAAATAGGTACAGCTGTAGGAATTTACATTGCCCACTGCACCCAGCCAATTTACAAGCGGCTGAGTAAAACCAAGGCAAACAATGGCACACGCAACGGCAAAAATAAGTGAACATACAAAAATTTGGTTTGCCATTGCCGAAGCGTTCTTTTTATCCCTTGCACCTATGTACTGCGAAATAAGTATAGAGCCTGCAAGTGTAAGACCTTGACCGAATGAAACAATCATATTTGAAACGGGAGACACAAGCGAAATTGCCGCCATCTCGTCCGTTCCCAGCTTGCCAAGCCAAAAAGTATCGGTAAGGTTGTACATTGTCTGTATAAAATTGTTTATAACAATCGGAATTGAAAGCGAAAGCACCGCCTTGTACATATTGCCCGAAAGTATCAATTCCGTGTTTTTTGCTGCTGTGTTCTTCATAATAAGTTACATTAAATCCATTTTTTCTTCATAATTTATCATATCGAGTATAGCGTCCTCAATGGTGTGGGTGGGCTCCCAGTCTATTGCACGCTTTGCAAGGCTTATGTTGGCATAACTGCCCATAACGTCGCCCTGTCGTCTCGGACCGTCCAAGGTGTTTATTGTTTCGCCCGTCACATTTTCAAACGCCATTATAAACTCACGCACCGTCACATCAACGCCCGAACCTATGTTGAGTGAAAGATAATTTGTGTAGTCACTGCCTGCATTTTCAAATGCTTTGTCGAAGTTTTCAACCGTTTTCACATTTGCCATGGCGGCGTCCCAGGCGTGAATATAATCCCTTATGCAAGTGCCGTCACGGGTTTCCCAATCCGTGCCCGAAATTGTGAAACTCTTCTTTTCGTGATTGAGTATCGCAAGCAGGCGAGCAAGCAGATTTGAAGATGTGCCGTGCTTTCTGAGCAAAAGACAGCGACCCTGTGGGTCAACGCCGACGGGATTAAAGTATCTCAAAGAAATGCACTTCATATCATAGGCATTGCAGAAATCTCTAAGTATCATTTCCATCATATACTTGCCCCTGCCGAAAGGATTTCTAGGCCTGATAGGAGAACGCTCCGTAACCAAAAAACCGGGCACAGCATCGTACACCAGTGCAGATGATGAGAAAATAATCTTTTTGATATTGTACTCTTTAAGAATGTAGAAAAGCTCCATAGATTTCATTACATTCATATTGTAGTATACATAAGGGTCTGTGACAGACTCCTCAACAGTGCTCATTGTTACGCAGTGAATTACACAATCAATATCCTTGTGTTCATTCAAAATGTGCTCAATGGCAAACCTGTCTGTGATTGATGCCTTGTAAAAATAACAGTTTTTAATTTTCAGCTTTGTCGATAACGGAGACGGGTCAATGACGACCACCTCGTGTCCGCAATCGGAAAGGGCAAGACAAATATTCTGCCCCAAATAACCCGTTCCACCGGTTATTAAAACTTTCATACACTTCACCTC
>CAZUXS010000285.1:0-1892 GCA_964624605.1 uncultured Lachnospiraceae bacterium | reverse complement strand
ACGAAGCTGTTATAATAAGACTAAGCAGAAAAAGCCGAGTATTCAAGGGGTTTTGCTTAGTCCACTTATATGATTTTAACACCACAATTAAAGAAATTCAATACACAACTGAAAAAATCATTCTCAAGGGTATCAAGTGTTATATGCTGATGCCCTTGAAGTTATACTCAAATTTAGGTAACGCACTTTGGAGTAATCTTATGAGGTTGCTCCTTTTTATTTCAAACACGGGAGGAAATACAATGGTTAAAAAAATTATAAGCGAGCCGTTACTTGTGCCAAAGATAAATTGTGAACTTGATTTATCGGAACGAGGTTTGCTTGCGGCTATGTTAAACAATGTTGATGCAGACTACAAGGATATCAAAGGATTGTCGGCTGTGATAAACATACCTGTCAACCGTCTTAAATCCACGATTGAAAAACTTATCGGCAAAGGATATGTATTGGCTTTTAACGGATTGTTTGTAGTAAACAAACTCAAAATAAAGGATATGCTCTTGATTGAGCCAAACGAGGAGGAATGAGGTATGCCTAAAATAGTCAGAGTCGGAGATTTTAAGGATTACACATTGGTTGAAAACTCCTGTTTGCGTGACAAGAAACTTGATATTCCCGAACGAGGTTTACTTGTGACAATGCTTTCACTTCCGGACAGTTGGGATTTCAGCGGCATAGGCTTAACATCAATACTTCCCTGTGGCAAATCCAAAGTTTTTACATCTCTCAAAAAACTTGAAAAAGCGGGATATTTGAAACGCAAGCGTGTTTATGAAAACGGCAGAGTTACAGATTGGGAATATCATATTTGCGGTAAGCCTGTTTTTAAAGATGAGAACAATACGAAAGAAAAAACAGATGAGAATAGCAATTCAGATGATGTTGATAACAGCAAAAATAATGTTGATAACCCTCGATTTTTTATTGATAAGTATGTGGATAACTCATCACAAGATACCGGTTTTCTATTTCCTGAAAACCTACTTCCTGAAAATCAAGAAGTAGTAAATCAACAAGTTAAAAATCGGTACGATAATAAAATAAATAATAATCAATTATCAAATAATCAAGACTGTATTAATAAAATATCCATCAATCAATCATATATGGGCAAAACGATGGATGGATTGGACAAAAATCATACATACATACATCCATACCGACTCCGAAATGGAAGAATATGAACGATATAAAAAAATCATCAAAGAGAACATAAACTTTGATGAACTTTGCAGATATGCAAAATACGGAGAACCCGAATTTTATACCGATGTATTGGAGGTTATGACAGAAACCGTAGCATTTAATCACTCACCTATCAGAATAAGCGGTAACGATGTTCCTGCCGAGATTGTAAAAAAACGCTTTCTTGAAATTCGCAGTGATGATATTGAGTATGTAAAAGAGGCATTTTTCGCTAACACATCTAAAATCAAAAATATTCGCTCATATATGATTTCAATGATATTCAACTCACGATACACAAAAAACAGCTACTACACAGCCGAAGTAAGGCACGATATGTATGGGTGGTGATATTTATGTTTGATATTGATTTTTTGCTTATAAAGCCACTTTCACAGCAACTTGAAAAGATTGAGAATTACAGAGATAAAGTTGAATTTTTATTCAAGGTAATTGAATTTGACAAGTATTTCAGCCAATATTCCGATGAAATAAAAGATTGTTGGTATGAAATCACAGGTGAAAGATATTCAACCGAAAACTACATAATTGGCAGAAATGACAGGTTGTTTATTTCAGATTATGCCTTTGAAACAAGGAATATATTCAAAGTTAAAGACCTTATAAACAAGTTGTGCAGTCTGTCCGATGGTGTATATGACTATGATGAAATCATTGCAACAGCCGAAAATGAAATATCCGTAATA
>CAZUXS010000284.1:0-1934 GCA_964624605.1 uncultured Lachnospiraceae bacterium | reverse complement strand
TCAGCTGAAAACATACCTCAATATATAGTTGAGTGGAGAATAGATTGGTTTGATGCCGTGTTTGATGAAAATGCACTTTTCGGCTGTGCAAAAAAGATAAGAGAAAAGCTCGGTAATGTACCGCTTTTGGTCACTTTCCGCACTGCCTGCGAGGGTGGCGAAAAGGCTGTTGAGGCGGAAGAGTACAAAAAACTTTGCTTGAATATTTTAAGCAAGGGTATTGCCGATATTTTGGATATTGAGCTGTTTTTGAGCGAAAACTTCATAAGTGAAATTGTGAGTGCCGCCAAAAAAGCAAATGTAAAAATAATAATGTCAAACCACGATTTTGAAAAAACACCGCCTACGGAAGAAATTTTGTGCCGTTTGGAAAAGATGGAAAAATCGGGCGGAGATATATGCAAAATAGCCGTTATGCCGCAAAATAAGGTTGATGTGGCAAGGCTTTTGACGGCAACTGCCATATTCGGTGAAAAAAGCAATGTGCCCGTTGTAACTATGTCTATGGGTGGCAAGGGACTTATAAGCAGACTGAGTGGTGAGGCTTTCGGCTCGGCAATTACTTTCGGTTGTGTGGGAAAAGCCTCCGCACCGGGACAGATAAATGCCGAAAAGCTGTATACGGCATTGGAGATAATTCACGAGGGTATGGGTACAGTATAATTCATAAGGAGTACGATAATGAAGAAATTATTTTTAACGGCATCCGTTATACTTGGAATTTCGGTTTTGCTGTCGGGGTGTGATGTGCCGGGCGGCAAATACAAAATAGGTGTTATAGAACAGGCATCCTGTACGGAACTTGATGAGGCCTATGAGGGCTTTTTGGAGGGACTTGCAGAATCCGGGTATAAAGACGGAGAAAACATAAAACTTGAATTTTATGACTGTGAAAACACATCATCAAAGGTGGAAAAGTACAGTTCCAAACTTGTTTCAGCAAAAAAAGACTTGATATTTGCACTTTCGGCAAAGCCTGCAAAGGCAGTTGCCGAGAAAACAACAGATATACCGGTGATTGCAACGGCTGTTTCTGATTTTCAAAATTCGGAGCTTACAGCAGATAACATAACAGGTACTTATGATGCCATACCGGTGGAAGAACAGATTGCACTGTTGCACCAAATGCTTCCACAGGCAGGCAATATTGCAATGGTGTATAATAACAATGACCAAAATGCCATTGCACAGGTAGACAGGGCGGCGTTAAAGTGCAAGGAATACGGCATAAAGTATTCTTTCAAGGCTATAACTTACGAGGGCGATGCTACTCAGGTGATGAATAACATAATAGGTGCTTACGATGCGATATATATCCCGTCCGACCCTATTGTTTACAACTGTCTGGACGTTATCGGCGAGTTTTGCGAAAAGGCTAAAATGCCGGTTATAGTAGGCGATGAGGGTATGCTTGAAAAATACGGCTTGGCAACGGTTGCAGTGGATTACAAGCAACTCGGCAAGTTGTCCGGCTCTATGGCGGCTAAGGTTTTGGAGGGTACAACACCGTCCTCAATGCCGGTGAGAACGAACACAAGCTATAAACTTGTTGTGAATGAAGAAAATAAGACGGCTATAGGTTTGCAGACAAGCATTGTATCCGGCAGTTTTGAACCTGTGGAGTCTTTGGCTGAAGAAACAACGGAAATACCGGCAGAGGTAACGGAAGAAACAACCGATGCCGAAACGGAAACAACAACTATCGAACAATGAAAAAAGGGGTAAATTATGGAAGAAAATGAGATGCAAATCGATTTTATGGAATTACTTGATGTATTTTTGAGTAAGATAGGTTATATATTGCTTTGTGCGGTGCTTTTCACTGCTGTTGCGTTTTTTTACACCAAACTTGCTTTGCCTTGCCAATATACATCATCTGTATCTCTTTATGTTACAAACAACACATATAACAACAGCATATCGGATTCCGTAAA
>CAZUXS010000283.1:0-1935 GCA_964624605.1 uncultured Lachnospiraceae bacterium | reverse complement strand
CGATATCTTAAATCGGCAACATAAATTTCCCATTCTATGCCAAGTTCCTTTTCGGATTCTTTTATTATTGATTCTATTTTTTGTGATGCACTATCGGAAAGTTTGAGAGTTTCAATTGTTTTTTCATCGCCTTCAAGCAATTTGACGGCTGAAAAAAGAGTAACCGATTTGTTATCCTGTGCAAGCACTGATTTTATATTATTGATTACGGGATAAGCTACCGTATTTGAAAGAATGGAGTGTATCGTGTTATTATCTTTTTCGGCAACCTCGATACACGTTTGCATGAGCTTTTCAATGCCGAGGTTTTTAACCGCTGATATGGGAATTATTTTAACGCCGAGTCTGTTTTCAAGCTTCGGAATATTTATTTCATCACCCAGAGCCTCAACTTCATCCATCATATTGAGTGCTATCACAATCGGTACACCCGTTTCCATAAGTTGAGATGTGAGGTAGAAATTTCTTTCTATATTTGTGGCATCCACGATATTTATTATCAAATCTGGTTTATCGTTCAAAATATAATTACGGCTCACAACCTCCTCCTCGGAGTAGGGTGAAAGCGAGTAAATACCGGGCAAATCCACGATAACAACGGAATCATCACCCATGTGATAAACACCCTCTTTTCTCTCCACCGTGACACCCGGCCAGTTGCCGACGTGTGCCCTACTGCCCGTAAGACGGTTGAAAAGAGTTGTTTTACCGCAGTTTGGATTGCCTGCCAATGCTAATTTTAACATATTGTAAAACTTCCTATCAATTTATTTTTTCAATTTCAACTTCCGCAGCCTCGCTTTTTCTTATGCTCAAAGAATAGCCACGCACATTTATTTCCAAAGGATCGCCGAAAGGTGCTGTTTTTTTGAGCATAACATTTGCACCGGGGGTTAGCCCCATATCAATCAACCTGCGTCTTACGGCACCTTGACCGCCTATTGCGGTTATGATTGCTTTTTCCTTTGGTTTTAATTTGTCTAAAGTCATATAAAGCCTCCTGTCAGCCTTGTCGGTACTTGACAACCTTAACAGTGATATTGTATACTAAAAAGGAAATATTGTCAACAATTTGAGTGTATTTTGGAGGTACAATATGAAAGAAAGGGATGTAAGGCTTAAAAGGTATTTAAGGCTTGTTGTCACAACAATAGGTGCAGGGATTTGCTTTTATGATTTTTTGGGACTTGTCGTTTCAAATTTCAATCTCGGTCTTGTAATGCTTCTTTTGGTTGGTATTGTGCTTACGCTTTGGTTTAACGTGCCAAACAAAAAGTGGATAAAGGCAATAAAAACTTTGATACTTATCGGGTTTGTCTTGCTTTTTGCCGTGATTGGCTTTATAATAGTGAAGATGACGAGTACAAAAACAGCCTATGACGATGATGTTGTGATAGTGCTTGGTTGTGCCGTTGTGGGTACAAGACCGTCCAACACACTGCGAAACAGACTTGAAGAATGTGTGAATTACTATAATAAAAATCCCGAAGCGGTGATTATCGTATCGGGTGGTCAAGGCCCGCAAGAGGATATATCCGAAGCGGAAGCTATGAAGTTGTATCTTACAAACAGAGGAATACCGCTTGAAAAGATATACACCGAGGACAAGGCAACATCAACCGATGAAAATTTCAAATATTCAAAGGTTATAATCGATGAGCTTTTCCCAAACGGCTGCAAGGTTTGTTATATAACGAATGATTTTCATTCCTATAGGGCAGGTATGTACGCAAAGAAAAACGGAATTGATGCTGTGAGCTGCAATGCAAAAACAAGCATAAATGCAATTGCACCGTCCTATCTGCGTGAGGCTGTGGCTGTTGTGCATTATTGGGTATTCGGAAATTGAGGAAGTGATATTATGGCAAGCTATGAAAGCTTTGCGGAAGTATATGATGTGTTTATGAATGATACACCTTATGATGAATGGGTGGA
>CAZUXS010000282.1:0-1946 GCA_964624605.1 uncultured Lachnospiraceae bacterium | reverse complement strand
GCTGTGTGGAATGAGATGTATATATACACACTCAGCAACACCGTCACGGTTCATATAAGAAAGTTGCGTACAAAAATTGAGAAAGACCCGCAAAATCCACGTTATATAAAGACAGTTTGGGGAAGGGGCTACAGAATTGCTCAACAGTGATAAGGATACAAGGCGGCACAAAAAACGTAAGCCTGCCATATTTTCAAAGCTTGGTATGCAATTGTTGGTTGCAACTTGGTTTTCCGTTTTTGTATCTGTGTGTGTGTTTGTGCTCTTGGGTCTTGTGGAATATAAGGTTTTGGATTTGTATCTCAACAACCCGACCTATATTGAACAGCAGACCGAAAAAGAAGTGCTTGCACTTGAACAGTTTATAAAATTCAACAATGTTTCATCAAAAGATGTTCAAAAGCTCAGAGGCTTTGTGCGCAAGAGAAGAAACATTGTGCTTGTGCTCTTTGATGAAAACGGTATACTCTTTGACTCCACTTCAAACTGGAAAAATATGCGGGAAAGCGAAGGCCCGTACAGGCTCAACAGCTACTATATAAAGCTTAAGGATAAGACGGTTCAGGCATCTGTAGTTTATCTTTTGGATTATAAATTGCACCTTATATACAGCAATTTCAGAGTGATAGTATCCATACTTGTTTTCGTTTTGGTTATACTTTCCGTCATAAAGAAAAAGACGGACTACATAAATAAAATATCCGATGAAATAAAGATACTCGAGGGTGGCAGCTTGGAATATTGTATGACAATTCAAGGCAATGACGAGCTTACCGATCTTGTGAGAAGTATAGACGATATGAGGGTTGCCATACTTTCCAAACAGGAAAAAGAAAATGAAATGCAGGCGGCAAGTCATAAACTTGTGCGTAGTATGTCACACGATTTGAGAACTCCTCTTACGGTGCTCATAGGTCTTTTGGATATTATTGAAAGCAAGAAATATCAAAACACGGAGCAGCTTGAATGTTACACCGGAAAGTGCAGGGAAAAGGCTTATCAAATAAAGGAAATGTCGGATAAACTTTTTGAATATTTCCTTGCCTATAATGCCGAAGAGGATGAGCTTGATTTTGATGCCTACGATATATCCGTATTGCATGAAATGCTTGAAGATTGGATATTTTCAATCACGGATAAGGGCTTCAATGTTGACTATACTCTTTCAGAAGAGCGGTGCAGAGTGCGTCTTGATGTGAAATATTTCAGACGTGTTTTCGACAATATATTTTCAAATATAATAAAATATGCCGATAAGGGCAGTGATATTGTTATAAAGGAAAAAGTTGAAAACGGAAAAATAGAAATCTCATTTTCAAACCGTGTGAATAAAAACCTTGAAAAGGTTGAAAGCACAAATATAGGTCTTGATGTGTGCACAAAGATAATGAGTTGCCACAAGGGCGAGTTTGAATATGAGGGAACCGAGGATGTATTCACATCAAAAATAAAAATGGGTATTATTGATTAGTTACACGGGTGTCGATTCTGTCGGCACCCTTTTATAATATGAAAAAATATTCATATTATTCCTAGGGGAAATGTATAATTATTTGTAAAAATCTTAAAAAAATATATTGACAAAGGGGGCAAAGCGTGGTAATATATACACATAGAGACAAAACATAGTAAACATATAGGAAATGGGAAAAAGAAAATCATAGGAAAAAATTACATATAATTAAATTAAAAATCAATGAAAAGGAGGACACTAAAATGGGAGATTTTAGTAAAAGAAATTTAAGATTTGAAACAAAGCAGTTGCACATCGGTCAGGAACAGCCTGATCCCGTAACTGATGCAAGAGCTGTACCTATTTATCAGAGTAGCTCATTCGTATTCAGAAACTGCGACCATGCTGCCGCAAGATTCGGGCTTACCGATGCAGGTAACATCTATGGCAGACTTACAAACCCAACAGAGGACGTATTTGAAAAGAGAATTGC
>CAZUXS010000281.1:0-1974 GCA_964624605.1 uncultured Lachnospiraceae bacterium | reverse complement strand
ATTTTCTTCAAAGCCTGTTTGAGAGTCTTTAATTACAGATAATCCGTTATCTGTGATTTTAAATAAAACAAATTTTTCGTCTACCGCATTATCCGGATATATATCTGAGCATGTTAATATTTTGCCGTCCGATGTAAAGTGAACATTATCAGCTAACGGAGCTTCATATACCAATGTTCCGTCAGCGGTATAAAGATTGCAAATAGTAATAGTTTTTTCCTCGTATTCGTTTGCTGAATAAGGGTCGGGGGTAAAATTGTGCTTAATTATAATATATTCCCCAAAACAATCCACAATACTGCTATCGGGCTCGTTAATTACAGGCAAGTTTTCACTAATATCTTTTATCAATATATTTTTGTTTAAATCTGTTAATGAAAATATACCATTTTGAAACACAACTTGTTTGCCATTATTACTTCTGTATTCCTTTACACTGCTATTTTCGGGTGTACTTTCTTGAAACGATTTAAAAAGTCTTAAAACAGTCAAATAGGATTGTTCTCTGCTGTATTGCCCCATAGGGTCGAATTTGTCATTGCCTACACCAAACATAATATTATTTTGATAGCAATACTGTACATCAACTTTTGCCCAATATGCTATTTTATCATAATCGGCAAATTTGTAAGGATAATCAAGAATACGATTTTTTATAATATAATCGTTAGAAAAATATTTTTCGCATTCGGTATGATTTTGGGGTAAAGAAGCCGCCATACACAACATTCTTGCGGCTTCCTGTCTGGTTATAAAATTATTTGGGTTAAACAAATTATTCCCAACACCGCTAACAATGCCCAAAGAAGCCGCAATCGTCACATCTTCATCATCTGTATCATCAAAAGCAATTTTATCGGTATCGGAGATATTAAGTATTCCCGGATTGTAAGTTCTTAACATACATACCGTTAATTTACAAAAATCTCTGCGTGTGATAGGTTCTTTATATCCGGTCTGAAATTCTTTAGGCAAGAGATTATAATTTACAGCCTCGGTTATTTCATCTTTTGCCCAAGATGACGGAGAATCGTTTACCGTTGTAACGGTTGTTGTTTGCGTAAACTGTGTTGTGCCTGATGTTGTACTTTCGGTAGTTGTTTCCGTCACAGTTGTGCTTGTTTCAATCGTACTTGTTTCATTCGGAACTATTTCAATAAGGCTGTTTCCCTTTATATTTATATAAACATTATATCTGTCATACTCAATAATCATTTGTGAATTATCGGTGTCAAATTTTATATTTTGGTCGGGCTGAGTTTGCCTGTTCCAATAATAACTGTTTGTTCCAACCGTAATTACGGCATAATTCTCAATACCTGCCTTTTTCATATTCTCATCGGATAAAATTCCCGTAGTTGTAACCTTAGCATTTTGAGGGTTTGGCAGAGTTATATATTCCGTACCGCCTGCGTCATTGTCTAATTTGATATTCTTATATGTAAAGCCAAGTCTGCCCATTGGAACTTGCACATTCCAAAATTCATCGCTAAGCATTATTGCCTCATTTTCCACAAGTGAATCTCGCTTTTCGGTGTTGAGCAAAAATGTCTTTTCGCCGTCATATTCACAATTCAACTCCATACCTTTATTTGTGGGAAGAAAATATGTGTCTGCATCTTCTTCATTATACAAAAAGAAATAAGTGTTCCCCTGCGGAGATTTTATCTTTACATAGGGGTGGTTGTAACTGCCCTCATCTCCGGTTGAAATTGTGTATTGTGCATCTTTCAAATCAATGCTTACATAAGAATTGTTTTTCACTTCTATCGCCATACCGTCAAGAGAATAATTTCCGACAGGCTTATTTGCATAATTTGCAAGGTATGCAGGCAAACTTTTATAATTGTTCGCATATATAAGCACATTGTTTTGATAGCGGTTTACGGATTTTTTATAATTTTGCAATTCGGCACTTGATACGGATAAGTCGTTTTTTAATTTTTCATCAAAGAGTATAATTTCATTGTCATA
>CAZUXS010000280.1:0-2014 GCA_964624605.1 uncultured Lachnospiraceae bacterium | reverse complement strand
GTTTCCCAAATTGACATCATTGCAGGCTTTTTCAAATGTGCCTGTTCCATTTCGGCTTTTTTATTGAAAATTTCAAACGGTGTACTATCGGCAATAATTTCACCGTTGCAAAAAAGAATAATTCGTTCGGCAAATCTGTATGCGAAATCCACATCATGGGTTGCAATTATGAGTGTTTTGCCGTCCTTGTGTAGTCTTTGGAGAATATTTTCCACATTATCGGCATTAACGGGGTCAAGTGCCGCCATTGGCTCATCAAATATGAGTATCTCGCTTTCCATGGCAAGTATATCGGCTATTGTAACCCTCTTTTTTTCACCGCCGCTTAGATAGTGAGGTGCTCTGTGTCGCAGCTCTTCAAGTGACAAATAATTTACAGCACTGTCCACTCTTTTTATGACTTCATCGTTTGACAGACCTAAATTTATGGGGCCGAATGATATTTCAGACTCAACATCCGATGCTATAATTTGACTGTCCGCATCCTGAAAAACAAAGCCGACACTCCTGTGCAAAAGCTTGGATTTTCGTTCATTTATCTTTTCGCCCTTAAGTATGATTTCGCCCTTATCGGGTTTCAAAACACCGTTTATATTCAAAAAAAACGTGGACTTTCCCGCTCCGTTTGAACCCATAACGGCAATTTTTTCACCCCTTGCTATATTTAGGCTTATATTTTTAAGCACCTGTTTTTTGTCATAACCGAAGTATAAATTTTTAATCTCAAGTAAATTTTCCATACTCATACCCTACAAAACAATTTTAAAATTACAATCACAAAAACGTAAACACACAGCAGTGCAATCTGCCAAATATTCACCTTGCTTTTCCTCGTCATAAAAATCAAATCTCCGTCATAGCCTCGTGACACAAGTGCATCGTAATAGCGATTTGCCTTTTGCATTGAAACTATGAAAAGATTGCAGGCAATTGATGAGAAACTTCTGCAAGCCGTTGTGAAATTTTTATCTCCCAACCTTGCCTTTGAAGCACTTTGCATTTGCCCCGCACATTCAAGCAATATAAATATATATCTGTATATCAAATTCATCAATTCAACGATGATTTTTGGCAAATGAAAACTACGTAGCACCGATATAATCTCACCCAAAGGGGTTGAAAGCGACATCATATACATTGCACTCACTGCTCCCAGTGCTTTGAAGCAAACACTTAGTGCAGTATATACACTTTCTCTTGTCACATAAACGCAAAAATATTTTGTGACAAATCCAACACCCTCACCTGCATTTGAAAACTGCACCATTATTGTTATGCCGCTCAAAATTATGAAAGTGAAAGGTATCATCATAAGTGATATATATATCTTTGTTGGTGTTTTACCTGCCGAAAGCGTGAGTGCACTCATTGTAAGCAGCACAAAAACCGATACAGCTATGTTATCAAGTGCAACAACAAGGCAAATCGTAATCAATGCAAGCAAAACCTTATATTTGCTGTTCCAATTTCTCATACCCGAATTTTGGGCATAATAATCAATCCACATTTTATTCTCCGAAATTTTTACAATAAAAAAGCCTATTTGTTCCCATGCGGACAAATAGACACCAAAAGTAAACCCAAAAGAAAAATTTTGTACCAAAATAAAACATCTTTTAAGCAAACTACAGGCATCTGTACACCGCAGATTCCTATATAAAATCAAAAAGGCAGGTATTCTGACTTAAGCATCAACACATTTTTTCGTCTTCCCATTTTCACAGTGACTGCAAAGATAAACCTTGCGTGAAAAAATGCTACGCTAATACAGCAACGGGATTGTTCGGGATTCACACCCGATTCCCTATTATCTTGAACCATGGCAAAGCCACATCAAGCACCTTTTTAACCATATTGTGAAAAATGCAATCCCGCAAAACACGGGATTGCATATATATAATAGTTAAACTATCAATTTATGAATTATGAAATTACTCCATAACAGATACTACAGAACCAGAACCAACTGTTCTACCACCCTCACGGATAGCGAATCTAAGACCCTGCTCCATAG
>CAZUXS010000279.1:0-2024 GCA_964624605.1 uncultured Lachnospiraceae bacterium | reverse complement strand
TATTGCTTTCACACTCACCAAATTGATAAAAGTTATTTAAGGAGAAAAGATTATGAAATTAGGTATTGTTGGTTTGCCGAATGTCGGCAAGAGTACATTGTTCAATTCACTTGCAGGTGGCGGTGCGGAAGCGGCTAATTATCCGTTTTGTACCATTGACCCGAATGTAGGTATTGTGCCTGTGCCCGATAAAAGGCTTGATGTGCTTGCGGATATGTACAAGACACAGAAGGTAACACCTGCTGTTATCGAGTTTGTTGATATTGCGGGTCTTGTTAAGGGCGCAAGCAAGGGCGAGGGTCTTGGCAACAAGTTCCTTTCTCACATCAGAGAGGTGGATGCGATAGTGCATGTTGTGCGTTGCTTTGAAGACAGCAATGTTGTGCATGTGGACGCTAGCGTTGACCCTGTGAGAGATATCGAAACAATAGAGCTTGAACTTGTGCTTGCCGATTTGGAGGTTGTGGAAAAACGACTTGCAAAGGTAACAAAACAAATGATGTCCGATAAATCACTTAAGGCAGAGGCGGCTGTGCTTGAAAAAATTAAGGCGGCACTTGAAGAGGGTAAAAATGCCCGTTCCGTTGAGTTTTCATCAGATGAGGATACGGAGATTGCCGATAGTCTTACACTTTTGAGCAGAAAGCCTGTATTGTATGCCGCAAACGTAGGCGAAGAGGATCTTGCCGATGACGGTGCAAACAACCCTTATGTAAAACAGGTTCGTGATTTGGCGGCTAAAGAGGGTTCGGGCGTATTCGTGATATGTGCTAAGATTGAAGAGGAAATAGCAGAGCTTGACAATGATGAAAAAATTGAATTTCTTGCTGACTTAGGTTGCAGTGAGAGCGGTTTGGACAGACTTGTTGCGGCTAGCTATGAGCTTCTCGGTCTTATCAGTTATCTTACGGCAGGCGAGAAGGAAGTGCGTGCATGGACAATAACAAACGGTATGAAAGCACCTCAGGCGGCAGGTAAAATCCATTCCGACTTTGAGAGGGGTTTCATACGTGCGGAAGTTGTTACATACGATGACTTGACAAAACTCGGTTCAATCACAGCGGCTAAGGAAGCCGGCGTGTACAGAAGCGAGGGTAAGGATTATGTTGTTAAAGACGGCGATGTCGTTCTTTTCAGATTTAATGTGTAATGTTTGGAAGTAATTCTGTCGGCACTTTAAACGGGTTCGGAAATAAAGAGATGTTTTAAAGTGATTGATTTGGATTGCTTTGGTAAAATACGGAGCGGGGATTTCGTGTTTTACTTTGGTTGCTTGCTTGTTTTTAGGCTGGTGATGTTTTTATGCTGACTAAAATAAGACAGCTTTTTGAAAAATTAGAAGATATAAAATCAATATCGGCAATCAGAAATGGTTTTGTGGCTTTGATGCCTGTTGTTCTGATTGGTGCCGGAGCTTTGGTGCTCATAAATTTGCCTATACAGGCATATCAAACTTTTATAGCAAATGCGTGCGACGGTTTGCTGTTGAGTTTGTTTAACATAGTTTACAATGTTACGTTTGACAGGCTTGCTGTGTATTTGTCGCTGACGATAAGTATATATTATCTGCGAATTGTAAATGAAAAAAATATACCGGTAGCAACACCGATTGTATCGCTTATTTGTTTTCTTATACTTGGCAATTTCAGCACGTCAACCGAATATCTGGGTGTAAACGGCGTGTTTGTGGCTATACTCACAGCCTTGATATCAACAAAGCTGGTAGTGCTTATACACAAATACGTAAAGATAGGAAAAAACTTGACTATAGACAGCAGTGATTCGGTTTTTAACCGCTCAATAGCTGTAATTTTTCCTATGCTTGTGGTTGTGATATTGTTTTCCACAGTAAACGAATTTGTGAGAATGAAGTTCGGTGTGGAAAATTGCTTTGAATTGTTGGATCAATTCATATTGGATATATTTATGCCGCTTGGCAGAAATTGCTTCACTGCATTTTTGCTTGCATTTATGGTTGACTTTTTGTGGTTCTTCGGTATTCACGGCAGTAATGTGCTTAAAAA
>CAZUXS010000278.1:0-2025 GCA_964624605.1 uncultured Lachnospiraceae bacterium | reverse complement strand
TACAGAAAGGAGCTGATAAATAGTGAAAGCATATAAAAGTGTTTACAATAACTTAAACAATACAAAAAAATCAAAAAATTCATCTCGTTCATATAACGACTCTTCCGGCTTCTATACTTCCGACAAAGATATAAAAAATAAGCGTGAAGAACTGATACGGAAATACGGCAATTCCTCAAAAAAGGATTAATGTTAATCGACTTTTTGTCGGCATTATCCATCCGTGTAAATAGAGGAAAATCACACAATTCCGATATTTCCGCAAGTCAAAAATTGAATTATGAAAAAGCAAAAAAGAAAGATGCAAATTTACATTTTTAATTTGCATCTTTTTATATTACATATTTTATTTTGCAATAACAATATTAGTTCCCAACTAAGTATATCATCTCTTCGGCTTTTTATTACCCACAAATACAAGTTTGATTTTTAATTATCAATAATTTCTCCGTCAACAGATATTGTTACCACCTGCCACGGAATAAACTTTCCACTGTTTTGAAGTGCCTGTTTCGCCGCAAATTCAAGTCCGCCACAGCAAGGGACTTCCATACGAATTACCGTAACGCTTTTAATATCATTATTTTTTATTATCTCCGTCAGCTTTTCACTGTAATCAACGCTGTCAAGTTTAGGACAGCCAATCAAGGTAATTCTGCCCTTCATAAATTCGCTATGCATATTAGCATAGGCAAAAGCGGTACAATCTGCCGCAATAAGCAGTTTAGCACCGTTAAAATAAGGTGCATTAACAGGAACAAGCTTTATTTGGCAAGGCCATTGTCCAAGCTGTGAGCTTACAACAGGTGTTGCTGCTTCTTCCTTATTATGTGTCATTTGACGCATTTTAATTCCCGGACAGCCGGAATGTTTAATATCCCTGTTTTGCATTTTTTCTCGCTTTGCAGCAAGAACAGCTGCCTCATCATACGCCGGAGCTTCTCTTTCTTCAAAAGCAATTGCACCGGTAGGACATTCGGGCAAACAATCACCCAGACCATCACAATAATCCTCACGAGTAAGCCTCGCCTTGCCGGCAATCATTTTGATTGCACCCTCATGACAGGCTGTTGCACACGCACCGCAGCCATTACATTTTTCCTCATTTATTTTTATTATTCTTCTTATCATATTAAGCAACCTCCTTAACTTTATGACCTTATTATACTAAAAAATTCCGCAAAAGTATGTGGTTATAACCACGCAAATAAATATTTTTTCAATCCATTGACTTTGTAATTATATTGTACTATAATACATAAACAAAGTATGTGGTTATAACCACAAAGGAGGAAATTTATGGATTATAATTTTATCTCAAAGACACCTCTTTTCAATGGCTGTCCAGATGAAGATATACAAAAGATGTCGGAGCATTTGAATTTCAGAGTAATGAAATATAAAAAAAGAAATGTCATTTTCAGTGAAGGCAGTATTATTGATGATATTTGTATTGTATTATCGGGAAGTGTTCAGATTGAACATAATAATATTTTAGGTAATAAAAGCATACTTAACATAATTGAAAAAGGCGGAGTATTTGCCGAAGCATACGCCTGTATTCCCGATGAACCATTGATGATAGATGTTGTGGCAAATGAAGACTGTGAAATTCTGTTTATAAGTGTTTCTAAGCTATTTTCCCCCTGTAATGAATGTAATTCTCAAAATCAGGTTATACAAAACCTTATAATGATAGGTGCAAGAAAGAATTTGCAACTTTCCAGACGTATTCTTCACACAACATCAAAAAATATCCGTGGCAGATTACTTTCTTATTTTTCTCAACAGATTGTAGCACAGGGCAGTAATAAAATAACTATACCTTTTGACCGTCAACAGCTTGCCGATTACCTAAACTTAGACCGTAGTGCCCTGTCTAAAGAACTTGGTAAAATGAAAAAAGAAGGGTTAATTGAATACCACAAAAATGTTTTTGATATAAAAATAGGTCTGTAAATGTTCTATATAAGAGTCCGTTTCAAGTTTTGTGTAAACACCAAAAACCGATGTATATGTAACAGG
>CAZUXS010000277.1:0-2037 GCA_964624605.1 uncultured Lachnospiraceae bacterium | reverse complement strand
ATTGTAGTGCTTTTGTTTTTGTTTATGCCGACAATGATGTTGGTTTCAAACATAACCTCTTTTTTTGTGGAGGATACGGTAAATACCGCAATCAGCGAAACATTGGAAAATATGAATCCGTTGACGGCTGTTTTGAGCTTTGCACTTATGCCCGCAATTTTTGAGGAGCTTATGTTCAGAGGTCTTATAATGTCCGGCTATAAAATGCAAAATATGTTTAAGGCCGTGTTTATATCCGGATTTTTCTTCGGGATGTTTCACTTGGATTTGTATCAATTGCCTTATACCTTTGTCGGAGGTATGATTTTCGGCATTTTTGTGTTCTGCACAAATTCAATATACGGTTCTATGCTTGCACATTTTTTGTTAAACGGTGTACAGGTGGTATATGAGCTTTTGATATATCATTTTACGGATCCGGAAACTTTAAAGGAAATAACCGAGCAAACAATAACTTTCGAGGATAAAAAGGATGCACTTGTTTCATCTTCGGTTTTGGCACTTTTCACATTGCCGCTTTTTATAATTCTTTTGAAAAAATTTATACGTATGAATAAGTCCAATATACTGGAATACAGATATGGCATAAGTGACGAACATCTTAATATAGATATAACCTGTTCGCCGCAAAAGCACAAGATAGTTGATGTATATTTTATATTAACAATTGTGCTTTATGTGGGATACATGATAATAAGTAAATTAATTTATGGATAAGGGGATATGATATATGGAACTGAGAAGTAAAAAGGTAAGTGAATCAACAACAGAGCAAGTTCATTTGCTTATGGACAGAGATATGAACGGAGCAGGCAGGCTTTACGGCGGTCAGCTTCTTTATTGGATTGATGAGGTGGCATCGGTTGTTGCCATGCGTCACTCCAACAGAAACGTAATAACCGTTGCAATAGAAAGACAGCATTTCAAAAAGCCTTGTCACCTCAGTGATTTGGTTGTTCTCAGAGGACAGGTTGTGTATGTGGGCAAAAGCTCAATGCAGATAAGAGTAAATTCCTTTGTTGAGGACAGACAAGGCATGAGAAGACTTATAAACACAGCTTATTTTGTTATGGTGGGACTCGATGACAATGACAAGCCCACACAGGTACCCGGTTTGATTACCGAAACCGAGAGTGAAAAGGCTGAATACATAGCCGCACAAAACAGAATAAAGCTTATGAGAAGTGAACTTATATAAGGAGGTTTGCAATATGAAACTTTTGTTTGTGGAATATCCGAAGTGCACAACGTGCAAAAGAGCTAAGGCATGGCTTGAGGAAAACGGTGTTGAATTTGAGGATAGAGATATTAAAACCGATAATCCCAAAAAGGAAGAACTTGAGGCTTGGTATAAGCTTAGCGGCTTTCCTCTTAAAAAATTTTTTAACACAAGCGGACTTATATACAAGGATTTAAAGCTTAAAGATAAACTCCCGAATATGAGTGAGGATGAACAACTTGAACTCTTGGCTACCGATGGTATGCTTGTCAAACGTCCCGTTCTTGTGGGTGAAGACTTTGTGCTTACGGGTTTTAAAGCCGAAGCTTGGCTTGAAAAAATAAAAAAATAGAGTATTTTTGCAAAATAAATGTTGCGGCAATCCTATATTTATGATACAATAAACTGTGAGTGTGCTCGCAAGAGACACATTTTCTACAGATAATACATGATTTGAGGTGGAAATTTAATGGGTTTTCTGGATAAAATTTTTGGAAATTACAGTGAGAAAGAAATAAAAAGAATAAGACCTATAGTTGCTAAGATCAATGAGCTTGAACCTACAATTCAGCCTTTGACCGATGAAGAGCTTAGAGGTAAAACAGATGAATTTAAGGAAAGACTTTCAAATGGTGAAACACTTGATGACATCTTACCTGAGGCATTTGCCGTTGTAAGAGAGGCTGCAAAGAGAGTCCTCGGTATGCGTCACTTTGATGTACAGCTTATCGGTGGTATCGTACTCCATCAAGGTCGTATCGCAGAGATGAGAACAGGTGAGGGTAAAACTCTTGTTTCAACTTGTCCCGCTTATCTTA
>CAZUXS010000276.1:0-2038 GCA_964624605.1 uncultured Lachnospiraceae bacterium | reverse complement strand
TATGTACCGATACATTGTTTTCAGGTAGTTTGTCAAGGTCGGGTATTTCAATCGCGCCTATGCAGTTATAGTGAATGGTAAGTTTTTGAACGGTTTTACCGTCAATTTTTTCGGATTGGTGTACTTCGATTTTTTCAATCAGTTCATTAAGCATTCTCGGTGTCAGCTTCCTTGCCCTCGTGTATTTACGAACGGAAGCCATAAACATATCGCTTGTAACGGCTTTGCTCTTTTCGTTGTCAAGCTCTGTTTGCAATTCCTTAATGCGTGAGGAAACTTCTTTTTGCTCCGACTCATACTTAATTGACATTTTCGCAAATCTATCATCACTTATTTTGCCGGAAACATTATCCTCATAAAGATGTTCAAACAGAGTATCAAGTTCTTTATCCCTTGCGGTGAGAGCAGCAAGTTCCTTTTGCTTTAATTGCCGTTCCTGCTCGGCGGTCTTTATGGAATGTCCCATAACGATTTTAGCAAATTCGCTCTCATACTGTGTTGCAAGTTTTGTTAAGCGCCTGATTTCGCCAAGTACAACCTTTTCCAAAAAATCAACCCGTATATAGTGTGTAGAGTTACAAATCTTACGATTGCCTTTGTTATATCCCGAACAGTTAAAATACTGTATATTCGGATTTGCCTGATTGAAATGATACCATAGATTACTGCCGCAATCTGCACACACAAGCAATCCCGAAAACATATTCTTTTCACCGTCTGCTTTTTTCTTCTTGCGTGTTTTCCTGTTTCGTTTTTCCTGTATCGTTTCCCAAACAGCACGGTCTATGATAGGCTCGTGAACGTCTTTGAATACAACCCAATTTTCTCTGTCATTAGCATAACGCTTTTTGTTTTTATATGACTTTGAATAGGTTTTGAAGTTCAGAATATCGCCGCAATATTCCTGTAATTCGAGTATGCTCAAAACAGTTGAGCTATTCCATTTATACGGATATTCGGGACATTTCTTTCCGGGACGGTTAATTCCTTTGCTCGCCCAATAATTAAGCGGTGTAAAAACCTTTTCATTTTCCAAAGTTTCCGCAATTTGGTGTGTGCCTATCCCGTCCAAAGTCATATTGAAAATCCGTCTTACAACGCTTGCAGCTTCTTCATCAACAACCCAGCTTTTGCTTCCGTCAGGATTTTTCATATATCCATACGGCGGCGGCCCCATAGGTTCGCCTGCATTTCCTTTAATCTTGTTACTGATACGGCGTTTTTTACTTATATCTCTTGCATACCATTCATTAAAAAGATTTTTTATCGGAGCAAGCTCATTTTCGCCCTCTTGCGTGTCAATATTATCCGAAACGGCAACAAGCCGTATATCGCGGTCTGGGAAATATTCTTCCGTAAGTCTGCCAACCTCAATATAATTACGTCCCAATCGTGAAAGGTCTTTTACAAAGACGGCTGAAACTTTATTGTTTTCAATCGCTTCAAGCATATCCTTATATCCGGGGCGTTCCATTGTAACGCCCGAAATGCCGTCATCGCAGAAAGTCAATAAGTTTGTATAGTCTTTTTCCTTTGCGATTTTGGTTAGCAATTTCTTTTGATTTCCTATGCTGTAACTTTCGCCCTCCAGATTATCATCACGGCTGAGCCTGACATATAATGCGGCTGTAACTTCTTTTGTTTTATTTTTTGACTGTCTCATAAAGTCCTCCTTTCTTGACAGTCAAATAAACAGTATTACAATATTATTATACCGCGCTTTATTTAAACTGTCAGCCTGTTTTGAAAAAGTTTTAACTTTTTGTAGTCATTAACCTTAACAAAACTGTACCTAATGTTTCGGAGGAGTTCTCTTTAAAGACAGGTTCTACAACAAAAGAATATCCGTCAAATTTATATGTTGTTGTCTGATTGATAGCATTTTCTTTTTGCTTTTGCTTTTCGATGTTAGTAGTCATAAATAAAACCTCCGTGTTTAAGAAAACAGATGTTCCTCTTTGTTCCCTTTCATTTAAGTAACAACTGAAATTCAAAAATAACAACCGTTTTTGAAAAGTTTTTGAAATTTTTTCAAAAA
>CAZUXS010000275.1:0-2041 GCA_964624605.1 uncultured Lachnospiraceae bacterium | reverse complement strand
GCGTGTTGTTCACATACGCCTTAATGTAACTTTTGCTTACGCAAAAGTTTTCATTGCAGTCTTGTATTTAACATATATTGCATAATTTGTCAATTTTTTCTTTTCGGATTTTAAAAATCCGCTTAGTGCATAGAGGTATTACCGAGTGTTTAGTTTATCAGATGTTGAAGGCATAAAAGCAAGCAAGTAATAAAAGAACGTGCTAACTTTGCAATCGGTAGTTGTCAGGAAGTTATAGATAACTATATTGACAAGTCAGGTGTTACTTTGATAACCGAAAGCAGTAGTAAAGCATATTACAATTCACAGTCTGATATGGTAGTGCTTCCGAGGATTGGACCGTTTGCAAGTAGCAAACATTATTATGCAACGGCTTATCATGAGTTAAAACACTCAACGGTACACGAAAAAAGATTAAACAGGTTATCGAAAACAGCGCATTTCAGAAATAAGGAATACAGCAGAGAGGAGTTGACCGCTGAAATAGGTTCTGCAATCCTTTGTAACTTAACAGGAATTGACAACACCGAATTAATAGACAATAGCACGGCATATATTCAGTCATGGCTGAAAGCATTGAAGAATGATACAAATATGGTTCTTGTAGCCGCCGCCAAGACTGAAAAGGCTGTTGAATACATTATCAGTTAATAAAGTACCGCCGCCCCTGTAACGCAATATGAGGAGGTTAAGAACAATGAAAGATTTAAGGTTAAAGGTCGATGAGATAACAGAAACGATTGAATTTGTGAAGGACAGTGTAAATAGAATACACATATTGCAAAATCATTTATCAGACAGCTTCTTTGATAAGTTTAGAAATGTTGAAGCGAGTGATATAGAGAGTGTTGTTTTATTACTCTATAACATGAAAGTATGCACGCCGTTTTTTTATATGATTGATGATTATGCTTGTAAAGCCATAGATGATTTAGATAAACTTATAAAAGAAGTAAACAAGCTATCGGAAAAAGAGTAACAAGATAGGGCGGTGAATTTGCCGCCTTAAATTTAACAATCGATTGTGTCAAAACTTAAAAGTTAAAGTTTTTTTATTTTTGATCACAAAGAAAAACAGCAAAAAAGGTTTTGGGGAGCGGCTGTATACCCTATCAGGCAGTTAAATTACAGTTTAGCATGGTAAAAAAGATCTGTAGCAGAACTTGGTTTTACTACAGATCTTTTTTGTGAGATATTAACCGTAACATTCGGAAACCAATTCCGATGCCTCGTCACGGGAAAGCTTGAACTTTCGTACAACTATAGCCACAGTTTCATCAAATGACTTGCCTTCGTCAAAACAAAATTCAATAATTCCGGTTATTTTGCCCTCGGCTCTACCCTTAGCTTCGCCCTCGGCTCTGCCCTCGGCTATTCCTTCGGCTTTCGCCTTTTTTGCCGCCTCGGCTGCCGCCTCGGCTCTCATTTGTTCCATAGCTCTGCACATACTGCTCACTCCTTCCTCATCTTCCTTGAAATAACGCACTCTTTCCGATAGAACGGGATAATTCATATCCCTGTAATCCGTGCACCTGAAATCGTGCATAAGCTTACCGAGCGGTGTATCATTTACTATTTCCGCGTTTACGTATATTATGTGTGCTTTGTCGTCGAATATCTCGCCTGTTTCCGTTATTGTGCGTTCAATATGATATATGGGAAGTCCCTTTCTGCGACGGCTACGAGCCTTACAGGCTCTAAGCCTACAACACGCAAGCGTGTTGTTGACCCGATATGATCCTTTTCCGTTATGAATATCACATACGCCTCCGGAATATTCTCAAAATCATCCCCCGGCTCGGTAGCGTTAGCGTCTATAAGACTCATGTTGTATCTTGCGCGCTTTTCTCCCGCGCCTTTATCGGTTCTCTGTATCTCAATATTGTAGATCTTTCCCTGCTCATCGATTGCCACAATGTCAAGCCGCACGGAACGACCGTGCAGATTGTTCAGGACATATTCCGTTTTTACGCTGATAACGACAATATCCGGCCTGTTGAGGATAATTCTTAGAAGAAATTCAACGGTAGGCTTGTCATCA
>CAZUXS010000274.1:0-2051 GCA_964624605.1 uncultured Lachnospiraceae bacterium | reverse complement strand
TGTACTTCATCGACCTTTTTCATTGCCCTTTTCCGCAGCAGGCGGAAAGGACAAATTATGAAATTTAAAAAGACGCCACAAGCAAAAAGAAAAACTTACAGCTACTTCCACAGAGATGGAAACGGAGAAATAAAGGAGGTTGTAATTCACCCCGGAGAAAACGGCGTGACAGAGGTGGATATTAAATTGCTACACAGTTTAGATGATAGTGAGGTTTACTACAATATAAAGAATTGTAAATCAGAAAACGAGGGTGAAAAATGGAATATTTCAATTGACTCATTTGTTTCCGATGAAGACGATGCACAGGATAAGAGCAGAATTATGGAACAGATTGCTTATACATTTGAAGAAGAAGTATCTCCTGAGGTGGAGCGTTTAAGAGAAGTTGTTGAAACTCTCACCGATTCACAGCGTGAGTTATATAAGTTGGTTGTACTTGATGGGTATTCCCTCACCGAGGCTGCAAGGCTGATGGGTACAAGCATTCCTAATATACATAAGCGTATGGAACGCATTTATAAGCAAATAAAAAATAAATTTTAAAAATTTTTTACAGGGGGTTAAAAAAACGGATTATTTTTTTGACTAAGACTTGTAAGGGATATTTACTTACAGGAAAGAGGTGAAAAAATATGATGTTAAAGCATAAGGTTTGCATCAATGTTACAAATTCCTGTGGCAGAAAGCAGACTGTTCTTAAAAGCGGAGTTATAAAACTTCCTCAAAGACTTCTGAGATTTCTGCTCGGTGACTTTTCGGAAATATTGGTGCTGTCGCACGGACAATCCGTTGAAGGTGTTGAAATTCATGAAGTTTAAGGAGGCATTTGTAAAAATGAATGATAAGGAAGTTTTTAAACAGATTGCAGAAGCATTGAGTGGCTTATCAGAGTTGTTTTTGAAACTTGCAGAGGATATTACCGTTCAGCAGAATAACGAAGTATCCGACAAGGAATATACAACTGATGATATAAGAGTTGTTATGGCAAAATTGCTTAATGCAGGCAAAAAAGATGTTGTTAAGTCAATTCTTAGAAAGTACGGTGTCGAAAAAGTGTCGGCTTTAACTCCCGAAAACTATAAGAATGTGATTGAAGATGCGGAGGCTGAATTGTAATGACAAGACACGCAAGATTTAGTCCGTCAGCAAGCAAAAGGCATTTGACTTGTACACCATCATTACTTTTGGAGGAACAGTTTCCGGATAGCACATCATCATTTGCGGAGGAAGGCACAGCAGGTCACGCTCTTGCGGAACATCTTATAAAGAAGTATCTGAAAATAAGAAGTAAAAGACCTACTTCAGATTACTTTACAGATGAGATTGTTGAGAGCGTAAATGATTATGTTTCTTTTGTTACGGAGCAGATAGATAAGGCAAGAACGATTGCTAAATTGCCGGTATTTAATGTTGAGATGAAAGTTGATGTAAGTAATTATGTTGATGAGTGTTTCGGCACGGCGGATATGGTGATTGTAACCGATAACAAGGTACATATCATTGACCTTAAACTTGGCAAAGGTGTACCGGTTTATGCTGAAAATAATACACAGCTTATGATTTATGGTCTTGGGGTTTTGGAAATATTTGAACTTCTCTATGATATCGAAACCATACAGCTTACAATTCATCAACCGAGATTGCAGAATGTTTCCACTTGGGAGATTTCCACAGCAGCCCTAAAGGAGTGGGCAGAGGAAGTTTTGAGGTCGAGGGGTGCTATGGCACTCAGTGGCAACGGGGATTTTGAGGTTGGAGAACATTGTAGATTTTGCAAGGCTAAAAATCAGTGCAGAGCCAGAGCAAATGAAATGCTTAAATTGGCACAGCTTGAATTTAAGGCTACACCATTACTTACTGATGACGAGATTTCAGAAGTGCTTTCAAAGGCAGATGAACTTTCCAAATGGGCATCAGATGTTTATGCCTATGCACAGGAGGAGGCTGTAAATAACGGCAGAGTTTGGAATGGCTTTAAGTTGGTAAGAGGAAAAACAAATCGTAGATATACAGATGAAACCGATGTTATTGAGAAAGCAAAAGCATAC
>CAZUXS010000273.1:0-2057 GCA_964624605.1 uncultured Lachnospiraceae bacterium | reverse complement strand
TAAAAGTAATGTTGTAAACAAATATTTGAATGAAAAAGGCGTAGAGGGACTTCCCGTTGTAACCTTAGATGGAAAAATTGTAATCAGCGGCAGATACCCTACAAACGATGAAATTTTAACCCTCTTGGAGTTGCCTGCTCGATTGCTTTTACCAAAAGGTGCAACAGAATGTTGCTGTTGTGGAACAGAGGAAGAAAACAGCTGTGATGATTCAGAAGATAATAACAGTAGCTGTTGTGGCGGAAACTGTTGTTAAGGGGGCATTTTATTATGGACTTATTTAATCCAAAGAAAACAGCTTTAACAAAGTATCTGTTTTACACAGGTAAAGGCGGAGTAGGTAAAACTTCAATTGCTTGTGCTACAGCTGTAAATCTTGCTGACAGTGGGAAAAAAGTTCTCTTGATAAGTACCGACCCCGCCTCAAATCTTCAAGATGTTTTTGCAACGGAACTTGATAATAAGGGAGTGGCTATTGAGGGTATTCCAAATCTTGTTGTTGCTAATCTTGACCCCATACAGGCGGCAACGGAATATAGGGAAAGTGTTGTTGCTCCTTACAGAGGGAAATTACCGGAGTCTGTTATAATCAATATGGAAGAACAGCTTTCAGGCTCCTGCACAGTTGAAATTGCGGCTTTTAATGAATTTTCAAATTTCATTACAGACGAGGAGATTGCATCAAAATATGATTATATTATATTTGATACAGCACCTACGGGACATACCTTACGTATGTTACAATTACCGTCTGCGTGGAGTGGTTTTATAAGTGAAAGTACCCACGGAGCATCTTGTCTTGGACAGTTATCCGGTTTGGAAAGTAAAAAAACAGTATATAAAAAGGCTGTTGATACCTTGGCTAATGCAACACAAACTACATTGATACTTGTGTCAAGACCCGAAGATACACCGCTTAAAGAGGCTGAGCGTGCATCTTTGGAACTTTCACAGCTTGGAATTAATAATCAGATTATGGTTATAAATGGCATACTTACTTCAGAAAATGATGAAATTTCGGCTAAACTATATGAAAAGCAACAAAATGCACTTTTAGCTATGCCCGGACAGCTTAAAAAGGTTACAACTTATTTTGTACCACTTCGTGCCTATAATGTAACAGGATTAACTCACATACGCTCTCTCTTAACGGGTGATGATGTAACCACGAAAAAAGAAGAAGTAAAATCAAGGGAAATACCACATCTTGGTAATTTAATTGAAGATTTACATAATTCAAATAAAAGGGTTATATTCACGATGGGCAAGGGTGGTGTTGGTAAAACTACCGTTGCCGCTACCATTGCACTCGGACTTGCCGAGAAAGGTCGAAAGGTTCACCTTGCGACAACAGACCCGGCGGCTCATTTAAAATATGTAATAGCTGAAACAGACGGAATTACTATGAGCCATATTGATGAGAAAGAAGAACTTGAAAAATATCAGACAGAGGTACTTACAAAGGCAAGAGAAACTATGACGGAAGAAGATATAGCCTATATCGAGGAGGATTTACGCTCACCTTGCACACAAGAGATTGCAGTTTTCCGTGCATTTGCCGAAATCGTAGATAAGGCTGATGATAGTACAGTTATTATTGATACTGCACCAACAGGGCATACTTTGCTTTTGCTTGACTCATCACAAAGCTATCACAAGGAAGTTGAGAGAACACAAGGCGGTAATATACCCGAATCTGTTAAAAAACTGCTACCAAGACTTCGCTCCGAAGAAACAGAGGTTATTATTGTAACACTTGCCGAAACAACACCCGTATATGAAGCACTTAGACTTGAAGAAGATTTAAAGCGAGCTGAGATTTCGGTAAAATGGTGGGTTATCAATTCATCTTTCTATCGTGCAAAAACCACAAATGAGCTTTTGTTTGCAAAGGCAAATAATGAGGTTGAGTGGATTAATAAGGTAGCTGAACACTCGAATGGTAAATTTGCAGTTATCGGTTGGTGTGCTGATGAGGTAAAGGGTGAAAAATTAAGGGAGCTTTTTAAGAGGTGATTACTGTGGAAAAGAAAAATTCGGGAATTAATTTTTTTCAG
>CAZUXS010000272.1:0-2073 GCA_964624605.1 uncultured Lachnospiraceae bacterium | reverse complement strand
GCAACTCTCTGACGCTGACCACCTGATAAAGCCTTTGGCTTTCTGTCAAGAAGATGATCGATATCGAGGATCTTAGCAGCCTCACGAACCTTCTTGTCGATTTCAGCCTTTGGAGTCTTTCTGAGCTTAAGAGCAAAAGCCATGTTATCATAAACTGTCATATGTGGATAAAGAGCATAGTTCTGGAAAACCATCGCAATATCTCTGTCCTTTGGTGGAACTGTGTTACAAAGCTTGTCACCGATGTAAAGCTCGCCACTTGAGATATCCTCAAGACCTGCAATCATACGAAGAGTTGTTGACTTACCACAACCTGATGGGCCAACGAAGATGATGAATTCCTTATCTGCGATATCAAGGTTAAAGTTCTTAACAGCTACGAAACCGTTTGGGTACTTTTTAACAATGTTCTTTAATTTAAGTCCTGACATTTAAATTATTCCTCCTTAATTCTTAGGCATACTTGCACTGCCTGTTTATCATATAATTATAATACTATATTTTTTTAAATTTCACCATATTAGATTTGCACAAATAATTCCTTACGATTTTGTTAAAATCGACTATCGGCTGTACTTCCTCAGTTTTTTTTGACTAAAATGAATGTTTTTTTAACAATAAAGGTATTTCAAAAAAAATAAAATTGGTATATTTTTATAATATCCGAGAGTTTCTGTCAACTTATACATAATTTGCTATAAATGTTTTGTAAATTTTGTATAAAGTTATAACTCAAATTATATAACAATATTAAAAAACTCCTATTATAGGCTATAATCACGGGTTTAATTGCTTGCTGTTACGGTGTTGTTGAGCACCTGTGCAAGTATATCTATGCTGTTATATATTTCCTGTTTTGTATTGGTTTGCGCACCCAGTTCAATGAGCATACTTTTATCAATCATGTGTAGGGAATAACGATAAGCATTAAGGTAAATTTTTCTTGCCAGATTGGGATAAAGTTTGTTTGTTTCAATCTGCATTTTAAGGCTGAGTGCAAGATTTGTTTCAATGTACGGGTTTGAGAGGTTAGCTATGTTTTTCAAAGTGCCGTTTTCCCACATTTGGCAAAGTCCGTTGAAATACATTATTTTGGCACAGCTTTTGCCGTTTACGTTTGTTGCAAGGTGCAGTTTTTCATTTACTCCGTCACGGTGCAAATCTATTGCAAGCTCTATTGAGGGATTGTCCGCAAGCACTTTTTTAACCGTGGGTTCCATTCTTTCGTAGGCACCGTCACGCTGTATTTTGCCGTCCACCGTATCAAAACTCGTGTCACGAAGATGCAGGCATTTTATGCCGTATTTTGTTTCAAGTGTTTGCGCAAGCCTGTCTCCTGCACTCAAAACACCCTCCTCAATGCCACCACTGTCTATGTATTGCTCGTGTGGGTGGGTGTGAAATATGAGTATTTTAGGCTCGGTTTCGCTTTTGTTTATGGTTACATCGGTGTTCATAAGTTTGTTGATATCGAAAAGGGAGGCACTCATACCCGTTTTTTTGTCAACTGCATAGTAATCTTTCTGTAAAAGTGATAAATTTTGATATTTCCGAATGTCAAATTCGGGTACGTTGTTGTTTTTTATTTCTTCATTATAATTTAATGATGATGTGCCTATTTCGCAAAGAGTAGCATAAGCGGTTTTTGAATTTACGACTTTTTTTCTGTATATATTCAGGTTGAAAATTGCCGCAATAACAGCCGTAAATACGCATAATGACACCCTGCGAAATCTTTTTGTTTTATTTGTTTTTTTGCTGCGTTTGTGACGTTTCATATAATTTTGCCTCCAAAGTATGAAAATTACAATGTACCATATAAAATATATGAGAAATTTTTGAAAAAAATAATAAATAAGAGAAAACTTTAATAATTGGAATATGTAGTTGTAAATCATCTAAATACCCCTATATGTTGTGGCTGATGTCCCTATATGTTGTTATCGGTATATAATCTATTCTTATTTATAATACAAATTGCAAAATTTGTACTTGTTTTTTTCTTGAATTTGTATTAAAATGTACCTAAGTGGGTGAAAATCCCTCAAAATGGTTTAAAGTGGTTTAAGTTTC
>CAZUXS010000271.1:0-2079 GCA_964624605.1 uncultured Lachnospiraceae bacterium | reverse complement strand
CGTGCATTTCGCCGGATGACTCATTTCTGAAAAGAGTTGAAGTTTCGCCAAGTCTTTGAGGAAGTTCCTTATAGCTGTGCTGTTCAGCCTTGTATACATAATACTGGAAAGGACAAGTCATAGGACGGAGTGCGAATACTTCATCGTCTGTTTCCTCGTCACCCATAACAAACATACCGTCCTTATAGTGACCCCAGTGACCTGAAATCTTGTAAAGGTCGCTCTTTGCCATAAGAGGTGTCTTTGTACGGAGATAACCTCTTCTTTCCTCCTCGTCCTCAACAAAACGCTGGAGTGTCTGAATTATCTTTGCACCCTTTGGCATAAGGAGTGGCAAGCCCTGACCTATAACATCCGTTGTTGTGAAGAGTGAAAGCTCTCTGCCGAGTTTGTTGTGGTCACGCTTTTTAGCCTCTTCTCTTGCCTCTATGAAAGCATCCAAATCACTAGCCTTTGTGAATGCTGTAGCGTAAATTCTGGCAAGCATTTTATTCTTTTCGTTACCTCTCCAGTAAGCGCCTGATGAACCTGCTTCATTTGTGATTTTGAAAGCCTTGATTGGCTTTGTGCTCATAAGGTGAGGGCCTGCACAAAGGTCTGTGAAATCACCCTGCTTATAGAAAGAAATGATTGCATCTTCGGGCAAGTCGTTTATAAGCTCAACCTTATATGGCTCATCTTTTTCTTCCATGAGCTTGATAGCTTCCGCTCTTGGGAGTTCAAAACGCTCGATTGCAATATTTTCTTTTACAATCTTCTTCATTTCCTTTTCTATTTCGGCAAACTCTTCCGGTGTGAAAGGTTCTCTGTCAAAGTCATAGTAAAAACCATCATCTGTTGCAGGGCCTATAGCACACTTTGCGTTTGGATATAATCTCTTAACAGCCTGTGCAAGGATGTGTGATGCTGTGTGACGGAAAGCCTTTTTACCCTCTTCACTGTCAAATGTGCAAATTTCAAGCTCACAATCTTCGTTAATCTCTGTTCTCAAATCCTCAACCTTGCCGTTTATTTTGCCGCAGCAAGCATTTCTTGCAAGACCTTCGCTCAAGTCCTTAGCCACATCAAGAATAGTAATGCCGTTTGCATATTCCTTTGATGAGCCGTCTTTTAATGTAATTACTGCCATTTTTTATTTTCCTCCTGTCAATTAATGTCTGTCTGTTATAGGGTATAAAAAAGTCCCTAAACAAACTGTGATATTTGCTTAGGGACGAATAAATTCCGTGGTTCCACCCTCATTGTATCAAGAAGATACCTCTCGTTATAGCTTTTAACGGGGCTTAGCCGTGCTTTATTAGAGCCGCTCAAAGGTGGTTTTCAAAAGGTCACGCAACAAAACGGTTACAGAAACATTTGCGGTGCAAAGTCCGTTTTTCTCTGTGGAGCATTAACCAATCTACTGTCCTTATCAACGCTTTTCAACATATATTCAGTATACCACTTCAAAAAAATTTGTCAAGACCTATAATTCTTTTTCCACAAGTTTTTTCAAATATTGCACCGCAATTCTCTCGTCCTCACCCTCTGCCGTGATTGTTATTTTGTCACCGCATTTTGCACCCAGTGATTTAAGAGCCACAAAGCTTTTTGCATTTATGGTTTTCTCACCGTGTTCAAGTTTTATTTCGGCGGTATATATCATAGACTCTTTGCTTATTTCACTTGATACCTCGCAGTCTATGCCGTCCTTATTTTTGATTATATGTTCAAAACCCGTCATAAATTATCACCTCACAACATAGTTTTGGATATAAGTCGGCTTTTTATTCCGGATAAATTTTATTTGTGTAAACTACACAATTTCAGCGGTTCTTTATACTGTAAAACATAAAAAATACCGCAAATCATTAATTTACTATTGAAATTTCTATATTAATTTTGTATAATGTAATTAATATGATAAGGTCAGCCTTATTTTTATAATAATACAAAACGAAAGGAGCAACAAAATTATGGGTTATATGGACGAGTATAAGAGATGGTGCGAAGATGCCTACTTTGATGAAGCAACAAAGGCAGAGCTTAAGGCTATCGCAGGTGACGAAAAAGAAATCGAGGACAGATTTTACAAGGAAC
>CAZUXS010000270.1:0-2095 GCA_964624605.1 uncultured Lachnospiraceae bacterium | reverse complement strand
GTTTCAATTCGGCCAAAATTGAAGAAAAATGGTGCAAGGTTGTTGCTATGGTCGACATAGAAAATATTATGAAACAAGTATATTATCAAGAAAAAAGCAAATATAAATCAAATAAAACCGAAACAAATGCAGAAATCTATAACAGTGCTATTGATGTTGTATTCAATATGCTTGATACCGATTATGATTGTGCAAAAGGCTTTGTAAATGCTGTTGACAGTTCATTGGCAGGTAAATTATCATCTGCTTTGGGTGATTCAAGCGTTAAAGATTTTAACACATCTCTGCAAAATATCAGAAATTACACAGCTAATTTCCACGATCAAGTTCTTACTGACTGGTTATATCAGTTAGAGGCAGAAAGTACAGTGCTTTACAACCAATATTCATATCTACTTGATGAGGCAAACGAAAGATATAAAAAGAGATATAATATAGATTGCCCTGTTGATGTGTATGTTTATGATACAGATGATGTACTTGTCGGCTCTGTCGTGGGCAATAATGTTTATTGCAGAAGAAATGCCGATATTTCAATGACGGTAAACGGTGACAGCAAGAGTATAACCATATACAACGACAGTGAATACAAAATTGTGTATGTAGGTAATGACAGCGGAACTATGGATATTAAAGTTACCGAATATGACGGTAATGAAAACGAATCTCGTGAAGTATACTTTAACAATATAGCACTTTCCAAAGGCTTAACTTATACTTCCGAAGAAAGTGGAAAAACAAATGAAAATGATGCTTATGTCTTGTCAAATGAATCATCAAGCAAAATATCACCCGATTATGATTCATTATCAGACAGTGAAAAAACAACATATACCGCAACTATCAAAAACGGATATTTCACCAAAAATATGTCTGTTGAATGTGTACTCCACGAGGGAGAAAAAGCCGAAATAGTTGCTTATGTTCCGAATAACGGCACATTCAACGGTTGGAGTTCCGATTCATCAAACGATATATTTGATGATACACAGGCAATTTCAACAAGTATATGTATGCCTGCACAAAATATCAATATCAATGCCGATGTTTATAGTTTAGTTGAAGAAACATTCCACTACGGTGATGCCGACAACGATGGCTTAATAACCGCCTCCGATGCGGCAAACACATTGCAGAAAACATTGGATGCTGATTTTGAATTACCTATAGAAACGGCAACAACAAATTGGTTGCAATACATAGATGCCGACGGTGACAATATTTTGACAGCAGCGGATGCGGCAAGTATATTGGAAAAATCATTAAATTCCGATTTTAAATTCTCTGTCGAGAAAGATTAATAGCTGACAAAAAGCCTGCGGAAATCCGCAGGCTTTCATTGTATAAAAATATAAAATTACTTTAATTCGGATGTCTTAAGCCAATCCTGATCGTCGTAATCCTTATTTTCGCCAACCATACCCCAGATGAAAGTATAAGCCTTTGTGCCTACACCGCTGTGGATAGACCAGCTTGGAGAGATAACAGCGGACTCATTTCTCATAACGATGTGTCTTGTTTCGTCCGGCTTACCCATCATGTGGAATACTACGTTATCTTCGTCCATATCGAAATAGAGATAAACTTCCATTCTTCTCTCGTGTGTATGACATGGCATAGTATTCCAGTTTGAGCCCGGGTCAAGCTTTGTTAAGCCCATAGCGAGCTGACAGCTACCGTATTCAACGCCATCTCTTGCTGAAAGTCTTGCAAAAACTTCATCATGGATGTACTGGTTGATTGTTCTCTTGTTGCAATCCTCAAGTGAACCGAGTGGCTTATGGTTTGCATCAGCATAAGAAATAAGCACGTTTGGATATGTCTTATGTGCTGTTGCAGAGTTCATATAGAACTTAGGTGGGTTTTTAGCATCCTTTGCTGTGAAAGCGATTTCCTTTGCACCCATACCAACATAGATAGCATCGCCGTTGTTTACAGCATACTCTGTGCCGTCAACTGTAACAAAGCCGTCACCACCGATGTTGATTGCACCGAGTTCTCTTCTCTGGAGGAAGTATTCAGCTGCAAGCTCCTTGCTACCCTCAAGCTTAAGTGCCTCTGTTGTAGGTGTGATACCACCGAAAATAATTCTGTC
>CAZUXS010000269.1:0-2122 GCA_964624605.1 uncultured Lachnospiraceae bacterium | reverse complement strand
CGGGTGGCTGTGTGAAGTGCTGTAAGGCATTTACAGCCTTGCCTGTCAGCTCGTCACCCACAGTCATATCCGGTATTGTACCTTCTGTGAGAGCACCGTCGGATTTTTCCTCATTCTTCTTGTAAATTGCAAGATAACCGTCAAATGTGAGTATTGAACCGCTTGCACGGAATATATATTTATCGGCTTTTATATCGGCACTGAGAGTGTCAAACTCAGCCTGAACCATCTGGCTTGCTATGAAACGCTCCCATATAAGTTTATAGAGCTTATACTGGTCACGGCTTAAGCTGTCCTTTATCTTATCCGGAGTTTTATCCGTATAGGTAGGTCTTATGGCTTCGTGAGCATCCTGTGCACGCTTATCTGTTTTATACTGCTTCTTTTCCTTAACGTAGTTTTCACCGTATATATCGCTTATATAGTTTTTTGCCGCATCGTAAGCCTCGTCCGCAATTCTCACGGAGTCGGTACGGATGTAGGAAACCAAACCTATCGTGCCTTCACCCTTTATGTCAACACCCTCGTAAAGCTCCTGTGCAATCTTCATTGTTTTTGCGGAAGCAAAGCCCAAAAGCTTTGATGATTCCTGCTGAAGTGTACTTGTGGTGAACGGTGGCGGCGGATTTTTGCTTCTTGTGCCTTTTCTGATTGCGGCAACCGTAAATTTATCTTTCTTTACGGCATCAAGTATAGCATCTGCCTCCGCTTTGTTGTGTATATCCATCTTGCCGTTTTCATCGCCGTAAAACTTTGCCTTGAATGACTTTGATTTTTTAGCGTGCAAATCGGCATCTATGCTCCAATATTCTTCGGGTATGAAGTTGTTAATTTCTTCATCTCTGTCACAAATAAGTCTTAAGGCTATGGACTGAACTCTGCCCGCACTCAAGCCTTTCTTGACCTTTTTCCAAAGCAGGGGACTTATTTTGTAGCCCACAACTCTGTCAAGTGCACGTCTTGCCTGCTGTGCGTTCACAAGACCCATATCTATATCTCTTGCCTGTTTAACGGCAGCCTTAACGGCTGATTTTGTGATTTCGTTAAATGTTATTCTTGTTGCCTTTTTGGGGTCAAGCTTCAAGGCATAAAGAAGATGCCAACTTATTGCCTCGCCCTCACGGTCGGGGTCGGTTGCGAGAAATACTTTATCGGCTGTTTTTACTTCCTTACGCAGTTTTGCAAGAAGCTCGCCTTTACCTCTGATGGTGATATACTTAGGTTCGAAGTCGTTATCAACATCAACACCCAGTTCACTTTTGGGCAAATCTCTTACATGACCCACGGAAGCTTCTATTTTATAGTTTGAACCCAAAAATTTTTTGAGTGTTTTAGCTTTCGCAGGGGACTCTACTATTACCAAATACTTTTTTGAACTCATAACAATATCTCTCCTTTAACGCAACCGATGCAAACTGTAGTCGGCTGCCTGCATCGCCATATAAGCGATGACATTTTGTTACTTAATTCCTGACATACTTTGCACCCGAGAGTTTTGTTATGTACCCTTTAAGCTCAAGTACTGTCAGTATGTATTGCAGTTTATTCATTTCAATGTTCGTCTTTGCCGCTATTTCATCAACGGTCGAAGACTCACAATCTATACAATCATATACCAATTTTTCATTCGATTCAAGTATTTTTTCATTTTTTGTGAGTATTTTTTTATTTTCCGGTGTATCATCATCGCCTATGCCAAGCGTGCGGAGTATATCTTTTTCATCCGAAAGCAAGGTGGCAACTCCCGTGCGTATAAGCTCGTTTGTGCCGCGGCTCAATCGGCTTGTGATGTTGCCGGGTAGGGCAAATATGGGCTTGTTTTGTTCCATTGCGTAATTTGCCGTTATCGTTGAACCGCTCTTTTCGGCGGCTTCTATAACAACAATTGCATCGGAAAGGGCACTTATTATTCTGTTTCTGTAGGGGAAGTGCTGAGGTAGCGCTTCCGTGCCGAGAGGAAATTCGCTCATAACACAGCCGTTTGACATTATTCTGCCCATAAGTTCACGATTGTGAGCGGGATAGCATTTGTCCGCACCCGTACCTAGGACGGCAATCGTCTTTTCGCCGCCGTCAAGGCAACCCTTGTGTGCAATGCTGTCCGTACCCATAGCCATACCGC
>CAZUXS010000268.1:0-2134 GCA_964624605.1 uncultured Lachnospiraceae bacterium | reverse complement strand
TTGGGTAAGGAACAGTATCTTGTGCCTTATTTGATGAGTTCACACCCCGGCAGTGATTTGAAAGCGGCTGTGGAATTGGCTGAATATTTGCGTGATTTGGGTTATATGCCCGAACAGGTTCAGGATTTCTATCCCACACCCGGCACACTTTCAACCTGTATGTTCTATACGGAAATTGACCCGAGAACGATGCAAAAAGTGTATGTGCCCAAAACACCGCACGAAAAGGCAATGCAAAGGGCACTTATACAGTACAGAAAACCTCAAAACTATGAGCTTGTTTGTGAGGCACTCAAAAAGGCAGGCAGAGAAGATTTGATAGGCTTCGACAAGCACTGCCTCATAAGACCTAAAAGAACGGGTAGCGGCAAACCTTACGCAGGAAAGCCGAAAGAGGATAAAAAGCCCGTAAGGAAGAAAAAGACAATAAGAAATGTGCATAAGAAGAAAAATAAGTAATTTTTTGGAACTTATTCGGCAAAAATTGCGAGCAAGTTTATACTTTCTGTGAGTTATATTTCACCGTCCGCTTCCTCGATTGCATCATAGTAGCTTTTGTGACAGCCGTTTTTGGAATAGTATTCACAATGCGTGCAATCGGAGCTTTTGCAGGAATAGGGGAGTGTGGACATGGGTTTGAAGTGTGAACAGGGACGTTGATGTTTGCTTAGCATAATATACCTCCTTTTCGGAGAAAATTACAAGTAAGTTTGCATTTTCTCCTTATAAGTTACAGTTTGGGATGTATATTGAAATTGTATTCGCTATTGTGAAGAAATTTTGCAATAATCTTGACAATAGCGGAAAAATGGTTTATAATAAAAACACAAGAGGAAAAACAACTACTCACGGTTGTTACCCCTGTTGCTTTAACTTTAAGTTATAAAATAACCGCTTGTTTTGCAGACAGGAGCGGTTATTTTTTTATGGCAATAATGATGAACAGTACTATTGTTATGTATAGTAAAGCATAAACCATAAAAATCACCCCTTTCATAGTACTTCCGAACATAAACCTAAAAAATCATAGGCAACACCCTTTCGTAGTATGAAAACAGCAGGGGTAAAACCAAACCGCTTTTATTGAATTTCCTCTTGTGCTTAAGTAATTATATCATAATTTTTGTTGTTACACAAGCGTTTAAGTCATATATATGAATATATTTCAATAAAATATTAAAAAAATGCTTGCAATGCAAGGGAAATAATGCTATAATAAACGAGTAAAGGCAATGTTGTATGTGAAGAGAGTGGGTTATGCCCACTCTCGTTTTGTATTATTTTGATTTTTATAAAGGGGTGAGATTATGCAGGCAAAGGATATTGTTAAGTTTTTGGAAGATGTTTCCACTCCTATTTTGGAAAAAAACGGTTTTGAATTTGTTGATGCCGAGTTTGTGAAAGAAGGTCCTTCTTGGTATCTTAGGCTTTATGCCGATAAAGAGGGTGGAATTACCATTGATGAGCTGGAGTTTATCAGCCGAGCGGTGGAGGAACATCTTTCCGATGATATGACGCAGCAACAGTATATATTCGAGGTAAGCTCTCCGGGCATTGACAGAATTTTGAAGCGTGAGAGAGAATATGTTAAATATAAGGGAAGAAGTGTGGATGTCAAGCTTTTTAAGGCTGTGAACGGTTGCAAGGACTACAACGGCAAACTGGTGGGGCTTGAAGAAAACAAGGTTGTTATAACCGATGATGAGGGTAACGAGCTTTCATTTGATAAAAATGAGGTTGCATCTACAAGACTGGCTATTGAATTTTAAACATTTATATATGCAGGAGGAAATACAAAAATGAACGGCCATGAATTAATTGAGGCTTTAAAGAGCATTGAAAAAGAAAAAGGTATTGACAAAGAGGTTATTTTCAGCGCAATTGAAACATCACTTATCAATGCTTGCAAGAAAAATTACGGTACTGCACAGAACATCAGAGTTGACATCAACAGAGAAACAGGCGATATAGGCGTGTTTGCTCAAAAGCAGGTTGTAAGCGATGATGATTTTTATGACGGCTTTTTGGAAATATCTTTGGACGAGGCAAAGCAAATCAGTCCCGCTTATCAGATAGGCGATTTTGTGGATTTTGAAATCAAGCCTAAGAACTTTGACAGAATTTCAGCACAGGC
>CAZUXS010000267.1:0-2136 GCA_964624605.1 uncultured Lachnospiraceae bacterium | reverse complement strand
GTTGCCTTGTCTGTAAGAAAATAGGCTTTAAGGTGAGAAAGCAACTTGAAAAAAAAGCGGTTTCCGCTTTCGATATTGAATATCCAATCGATAAAGCTCTTGAAAGAATAGCATTCTATTTTGAAAGAGTTGATAATCACAAATCATTAAGAGGAACTGCAATAGCAAATTAAAGCAGTTGAAAAGGTAGGTGGAGTTATGGCGGTTAAAAAAACAATAGTAAGTGATGAGGTTCTAAACATTATAAAGAGTAAAATTGAAAATATTCAATTCGGCTCTGTTGTGGTTACTGTACAAGATGGCAGAGTGATTCAGCTTGAAACGAGCGAAAAAACTCGCTTAAACAGATAAATATTTGTTGTATTTGCCGTTTAACATTCCGCAGTAGTATGAAAAAATTTAAAAAATATTCATATTTACAGATATAGCACAGTTTGGTATTATTGTATTATACAAGAGGAGGAGGAACCTCTTGTATATGCAATTATATTTAACTGACCGGACAGCCGGAGGTTTAGCTACTTTAGTTTAAGTCTCCTGCTGTCTTTTTTTAGCTGATTAAAAGAGGGATGAAAATGGTTTTCGTTACAGAAGATGTTGTGAACAAAATAAAATCCGAAGGTGAAAAAAATTATCCTCACGAGTGTTGCGGTATAATGTATGGCGAAGTCATATATGATAAAATTACCGTAAAATCCGTTGATTTCGTAAAACCGATAGAAAATTCGTTTGATGAAAGCGAAAAATATCACCGTTTTATGATTACGGCAGAGGATATGATGAAAGCAGAAATGTATGCGAGAAAAAATAAAATTGAAATCGTCGGATTTTATCACTCCCACACCGATTGTGAAGCGATTGCATCGGAATATGACAGAGAACACGCATTACCCATTTATTCATACATTATTGTTTCGGTTATAGATGGTAAAGCTGTTGATATGCAAAGCTGGGAACTTGATGTAAGCGAAGCCAATTCTGTATTTAACAGCGAAAAATTGATGCTAAAGGAGAATGTGTAATGGCAGTGACAGTATTAATTCCAACCACTTTAAGGTCATTTACAAACAGAAATTCCGAAGTTGAGTTGGAAGGTAAAACGGTAAAGGAAGTTATAAAGGCATTATCCGAAGAATATCCCGAAACAAAGAAAGCTATATTTGATGAAAACGGATCACCGAGAGCTTTTGTAAATGTGTTTCTGAATGAAAGAAACATAAAAAACTTGAACGGTTATGACACGGAGGTTGCCGATGGTGACGAAATTATGCTTGTTCCCGCAATTGCAGGTGGCTCTTCCGTGGATAACGAGAGTTTAATTGACGATGAAAGAGCCGAAAAACTCACAAATGACGAAATAATGAGATACAGCCGCCACCTTTTACTACAAGAAATCGGCGTAAAAGGTCAAAAAAAACTTAAGGCGGCAAAGGTGCTCATAGTTGGCTTGGGTGGCTTGGGTACACCCCTTGCGCAGTATCTTGCTGCTGTCGGCGTAGGCAAAATCGGTCTTGTGGATTTTGATGAGGTTGAAAGCTCCAACCTGCAAAGACAGGTCATACATGGCACTAGGGATGTCGGCAGACCAAAGGTTGCTTCTGCAAAAGACAGCATAAGGGCAATAAATCCGCTTGTAAAGGTTGAAACATATAATTTGCTCTTAACAGCTGAAAATGCGCTTGATATTATTGAAGATTACGATGTTGTTGCCGATGCAACAGATAATTACAAGGCTAGATATTTGGTTAATGATGCTTGTGTGCTATTGGGCAAACCCGATGTTTTCGGGGCAATGTATCAATTTGAGGGGCAGACAAGTGTGTATTATGCAAAGAAAGGCCCTTGCTACAGATGTATGTATCCTGCTCCGCCGCCTGCAGGGCTTGTTCCCTCATGTGCAGAGGGCGGCGTAATAGGTGTGTTGCCGGGTATAATAGGCACAATACAGGCAAATGAAGTCATAAAGCTCATTGTCGGTGGCGGCAAGCCGCTTATAGGCAGACTTCTGACACTTGATGCATGGAGAATGAAATTTAGGGAGCTTAAAATAGAAAAAGACCCCAATTGCCCTATATGCGGCAAAAATGCAACAATCAAGGAACTTGAAGAATATGATTATGAAGAATTTTGCGGTTT
>CAZUXS010000266.1:0-2136 GCA_964624605.1 uncultured Lachnospiraceae bacterium | reverse complement strand
TCCTGAAGTGCTATAACCTCGTTTTTGATTTCTTCCTGTGTGAGTTTCTTTCTTGTGATATGCTTGTTTTTGTGATGGTATGGGCAGTAAAGACAGCCGTTTACGCAGTAGTTGGAAAGATAGAGCGGTGCGAACATAACAATTCTGTTGCCGTAAAAGTCCTTTTTAATCTGCTCGGCAAGGGCATAAATCTCGGCGATTTTCTCCTCGTTTTCACAGTCCAAAAGCACCATAGCCTCTCTGTGTGAAAGACCCTTTCTGAGCTTTGCCTTTTCGATAATGCTGTCTATAAGTTCAATATTGTTTTTGTTAGCCTGTGCATAGGCAAGTGTATCGAGTATCTCTTGATGGTTTATAAATTCCTCTGCTTTAAGAGAGGACGGGTTGTAATTAAACATAAAATTGTTTCCTCCTTGCGATTGTTAATCATATAACAATGATATATCAATAGTATAACACATAATATACAAAAAGTAAATTGCTATATATTACTTTTTATGCTATAATGTAGAAAAGAATATTAGTATTTTATTTTCGGGGGCGATATGGTATGAAAATACGAAAACTGATTGCCGTGCCTATGATTATTTTGATTTTCTGTGCAGCCAACGGTTGTGCACAACTCAAAATACCTCATCACAGCAGTGATGAATTTACGCAGCAGCATACACTCAACGAACATGAGATAACCGAAAGAAGCACACAAGATATCACAAACACCGAAACCGACACAGCTTCGGATGACAGTGCAACAATAAACTCTGCCCCGACACAGTATGATTTCACGGAGTATACCTATTACTACGACCTGTTGAGTGCAGAGGATAAAACGCTTTACGACAGAATATACAACACAATTTCAAGCCATACCGAAAGCATAGATATCAACGTATCAAAAGATAGTTTGGATCGTTGCTACAAAAGCGTTATCAGGGATCATCCGGAATTGTATTACGCAAGCAGCTACACCTATTCCTACACTACCGATAACAGCAACACGGCACGAAGCTTTATACCCAAATACGATTACAGTGCCGACGAGGTGAAAAACAGGCAGCTGCAAACAGACACTGTCGTAACCGACTTTATGACAAACGCACCCATTAACGGCAGTGAATACGAAAAAGTAAAATATATATATGAATATCTTGCCGACCATGTGGTATACGATAAAACAGTCTCTTCAAATCAAACCCTATATGATGCACTTGTGAGCGGACGTTGCGTATGCAACGGCTATGCCGAAAGTGTGAAATATCTCTGCGACAGACTCGGAGTGAAAAGCCTTTATGTGGGCGGCACGGGCAAGGACGAAAACAACGGATGGCAGCCCCATTCTTGGAATATTGTAAACATAAAAAACTATTGGTATGCCGTGGATGCAACTTGGGGTGATAAGCAAATTGAGGGAAACGGCACGGTATTTTCCGAGGTTATGTACGACTACCTTTGTGTGAGTGATGATGTTATGACGGTGAACCATAAAAACGATGACTTCATCACCTACCCCATCTGCAACTCAGATGACCTCAATTATTACAAATTAAACGGCACGTACATCACAAATACATCCGATGAAGCAATAAAATATATTTTTAGGAATGTGCAAACGGAAAGCGGTGGTTACGTAATTTTGAAATGTGCTTCCGAATCTTTGGTAAATGAACTTAAAACAAAACTTATAGATGATAAAGAGATATTCGACTATATAGATGAAATGAGTGCAAATTCACTCATATATTCAAATGTGAATGTGATTGTTTTTTATTGGTAATGAGGGAGGTGCGCAATGTTAAAAAAAATACTTACGGCTATGGTATTTGTTTTTATGCTGAGCGGCTGTGCGGAGCTTGACGGCTTCAATTCTCTGCTGAGCAGCAATGCGGAAAAAGGTGACAGTACCCCTATGAGCTATAACTCCGAAACAAACAAGGGCATTTCGGAAAAATATGATTACTACTACAACCTGTTGGATGAGGAAAACAAAGAGCTTTACAACATAATTTACAATGCGATTATGAGCCATTCACAGGCTGTCAGGTTGGATGATATAACTTACGATGTTCTGGATCGCTGTTTTAACAGTGTTTTGCGTGACCATCCGGAAATATATTATGTTTACGGCTATACCTATTC
>CAZUXS010000265.1:0-2138 GCA_964624605.1 uncultured Lachnospiraceae bacterium | reverse complement strand
GCCGAAAACAAGTCGCTCAATTTCCACATTCAGGTTAATCCCGATATACCGTCGGTTCTTCAAGGCGATGAAATGCGAATAAAGCAAATTATAAACAACCTGCTTTCAAATGCCGTAAAATACACTCATAAAGGCACTGTAAGGCTTTTAGTGGATTTTGAAAAGATAACCGAGGAAAAAATAAACCTCATTATCTCCGTTGAAGATACGGGCATAGGCATTAAGGAAAGCGATATCGGCAGGCTTTTCGAATCCTTTACAAGGATTGAAGAGAGCCGAAACAGGAATATTGAGGGTTCGGGTCTTGGTCTTAATTTGACCAAAAACCTTTTGAATATGATGAATGGTACAATCACTGTTGAAAGCGTTTACGGCAAGGGTTCAACATTCACCGCAACCATACCTCAAACGGTAATTTCATCTGTGCCTATGGGTGGTTTCGCCGAAAAATATCACGAAATTCTCCGAGGTGCGGCAGAAAATGCAGGCACTATTTCCGCCCCGAATGCAAAGGTGCTTGTGGTTGACGATATACCACTTAATATAAAGGTGGTTACGGGGCTTTTGAAAGATACGGGCGTGCAGATTGATTCCGCATTAAGCGGTCAAGAATGTTTGCAGTTCACAAGCAAAACAAAGTACGACCTCATCTTCCTTGACCACATGATGCCCAAGATGGACGGCATTGAAACACTCGGTCACATAAAGGCTGATAAAAACAGTCTTAATATAAATACTCCCGTTATTATGCTTACGGCAAATGCCATAACGGGTGCTAAAGATGATTACATAAAGGCAGGTTTCTGCGATTATCTTGCCAAACCTTTAAATGAAAACGAGCTTAAAGATATGCTCAAAAAATATTTAAAGGAAGAGCAGGTTATAACAAAGAAAAAGCCGAAACATGCGGACAGCGACGAGGCTTTTGAAATGCTTGCATCGAAAGCCAACATAGATATTGACACGGGTTTGGGCTACTGCCTGAACGATATGGATTTTTACAAGTCTGTGCTTAAAGAATATTTAACCGGTGAAAAGAGCAATTACCTCAATGAATGTTTTGAAAAAGAGGATTGGGAAAATTACCGCATAACGGTACATTCGGTAAAAAGTTCGTCCATGACAATAGGTGCTGTCGGTCTATCCGAAAGAGCAAAACGGCTTGAAGCGGCTTGCCGTGAAAATGAAATAAACATTATAAAAGCCGAACACAAAGGTTTTATCGATACTTACAGAAAACTTTGCAAAAACATAAGAACAATGTGCAAGTAGGAGGTGCTTTTGTTGGAAAGAATACTTATAATAGATGATGATTTGCTTAATATAAAGGTTACGGAGCATATATTGGAAAACGAGTTTGAGGTTATTCACGCAACTTCAGGCATTGAGGGGCTTGAAAAAATAAGGACTGAAAATGTAGACCTTGTTATTTTGGATTTGGATATGCCCGTCATGACAGGTATGGAAGTTTTGGCTGAAATAAGAGCCGATGAAAACATAAGTGAAACAAAGGTTGTTGTGCTGACCGTTTCAACCTACATTGAGGATATGACGGAAGCACTGCGTCTGGGTGCACTGGACTTCATCAAAAAACCCGTTTTACACACCGAACTCATAGACAGAATTAAGAAAATTCTTGTCACTGAAAGAAAACATAAAATTCTTGTTGTGGATGACGACAATATGAATCTTATGCTTGCACGCAAAATTCTTTCCATAAGGTACGATGTAAACTGCGTAACTTCGGGCACACAGGCACTTGACTATTTGAAAACGGATATACCCGACCTTATGCTTTTAGATTTGCACATGCCCGATATAAGCGGACTTGACGTGCTCAAAAAAATGAGGGAGAACCCCGACTGGGAGGATATCCCCGTTGTGTTTTTGAGTGCGGACTGCGAGGTTGAAACGGAAATCACCATATTTAAGGCAGGTGCTTTGGATTACGTGCGTAAACCTTTTGTTGCCGATATTCTTCTTCATAGGCTTGAAAGAATACTCCAGCTCTCATCTCTGCAAAAGTCGCTCAAGAGCGAGGTGGATAGAAAAACTTCCGTTTTGCGTGAAAGAAACAGACAAATTCATTCGCTTACGGATCAGGTTATGGTTACGCTTGCAAATGCCATTGATGCCAA
>CAZUXS010000264.1:0-2147 GCA_964624605.1 uncultured Lachnospiraceae bacterium | reverse complement strand
CGTTGCAGTGTATTACATCGGGCACAAAGTCTATATAATCCAAAAACTCTATAGCTGCCTTACAGAAGAAAGCAAAACGCTCATTATCATCGCCGTATCCGTAATAGCCACCTCTGCCGAAATAAAAATCATTGCCTATCATATAAGTGGGAACATCCCCATCAATTGTGAAAATATCGGCTTTTTGAGTTCTCCAATCCAGTGAAACATCGAAGGATGTCTTATACTGGCAGGTTGTAAGGAATTTTTCCTTTATGGTTCTGTACTTAGGGAAAACAACTCTCACATCAACCCCTGCCGCCTGCAAGGCTTTCGGCAGTGAACCGACAACGTCGCCAAGACCACCACTCTTTGCGTAAGGTGAACATTCTGATGCAACAATCAAAACCTTTAATGCCATAAATATACCCTCCTATCGAGAAAATCTTTAATAATTTTATCGGAAATATGATAAAATAAGCACAAAATAAATATAAAATATTAAGAATTTATTATTTTTTTATAAAGTTGTTTATTTTTCCGATTTTTATATTATAATTATACTATATTTAGTGCATTTTGGCAATAAGAAAAAAGGAGATTTTTTAAAAAAATGAGAAAAACTTTAAAAAGGGAAGAGATACCCGAAAATAACAAATGGAAGATAGAGGATATGTACCCTACCGATGAAAATTGGAATATACACTTTGATGAAATAAAAGCTGAAATAGCAGCCTTTGAAAAGGATAGGGGAACTATGACTACGCCAAGCATCGATGCACTGAATACCTGCCTTGAAAAAAGGGATGCCATTTACAGCGCAGTTGACAAGCTGTATGTGTATGCCAATTTGAGAGCAAACGAGGACAGCACAAACACCTACTATGCAGGTCTTTCCGACAGAGCTGAAAATCTTATATCACGCTTTTCAAAGGCGACAGCCTTTATCGAGCCTGCCATACTCTCACTTGACGAGGTGGAACTTAAAAAAGCGATTGAGAAAGAACCTCTTAAAAAATATGCACATCACATAAACGACATTTTGAGAAACCGCAGCCATATACTTTCAGCCGATAAGGAGGAAATTATAGCTCAGGTTTACGAAGTGGCTGGCACAGCTTCAAATGTGTTTTATATGCTCAGCAATGCGGATATGAAATTTCCCGATGTAACGGACAGCAACGGCAACAAGCTCCCGCTTTCAAACGGAAAATACATTTCATATCTTGAAAGTCCGGACAGGCAGCTGCGCATATCCACATTCAACAACTTTTATGACACATATTACAAATTCAGAAACACTCTTGCGGCAACCTACAGCGGAGCGGTAAAAAGTGACATATTCACGGCAAATGTGCGTGGATACTCCTCATCACTGGAGGCTTCACTTTTCCCCAATGCAATACCGGTTGAGGTTTACACAAACCTCGTTGAAAGTGTAAACAAGGCACTTCCGCTCATGCACCGCTATGTAAAGCTCCGCAAAAAGATGTTGGGCATAGACGAGCTTCATTTTTACGACCTTTACACACCTATCACAAAGCAGGCTGACACAAAGGTTTGCTACATTGATGCCGTAAATACCGTAATAAAAGCCGTTGCGCCACTCGGTAAGGAATATGTGGATGTATTTTCAAAAGCACTCAAAGAAGGACGTTGGGTGGATATATATGAAAATGTGGGCAAACGCAGCGGTGCTTACAGCTGGGGTGCTCAGGGTACACACCCCTATGTTTCCATGAATTACGATAACACGGTGAACTCCATGTTCACACTTATTCACGAAATGGGACACTCTATGCACAGCTACTACACTTGGGAAAATCAGCCACCCGTTTATTCCGACTACACAATATTTGTGGCAGAAGTTGCTTCAACCTGCAACGAGGCACTTTTGATGGAATACCTCCTCAAAAACACAGAGGACGAAAATCAAAAGCTCTATCTCATAAATTATTTTATGGAGCAGTTCAGGGGTACACTCTTCAGACAGACCATGTTTGCCGAGTTTGAACTTGAAGCACACACAAGAGCAGAAAACGGAGTGCCTCTCACATTTGATATGCTTTGCGACATATATCGCAAGCTCAACGAAAAATATTTTGGTGATGAAATTGTGATAGACGATAAAATATCTTTGGAATGGGCAAGAATACCGCATTTTTACA
>CAZUXS010000263.1:0-2168 GCA_964624605.1 uncultured Lachnospiraceae bacterium | reverse complement strand
CAATTGCTGAATTGAAACATGGAACTTAAATCAAGCTTAATGTGTTCAACTCCGTAATAATTTGCAACGGCATCGCTTGCGGCAATTTCCTTTGTATGCTTCTGTCCGTATGAAACGGAGAGGGCAATCACATTTTCTTTGCCGTATTTTTGAACAGCCAATCCCAAACAGGTGCTGCTGTCAACTCCACCGCTGAATAAAACAAGTGCTTTCATATTCGCCACCTCAATTCATAAACTGCTGCATAACTCTGTTTTGCAGTGCAGTGTCGCTTTCAAATTTTCCTCTTAATGTTGTTGTGTATGTTTTTGCACCGGGCTTACATATACCTCTTGCTGTCATACAGCTGTGGCTTGCGGAAATATAAACGGCAACATCTTCGCTGTCGCTTATCATCGTCATTATATCCGCAATATCGTTGCCGAGTCTTTCTTGAAGCTGAAGCCTTTTAGCCGCCATATCGGCAATTCTTGCGATTTTGCTAAGTCCCACAACTTTGCCCTTTGGGATGTATGCAACAGATACTTTCATATCATACATGAGTGCAAGGTGGTGCTCACAGTAGCTGAAAACATCTATATCTTTCACAACAACCATATCGCTGTAAGTGGAACGCTGATCTTCGGAAAATGTTTTTTCAAACATTTCGGCAATTTCTTTGTTGGTATAGTTCATACCCTCAAATACTTCCGCATACATTTTTGCCACTCTTTCGGGAGTATCTGTAAGTCCCTCTCTGTCGGGGTCATCACCGAGAGCTTCAAGTATGCCTCTTATATGCAATTTTATCGCCTCTGTATCAATAGCCATTTTAAACACCTCTTGTTTCCGCATCCCAGATGACCTTGTGCATCTGTAGCTGCATTTTAACATCATTCATATTGTTCTCAATCATAAAGTTTACGATTTGCGGCAATTCTATGTTGCCAAATACGGGGCTTATAAAAACGTTTGTTTTTTCGGATAGGTTGTATTTATATATTATCTCTTTTGCTTTGTTTAAATCTTCAATACTGCCCGAAACAAATTTCACACTGTCACGTTTATCTATATATTCGTAATTTTTTGTGAGCATACAATCGCTCATATTGCTGGATGGCAATTTATAGTCCAGTGTAAAAGATGGGCGATTGTCAAAGTCGGAAAAGGGTGACACATCAACACTGCCGTTTGTTTCAATCTCCGTGCGGATGAACTCATCATTGCAAAGAAGCTCCAACAGTGAGTGCATATCCTCTTGCAAAAGTGGTTCGCCGCCTGTGAGTGTGACATTTTTTACACCCGTTGATTTTATATAATCATATATTTCGTTCGGTGACATTTCCGTATATGGTGCATCGGCTGTGTTTGCCCACTTTGTGTCGCAGTAGCTGCAATTGAGGTTACAGCTTTTAAATCTTATAAACACAGCAAGCTGACCTGCAAGCCTACCTTCACCGTTTATGCTGACAAATTTTTCAACAACTTTCATATCGGGCACCTCTCAGTTTTTAGCGTATGTTGCGCAGTTGTTCGGTGTTTCGTAAACGGAAACCAACCTAACGTCATAACCCTTGTTTTCAAATATGTCAAAAAAGTATTTTGCAAAATTTTCGGCAGTAGGTCTGAAAGACACTTCAATAAGCTTGAAATCTTCATCGTGAAGTGCCGCAAGGGTAGTGGCTTTGAGTGAGCCTTTCTCATATATGAGTGTGTGGTCAAGCTCATCTGTTGCGGCTTTAACATCCGCCTTAAGCTGTGAAAAATCTACTATCATACCTCTTGTTTGACCTTTATCTTTAAGCTTTTCGCTTTCAACCTCAACAACAACACGCCATCTGTGCCCGTGTATGTTTTTACATTTTCCGTCATAGCCCGAAAGGAAATGAGCAGAATCAAAGCTTTCTTCGGTTTTTAATATATACATAAGTAATTCCTCCGCATTTTTCGCATTAAAAAAGGGCTTACGCCCTCGTCCAAACACAGATACAAGACGGGAGCATACTTATTGCATAATATCCCCGTCGATATACCTAGTTTTGTTTAGGGACAGGAGGTTCTCGAACTGTCCGTTATTCATACAAAAGAATGATAACACACTTTAGAAAAAAAATCAATAGTATTTGTTCAATAAATGTTAAAGTGTCAATGATTGGTTACACTTTTATTAGTAAGTAAGTTGTCAATGG
>CAZUXS010000262.1:0-2175 GCA_964624605.1 uncultured Lachnospiraceae bacterium | reverse complement strand
CCGCAATATCAACCTTTTCACAACCGCCGTAATATCTCTTGCCCGGATAACCCTCGGCATACTTATTTGTAAGGCAAGAACCCATAGCCGCCATAACAGCCTTTGAAACAAAGTTCTCTGATGCAATAAGCTCAATGTTATTACGCTGTCTTTCAAGCTCAGCACTTATGACATCAGCTATATCGGCATCAACTGCTCTTAAATCGTTCATATCATACATTGGAATTACCTCCTATAAATTAAATATAATTTTATTTTATACCATATTTTGCCCCTTGTCAATTAGTTTGTACAATGTTTACAATTATATCACAAAAACACAATTGCATTTTTAAAACACCGTATTTTCAATATCAACAAGTCAAAAAAACATTATACTATTTTACTGAAACTTCTTCCAATATTCCGCAACACAGTTGCCCTCAACAGCTTCGAGATAGCTGTCTGCAATATCAAAAATCTCGCTTTCATCATCAATTGAGAAAAACAGCTTGTCACCTTTTTTTGAAACGCACTTCTTTTTTATGCTGTCATCCTCGCACCAGTTGCGAAATTCGCTTTCCCATTTTGCCGCACCCTCTTCGCCTATTTCCTCATAGCAAAGAAGTTCCTCTTTTACCTCAAATATAAAATCTTCAATTTCAAGCTTCATAATATTCTCCTTTAATTCATCCAACTTGGCAAATACTTGTTTTTAAGTCTTTTTTTCTGCACCTTGCCCCAGCCTATCGGATAGCCCTCAACACAAACAAGTGCCCAGCCGTCCTCACAATCCACGGCAAAGCTTTCACCACGCATATATCTTGCAAGTCCGTCATCACCTAATTTGAAATCTACACTAAGCTTTGCATCTTCTTTTTTGAGCGTCATGGCAAATGCTTGACTTGGTTCAAATCTCTTTGTTTTCAAATCACCCAAATACAAACCGCTACGCATTACTCGCAGTCCTTTGAGGTTCATCGCATAGGGCACACTCATAAGGCTGCTGCCGTGAATAATCAAATTATCCTTTATATCCGTATTGAGATAATTTTTCACGAAATCATAGTAATCGGCAAGTTCCTTATCCTTTGCGGTGTTATCCCTCAAAGGCTCAACAAACTCGGATGTGCCTTTCTTTTTAAGCAGGCAGAGGAAATGTCCCTCCCCCTTTATCTTATGCGGCCACAATCTTCCGCATTTTTTAAGTTCCGGAGTACCACCGTCCGTCCATTCGGGGTGTCCGTCCGCAAATCCTTTGCTTTTATCAACTTCAAGCAATTCAAACTCGGGGTGCTGTGAGAGAAATTCCCACATCATGCCCTCATCCTCTTCGGGTGCGAATGTACAGGTTGAATATGCCATCACACCGCCGTCACAGAGCATTTTTGCCGCATTTTTGAGTATATTCCTCTGCAATGAGCAACAAAATTCCGTCTTGTGGCTTTCCCAACTCTTGACAGCCGCATCATCCTTTCGGAACATACCCTCACCGCTGCAAGGTGCATCCACAATTATCTTATTGAAAAATCCCTCAAACTTATCCGCAAGCTTTTCGGGCATTTCATTTGTGATAACCGCATTTTTGACACCGCAAACCTCTATGTTTTTAAGCAAAGCCTTGCACCTTGAAGCACTTATGTCATTGCTGACAATAACTCCCTCGCCTTGCAATTTTGCCGCCGCCTGCGTGCTTTTTCCGCCCGGTGCTGCGCAAAGATCAAGCACCCTGTCACCCGGTTGTATATCAAGTGCCGCACCCGTTGACATAGCTGACGGCTCCTGTATATAATAAAGCCCCGCACTGTAATAAGGGTGCTTGGCAGGTCTTACACTGCCGGAATAATAAAAGCCCTCATCACACCAACTGACGGGCTTAAGCTCCCAATCCTCGCTCTCGTTCGCTATTCTGTTTTTAAGTTCCTCAGCGGATATTTTGAGCGTATTTGCCCTCAATCCGTATAATCTCTCATCACCGAAACTGTTCAAATATGCTTCAAACTCGTCCCCGAGCATATTTTTCATTTTCTCAACAAATAAATCAGGTAATTTTACAGCCATAATCTTTCCTCCATATAGTTTCATTTTAACACGAACAAAGGCTAATTGCAATTATATAATTTAATTTTGTCGTTTTTGCCATGTTAAAGTGTCAATGATTGGTTACACTTTTATTAGTAAGTAAGTTGTCAATGG
>CAZUXS010000261.1:0-2244 GCA_964624605.1 uncultured Lachnospiraceae bacterium | reverse complement strand
TTTTGTTTGTAACAAATTTTTGTCAGTTAATTATTTAGTTTTCAATGTTCCGATTAGCTGTCTTTGTATCTCTCGCCGACAGCTAATATAGAATACCACAACATTTTCCATTTGTCAATAACTTTTTTCAAATTTTTTCAATTTTTTTCAAAAAATTTTTAAACCATCCGAAACCCCTTAAAATAAAGGCTTTTAATTATCATCACCAAAAAAAGCTTCAACTCTCTCCGCAACATTGTATTGTATATTTCTGTAAAACAGCATATACTCTGCATTGCTCTCACTCGCCGCTATATAATCTTTATCATCGGCAATGTTCGTCAATTTCAGTGAGCCTGTTTCTTCATCTATGTATGCACCGCAAAATTGATAGACTTCATCTGTCATAACTCCGTCCTCGTCAAAAAAACACGCACCCATATTATAGCTTTCATCAACACTATCACCTGTTGCTTCCCAATTCAACGGATTTATACCTACCGTCTTTTTGTCAAGAGCGTTCATTTCGTAGCCATCGGAGGTTATAAAGCTGACAAGCACCCCCACGTCATTGCTTTGCTGTGCCACGGTGATTTGAGTATATCCCTCAATCTCATCCTCCGTAACTCCGTAGCCAACAGCATAGGCGGCAACAAACCTATCCGAAAACGTTTCAAGCTCATCTTGCAACAGTTTTATCAAAAGTTCTCCGCCGTTTGCATTGCTTGCAAGCACAACGGGTCTGCCGTCATTATAGCTTTCCATATAACAATCAAAAGCAGATTTAACACCGTCATACTCAGTTGTCAAATCTCCGTCTTTGTAAAACGGTGCAAAAAAACGGCAGTTATCCGTGTACATACCCATTTGTTTATTTACATCGCAAATAACTTCATTTCGGGATGCCTCATTTTGGGAATCGTCCACACCCAAACTATCAATGAAAAAACAATCGGCAGGCTGTTCCTCACCGTAGTTTATATATGCCCAATTGCCCGAATTTGAATAATCAATATCCGAAGCAGTTCCAACCTCCGCATTTTTATCACAGCCGCAAAAAGCGACACAAAGCAGAACAAGCACACAAAGTGCCGTTTTTTTCAGCATCGTAATTTCCTCCGATTATTTTGGATTTTCAACAACTTTTCCGTTGCAAATCATTTTCACACACTTGCCGTAATATTCATTTCCGTCATAGGGTGAATATTTAGCCTTTGAGGCGAACTTTGACGCATCAAGTTTAAACTTGTTTTTATCATCAACAATAATCAAATCGGCATCCATACCCTCTTTGATTACGCCCTTTGTTTTAAGTCCCAATATTTTTGCGGGATTTTCGGACATTTTCTTTGCTATATCAAGTGGAGTGAATTTAATTTCCCCCTCATGTTTCTTTTTCACAAGCTCGGTAAATGTGACAGGCAATGCGGATTCAAGTGCGGATATACCGTAAGCCGCCTTTTCAAACTCCGTATTTTTTCTATCGAATGAAGCTGGAGTATGACCGGATGATATAACATCAATCGTGCCATCATAGAGTCCGTAAAGCACTGAAATATTGTCATTCTTGGTTCTGAGCGGAGGCATTACCTTAGCCAAGGTGTTGAAATTATCTATTGCCTCTTCGGAAAGTGTGAAATAATGCGGACAAGTGCCACTTGTAACACACACATCCCTCTTCTTATAATCCCTCACCATGTGTATTGAATCCCTTGTTGTGAGCGGATTAAGATGTATTCGTGAACCCGTATATTTTGCCAATATAAGATTTCTTGCCGCCACAAGCACCTCGGCTTCCATCGGACTGCCTTTAAGTCCCAACTTTGTAGACATATAACCGCTGTTCACCATGCCGCCGTCCGCAACCTTTTCATCATTGCAGCTCAATATAAGCGGCACATTGAACATTTTTAGATAGAGCATAACATTTCTTATGAGGTTGGCATCTTCAATATGCACACCACCGTCCGCAAGTGCAATTATACCTTTGGATATCATTTCACCCATTTCGGCAACCTCTTTGCCCTCACAGCCCTTTGTTATGCTGCCATAGAGATAATAATTTATATCCGAATTTGCCCTAGCCTTTGAATAGACATATTCCACAACGCTTTTGCTGTCAACCACAGGTTGAGTTTTGGGTGATGTTGTTATTGTGGTGAAACCACCGTTCACAGCTGCCTGTGAAACCTTTATTATGTTATCCCTGTTCTCATAGCCGGACTCGCAAATTTTGCAGTTCATATCTATAAGACCCGGCATAAG
>CAZUXS010000260.1:0-2283 GCA_964624605.1 uncultured Lachnospiraceae bacterium | reverse complement strand
TAAAGGTTATTGAAGCAATTGCAAAATATGATGAGGACTTTGTGCTTATGGAAAAGGGGGCTCTTGGGCTTTATCATGAAATAAAAAAGAGCGAGGATAACCCGACAATCCTTGAAAGCTATATTGAAGAAAACAAGGATATGGTGCTCACAAGTGATAGGGCGGTATCGGGAAGTGCCATAGATGTTATTGTTGATGATAGCCTTGTTTCCGGTAACAGCTTGGAAATAGGTGATGAAGAAGAGCTTACCGAAACTTCAACCGAGGTAACAACAGAGGCGGAAACGGAGGCAGAAACAGAAACCATAGAATATACAGCCGGTTTAGGCTCCTACACATCTTTTCTTCATAAAATGAAAGACGAGGCAACAGGTGCGAAAAGTGCTGAAAATGCCGAGGTTTCAAATAAGCTTGATGATGTGTTTGAAATAAGGGATGAAAAGGCAATTGAGGAAACAAATGAAGTTACAAGAAACCTCAAAGGTCTTTCTTACATGCTTGATTTCAAAGACGGTGAAGCGTACAAGACAATAAGAGTTAAAATAAAGGATGACAATATTTACGAATCACAGGAAGAGTTTTCACTCAGTCTTTACGACCCGACAAACGGTGCGGAATTGGGTGATGCGCTTTCTTCCAATATATTTATTGATGATAATGACAAGGTGGAATACGCCGATATAAATTTTGAGACATCCGAGCTTTCCGTTTATAAGGACAGTGAAAGCGCTGTTGTGAAGCTTATCAGAAGCGGCAACACAAATGATTTTGTGAATGTATCCGTTTCAACGCTTGCGGACAGTGCAAAGGCGGACGAGCATTATATTCCCATCATGGGTGAGATAATGTTTTTGCCGGGGGAAACCGAAAAAACCATATTAATTCCTATTCTTACAAAGAACATAAATATGGATGACTCTCTGTTTTTTGATTTAACTGCGGAAACAAAGGACAATGCAAATATAGGAACAAATAAGGTTAGAATTGAAATAAAGCCTTATGAAAACAGAGATAACACGTCACTTGTGGCAATGAGTGCCGAAAACGGCGGTACATTCGGCAATGCAAGTTCTTCTAACGAGGCTGATGTGAATATTGAGCCTATGGAAACATCCGATATTGTTTCCGGCATTGTTCCTTACGGAAATTTTAATAAGTCGGTAAATGCTTTTCATTCGGGTACCAGTTCTATCGATGGTCATGTTGACCTTACAGGCGTTGAATATATAACGTGGAGCTGGGAAATGACGGGGGTAAGTGCCTCCAAATATAAGAGCAGACAGGTCAGTACCGTGCGTGTCGGAGACATTTCAAGAAATAAATTCAAGACTTTTTCAAGGACAAATGAAACCATATCATCAAATGAGCTTGTCGGTAGAAAGATGAGAACAACCAATCAGTATTGGAAGATTAATGCTTATGTAAGTACATCCAATAAGATAAATCTTAATGTGTACGATTTTGCTTGTCATTTAACCAATTTCTCTTTTAATACTGCGGCTCCCGATGCACTAAAGGCATATACCTACAAAAATGCCAAAGATAAGTTGCCAAATTCGGAAGTGAGTTTTAATCCCGGAAATACGAGGGTTAGCAGTCCAACAATTACTCGTGGCAATTATATATATGCAGACGGCGATTTGAGTACAGACGGAGAAAAATACGGATGTACCGTTAAAAATGTGATTATTACGGGAAATAACAAAAGTCTGAGTATGGAACCCAAGGCTTATAAACGCTTTGATTCCGATTTTATAAAAACATACGTTTATAACGAAGACCAGACCCAAAAAAGTCTTACAGCCAAAGCGGTATATGAAAGGACATCTAAGGTAAGAAAAATCAATATCGGGCAGTATGATTCAAATATGGGTTCACTCAAGATAGACGGTAAGATATATAATAATCAGTCAATCACAAGTAATCAATGGTGTAAGGGTGACAAGCTCGTTGTGGATGCAGTGCCTAATCAGGGATATAATTTACAAAAAATTGTTGTTGGCAATAAGGAGTACAAATCCGGTGATGCTGTAACTCTTGAAGAAGGTATGACTGTTATGCCTGTATTCCAAAAAGATAACAATACTGTCAGTGTGGTTTGGGATCAGCTTGGCACGGGTATTAATGAAGACCATGACACAAATATGCAGCATGGTGTGGTTGTATCAAGTGCCACAGATACATCCGTTGCATCCGGTTTTACAACTGTTAATCTTTCAACAAATAAGGACTACTATAATTTGCTTTCCGAAACGGAAAAGAAGCAAGTATATTTAGCCTATC
>CAZUXS010000259.1:0-2283 GCA_964624605.1 uncultured Lachnospiraceae bacterium | reverse complement strand
TTATTCAAAACGGAAGAACACTTGTACCTTTCCGTGCGGCATTTGAAAAAATGGGCGCAGAGGTAAAATGGTATAATGATATACGTCTTTGTGAGGCTATATACGGTGATACGACGGTTGGAATAGCAATCGATGACACAAAGGTAACTCTCGGTGACGGTGCGGAAATTGAAAGTGACGTGCCTGCACAGATTATAAACGGCAGAACAATGGTTCCGCTCAGAGTGCTTTCAGAGAGCATAGGTGCGGAAGTAAAGTGGGATAACGCCACAAGAACGGTTACGGTAAACACACCAACCATAACAGGCGAAGCACCGGAGAGTGTTCAATATGTTTCTGTCAGCGATACTGTAAAGGGCAAGGTATCAACCGTAACATATAACTATCCCGTTGTTACGGATAATTACACGGCAGCCGCTGTACTTAACAAGAATATTATTGAGGATATAAAAGCTGTTGCAACAGATGTTGCAAATAACAATGGCACAGGAGAGGACGAAATTGAAATAAATTATACTCTTAAATACAATGAGGGCGGCATATTCTCAATATTGTATCTCATAGATGGCGAAGCGGTTTCATGGGCTCATTTTGCTATTGTAAACGGTGCTGAGATAAGTGATGAGGAATACAGTCTTGTAGTCGGTGACAGCTATGATGAAACACCTCTCACCGATGATGAAAATATAGATAAACCGATTTCCAACGGAGAGTATTCATTCACAATTAAGGAATATACCGCAAGTGAGGAAACCAAAGATGGATATGTTTATATAAGAGGCACAACACATTATCCCGAATTTACGGGCGGTGATGAGGATGTTATAGCGGGTCTCAATTATCAACTTGAAAAATCAGCATTAAAAGGTGTTGATTCATTTATAGCAAGCTATAAGGATGATGCGGCTAAGGATTTTGATAAAAAAGGCAGCAATGCAATTGATTACAGCTATGATTTTACGGAAAACTGTGATGTTAACATAACCGATGATAACATTGCTGTGATTACTTATGATTTTTCCGAGGCTGTTGTTGGTAAGGATGTCAGAAGCGACACAAGCGTAATAAAAGTTGACCTTACCACAGGTGAGGTTTTGGAATAATAAAATTAAGATGCTTATGAAGAAAAAATAAAATTTTACGAATTTGATTTTTATGATGAACTAACTTCAAATAGCGTCGCAGACTTAAATCGGACGAGCGAGCTTTGCCCGTTCGTCCGTAGAAAAATTGGGCTTAGAAAGCCCCGGTGGGGCTTTCGTATAAGACCATATTTTTCTTACCTACAGGCAATTTTTTGTGTACTTGTGCACAAAAAATTGTTTTGCAAGAAATGTTCACATTTCTTGCAAGATTGTCGACAAAGTCGACAATCTTTATCTGTTATCGATTTTCTCCGGATACAAATCGTGGTAACGAAGTCTGTCCCATGCAAGTTTTTCCCATTTTGTGTTGGGTTTGCCGTAGTTACAATATGGGTCTATGGATATACCGCCTCTTGGGGTGAATTTTCCCCAAACCTCAATATATTTAGGGTCCATAAGCTCAATCAAATCTTTCATAATTATATTGATACAGTCCTCGTGAAAGTCGCCTCGGTTTCTGAAACTGAAAAGATAGAGTTTAAGGCTTTTACTTTCCACCATTTTAAGGTTGGGAATATAGCTTATATATATTGTTGCAAAGTCCGGCTGTCCTGTTATTGGACAAAGACTTGTAAATTCGGGACAGTTGAATTTTACGAAATAATTATTTTCCGTATGCTTGTTATCAAATGTTTCCAAAATTTCGGGGGCATAGCTTTTCGGATATTTTGTGTTTTTGTTACCCAAAAGTGAAACGCCCGATACCTCATGTTTTTCTCTCATTATATTATTTTCCTTTCAAAAGTGGGTCTGTTGTTCCGTTAAGTTCAAATGCTTTTTGCCTGTCAATGCAAGTGCCGCACTTGCCGCAAGGCTCGTCTTTTCCCTCGTAACAGCTCCAAGTCAGTTCGTAGGGCACACCTATTTCAAGACCTGTTTTTACAACCTGTGCTTTATTCATATTCACAAAAGGTGCTTCTATTTTGAGCTGATGTCCGCTGCCTTCGTAAACAGCCTTGTTCATTGCTTCGTTGAAAACATCACTGCAATCGGGGTAGGCATTGCCTGCCGCATCGTCACTGTGTGCACCGTAATATATTATGCCGCAGTCCTTTGAAAGGGCGATAGCCGCAGCCGATGATATGAAAAGACCGTTTCTGAAAGGTACATAAGTTGATACGGGTTTTCCGTCCGTGTG
>CAZUXS010000258.1:0-2304 GCA_964624605.1 uncultured Lachnospiraceae bacterium | reverse complement strand
AGTATGCTAAGGCTGAAGTACCTGTTGTAAGTAACAATTCAGCACACAGACATACAGATGACGTGCCTATGGTAGTGCCCGAGATTAATCCCGAGCATATCGAAATTATTAACGCACAGAGAAAAAGACTCGGCACAAAGAAGGGCTTCATCGCAGTTAAGTCAAATTGTTCAATACAGAGCTACGTGCCTGCTCTTCATCCACTTAAGAAGTTCGGTATTACAGAAGTGCTTGCTTGTACATATCAGGCTATTTCAGGTGCAGGTAAGACATTTGAAAGATGGCCCGAGATGGTTGAAAATGTTATACCTTACATCGGTGGCGAGGAAGAAAAGTCAGAGCTTGAACCTCTTAAAGTTTGGGGTAAAATCGAGGGTGACAAGATTGTTGATGCAACAACACCTAACATCACAACACAGTGCCTTAGAGTTGCGGTTCAGGACGGTCACACAGCCGCTGTATTTGTAAGATTTGAAAATAAGCCTAGCAAGGAAGAAATTCTTAAACTTTGGGAAGAATTCAAGGGTGTTCCACAGGAGCTTAATCTCCCATCAGCACCAAAGCAGTTTATACATTACTTTACGGAAAATGACAGACCACAGCCAAGACTTGACAGAAATCTTGAAAACGGTATGGCTGTTTCTGTTGGTAGATTGAGAGAGGACAAGCAGTATGATTACAAGTTTGTTTGCCTTTCACACAACACATTGAGAGGTGCGGCTGGTGGTGCTGTGCTTCTTGCGGAACTCTTGGCTGCTAAGGGATATTTTGAATAATTTAGTTCAATGAGCAAGACTCATTGAACTGGGAACGAGATTGTCGCACCCTACGGGTACAACAATTTCGACCGAAGGTGGGAAAAATATGATTTTAGACGAACAGCACACTGTGCTGTTCTAAAATCAATTTTTCCGCAAACGGACGGGCAAAGCTCGCCCGTTTGATTGAAGTCTGCGACGCTTTTGGAGTACGGTGACTTATATTGGTTTTGACATCTTTTTTAGTGGGGCGTTGTAGGCGAATTAGTAAAACAAAATATATTTTGCAACATATAATAATAAAAAAGGAGGGATTCCTATGAAGCAAACTATATTCACGGGTGCGGGTGTTGCCATTGTTACGCCTTTTAATGCGGACGGCAGTGTTAATTATGATGCACTTGGTAAGTTAATTGATTTTGAGATTGAAAACGAGATTGACTCAATCATAATTTGCGGAACAACGGGTGAGGCATCCACGCTTACCGATGATGAGCAGATTGAGGTTATAAGATATTGTGTTGAGAGAACAAACAAGAGAGTGCCTGTTGTTGCAGGTGCGGGCAGTAACGACACTGCACACGGCATACAGCTTTGCAAGAGATGTCAGCAGGTTGGTGCGGACGGTCTTTTGATTGTTACTCCATACTACAACAAGACAACACAGAGAGGTCTTGTGAAGTATTATACGGATATGGCGGCAAGCGTTGATTTGCCTATAATTATGTATTCCGTAGCAGGCAGAACAGGTGTGAACATCGCACCTAAGACAGTAGCACAGCTTGCAGATGTTGAAAACATTGTAGCTATAAAGGAAGCAAGCGGAAACATATCACAGGTTGCGGAAATTGCGGCACTTTGCGGTGACAAGATTGATATTTACAGCGGTAACGACGACCAGATTGTACCTCTTCTTGCACTCGGCGGCAAGGGTGTTATTTCAGTTCTTGCGAACGTAGCACCTAAGTATACACACGATTTGGTTAAGAGTTTCTTGGACGGCGATGTGGCTAAGAGCCGTGATATGCAGCTTAAGGCACTTGACCTTGTGGGCAGTCTTTTCTGCGAAGTAAACCCAATCCCTGTTAAGGCAGCTCTTAATATGATGGGTAAAAATGCAGGCGGTTACAGAGCACCGTTGCTTGAAATGGCTGACGAAAACTATGCAAGACTTGAAAAGAGTATGAAAGACTTTGGTTTAATATAAGAACTATTGTAAAGGGTGTCCCTATCGGATGCCCTTATTTAAAAATAAAGGAGTGTTACGAATGGTAAAAGTTATTATGCACGGATGCAGTGGCAAGATGGGACGAGTTATAACCGACCTTATCAAGAACGACAATGAAGCGGAGATTGTTGCAGGTGTGGATTTTGTGAGCATTGATGCACCGTTCCCTATTTTCAGCTCAATAGCGGAGTGTAATATTGATGCAGATGTTATTATCGATTTTTCAACGGCTACGGCTGTTCCTGCTGTTGTGGATTATGCGGTAAGCAAAAATATCCCTGCCGTAATTTGTACAACGGCACTTGCCGATGAAACATT
>CAZUXS010000257.1:0-2320 GCA_964624605.1 uncultured Lachnospiraceae bacterium | reverse complement strand
GTTTTAAGCAATATGAAAAGTGCAAGCGCCTCGGGGAGCTTATCCTGTGGGAAAAGCAAAATAAGTATGCTTATCGGGCTACAGGTATAGTAGGCAAGCTGTGTTATAAACTCTTTTCCGAGTCCGCCTTCCCAGCTGTACATGAGGCTTTTGCCCTCAAATATTCTCTCACGAAGTTCCTCGTGGAAGGGGGCATATTGATGGTAGAGATCGACTTTCAGTATGATTTGATCGCCGAAAGGATAGATACCTCTTAAAATGTAGGTTACAAGCATAATTGCCGCCGCAACAAAAAATGTGATTATAACGAAGCGGTTTTCAACAAACCAATTGGGATTGCGTTTATAATTAAGCGCCTCTTCGTCAACAAAATTATGAGCGGAATTTTTTTTGTTTAAATTCTTTTTGGTTGACATATTAACTCTCCTTATTAAAAATAAATAACTTGCTGAAAATGTAGTTCATAATAACAATTGCAAACTGTGCCGCTAATTTGTAAATGTCGTCATATTTTGCAGTGAACAACGTCACCAGTATCCACATCCACGCAAGCTCAAAAACCAATGAAAAAAGTCTTGCACCTATAAAGGCTGAAATCTCTTTCAAAACGGCTTTTAATTTTGTTGTTTTGGATTCGAAAACCCACAGCTTGTTTGTTATGTAGGCAAAGCTGACTGCAAGCACCCAAGATATTATATTGGATGACATTATTTGTGTCCTTGTCGGCTCGTCTGCATTGCCGCTGATTATGTATACGGCGGCAAGATATGATATTATACTTATAAATGTTGTCATTATTCCGAAGAAAAGGTAGCTTATGGTTTCATAGTTAAGCACCTTTTCTATTACGGGAAATTTTTGGGACAACTTTTTCATAAACCAGAGTTCCAGAAAAAAATTTATTATTTTTCTCATTTGTAGTCATCCTCCGCTTTTGCCAAGTTTGTTTCACCTATTATATAGATAGGTCTGTTTTTGACTTCCATATAAATTTTGGCTATATACTCACCCAGTATGCCGCAACAGAGCATGATAACACCTCCGACGAATAATAGCACCGTCAAAAGCGTTGCATAACCGGGCACAGCTTTGCCGATGATAAGCGTTTTTATTATTGTGCATATAAGCGACACAAAGGAAGCAAAGGCGAAAATAACACCCGAATACGAAGCGAATCTGAGCGGAGCTATGGAAAACGCCGTTATGCCGTCCATGGCATATTTCAAAAGACTGAAAAAGCTCCACTTTGTTTGACCTGCCGCTCGTTCCACATCCTCAAAGGATATCCACTTTGTTTTAAAGCCTACCCAACTGAATATACCTTTGCTGAAACGCTGAACCTCGCTCATCGCAAGCACGGCATTGACCATTTTGCGATTCATCATTCTGAAATCGCCTGCACCGTCGGGCATATCCACTTCCGATATTTTGTTTATGAATTTATAGAAACCTCTTGTGAAAAGCTTACGCAAAAGCGGGTCGCCGTCACGGGTGCAACGGTCGGTTGCACAGCAATCGTATCCCTCTTCCATCACACGCAACATATCGGGTATGAGGGCGGGAGGATGTTGCAAATCCGCATCCATCACAACCATATAATCACCTGTGGAATTTTTAAGTCCCGCATACATGGCACTTTCTTTGCCGAAGTTTCTTGAAAATGAAATATATTTGACCCTGCTGTCCTTTTCGGCAAGCTCCTGCATTATGGCACAGGTTTTGTCCTTACTGCCGTCATCAACAAATATGAAGTTGAAGTCATAGCCTTTTATGCCGTCGGCAACCCTTGATGCTTCGGCATAAAACATATTAAGAACTTCTTGCTCGTTATAGCAGGGCACTATCAAATCTACCTGCATTTTTTTCTCCCTTTCGGTGTGCCGAATTTTTTATAAAACAACGCACACACTGTATATTTTACCTCAAAATACGGATAATAGCAATAATTATTTTGTAAAAATCGGGTAAATCGCATAAAAGGGCAAGGTGAAATGTTTTTCACCTTGCCGCAAATTAAAAATTTCTAGTTTTCGCACAATTCTTCCATCTGTTCCAAAAGTTTTTCAAACACCTTCATAGCGTTGTCAACAGGCTCGGCTGAGGACATATCCACGCCTGCGTCTTTCAACAGGTCTATTGAATACTTTGATGAACCGCCTTTCAAAAATTCAATATATTTTTCGGCACCGTTTTCATAAAGTATCTTCTGTGAAAGGGCGATAGCGGCTGAATAGCCGGTTGCGTATTGGTATACATAAAAAGCATTGTAAAAATGCGGTATTCTTGCCCATTCCAAAGATATTTTATCGTCTATCACAAT
>CAZUXS010000256.1:0-2332 GCA_964624605.1 uncultured Lachnospiraceae bacterium | reverse complement strand
CAACCATAATTATGTTGCCATCTCTCTCAACAACCGGTCTTTCAGCCGCAAAGTAGAGGGGAACAATATCTATTTTCTCACGCTTAATGTACTGCCAGATATCTTTTTCCGTCCAGTTTGAGATAGGGAAAACTCTTATGCTTTCGCCCTTGTTTATCTTTGTGTTGTAAAGCTTCCACATTTCGGGACGCTGATTCTTTGGGTCCCAAGCCTGTGCCGCATTACGGAAAGAGAAAATTCTCTCCTTTGCACGGGACTTTTCTTCGTCACGTCTGCCGCCACCGAAAGCTGCTGTGAAGCCGTACTTTGTGAGTGCCTGCTTAAGAGCCTGTGTTTTCATGATATCTGTGTAGGCTGCACCGTGGTCAAAAGGATTTATGCCCTGCTTGATACCCTCTTCATTTGAGTATACAAGCATTTCGATACCGAGCTTTTTAGCCGTATCGTCACGGAACTTAATCATATCCTTAAACTTCCATGTTGTGTCTATGTGCATGAAAGGGAAAGGTGGTTTTTCGGGGTAAAATGCCTTCATTGCAAGATGGAGCATTACGGAACTGTCCTTGCCTATTGAATAGAGCATAACGGGCTTTTCGCATTCCGCAGCCACTTCTCTGATTATGTATATGGCTTCCGCTTCGAGTTCGTCAAGATGTGAAAATTCACTCATACTTATTTCCTCCTAATACTTATTGGATTCTTTTTGATTTATATCTATGTGTTCTACACTGCCGTCGGGTTTTTCAATAACCCATTTGAGTATATCGCCTTGTTTTTCGGTGTGAACCTTGCTGCCCATGCCGCCGATATCAGCACCGAGGAAAAAGCCTATGGCGTGTACGGCACATTCCTTTATACAAGATGTGCAACCCCAGCAATCCTTGGGGTATTTTATGTAAGCCTTTTTATCCTCATCAAGCTTTATGAGGCTTCCCGGACAGACCTCTTTGCATCTGCTGCAGCCTACGCACTTCATTTTATCTATTGCTATGCTCATAGGGCTGACCTCCCTCCGCTATATCTCTTAATATGATTTCGATTTTGCCGTCAACAAGCTTTGAATTTACGTATTTCTTGCCGTATTCGGCTGATTTTTCGGGATAGTCCAAATTTTCGGCAAAGCTGTGCCAACGTGTTTCCTTTCTTGCTTTCAAGTGGGCAATAACACTTCTGCACACAACAAGTCTTTCTCTCAATTCATATATATACATAAGCTCTTGGAAATCCTCCGCACGGAGTTCTTCGGAAAGCTTTATGAGCTTAACTATTTTTTCATCTGCTATATTGAGCTGTTTTTCGTTGAAACGGTAGTTTGTTTTTATACCGCCCGCATAGCTGTCCATAACGGTTTGCATAGCCTCTTCAAGCTGTTCGGTGGTGAACATTGCGTTCTTTGAACCGTCCGTGAAGCGAGCAACCTCTGCTTGATGCTTGTCCGCATCTTCTTTTGATATTGCACTTTTGCTGAGCTTGCCCTCGTTATAGAGCTTTGCTATATCAAGAGCCGCTATTTCGCCCTCTGCAAGTGCACCCGTAACATATTTCTGTGGTGCGCCGCCTGCAACATCACCTGCCGCATAAAGCCCTTCCACGGTTGTTCTTCTGTTTGTGTCAACCCAGTAACCGCTGGCTGTGTGACCGCCTACTATGTATGGCTCCGTACCCTCTATTTCAACATTCTGTTCGGATGGGTTCTTACCGCTTTCAATCCACTTGAGTGTCTGTGAAGGTGCCATATTGAGGTAAGCTTTTTTAAGGTCGTTATCCTGTTCCTCACTTATACCCTCGGTACGAAGATAACAAGGACCTCTGCCCTCTATGTTTTCATTCACTGTGCCGTAAACTCTTTCGGAAGTGGTTATGCCGTATTTTGTTTCGTAAACCTCACCGAGTGAATTTATCTGCTTTGCACCTACGCCCTGCGCAAGTGTACCCGTTGGGGCGATTGTATCCTTGCATCTTAAGGCTATAAAACGCATTTCAAATGTGGTCATTTCCGCACCTGCATTTATGCCCATTGCAAAACCCGCACCCGTGTTAAATGGTGGGTACCACATTTTGTGCCTTGAAAATCCGGGGTTGTTGGGCTTGTAAAGACCTGCCGCACCGCCTGTTGCAACAAGCACAGCCGCCGCTTCAATAACATAGAAAACGTTATCTTCTATGCCTATGCCGTAAGCACCCTTTATTTTGCCGTTTTCAACAGCAAAATCGGTTATGTTTACGTGGTTTAATACGGTTACGTTTTCAAGCTCCTCAACAGCCTTTGCGAGTATAGGCTTTATGTTTTCGCCGTTTATTTTAAGGTTTCTGTTACCTCTTGTAACATACT
>CAZUXS010000255.1:0-2360 GCA_964624605.1 uncultured Lachnospiraceae bacterium | reverse complement strand
TTTCATCAAAATAAATATTTCCCCCCTTAACAGCATAAGATATATCCGTATCATTTTTATACTCTGTCGAATATGCGGTCACTTCCGTATCATCGGAAATACTTTCCGAATATTCTTCAACCGATTTCTCTTCGGTTTCAATGCTACTTTGGGCATAACCGATATTTAGGCTTGAAATAATCATAGCAACAGTCAATATCAAACCCACCAACTTTTTAAATTTCATTAGACATTCCTCCTTTACATATTAAAAAATAATACTACACAAGTCGCAAAGCACAGCGACTATCTTTTTCAACGATATAAATTTTAGTAAATTATACCATATCTAAGTTATAAAATCAATCGTTTTGGTATGAATTGTATATAAAATTATGACCAAATTTTATAAATTCAAATTGGTTATAAAGCATACTTTAAGACAATCTTTTTATCACACTATTTTTCCACAAAAAAATCGCCGACCTAAATCGACGATTTTTTATTCCTTATTCCGTATAATACCCTGTCACATTATTTGCGTCCATCCACATTTTTTTGCTTGCCATCAGATATTCTATGGTAGAGTTTGTGGTTTTAAACTGGTTTTTGAGGATTTGTTTTGTTGTGAACAAATCGTTATATGTCAAGTATGGGTAATCAACCATTGTGTTTGTTTCGTTGCTGTAGTAGAGGGCGTAGTTGAGGTTATTGTTTGGGAGCACCCACTGATCTCTTGTGTCGTCAACCGCAAGCAACATTTTATCGGCAAGGTCTTTGTATCTTTCCTCTTTTGTTATTTCATAAAGGTTGTACAGATAATTCATTTCCGCAAGCTGATGATTGAGTGACACATGAGTTCTGTTGTGCTCGTAATCATAGCCGTAGTCCTCCACCAAATAACCTCCGTTTGTTGTTTCATAGTGGTTATTTTCCGCATGGTCTATGAAATATTCGGCATATTTGCAAGCCGCATAAAGGAAATCAGTGTTATTGTATCTCTTGTAGGCATAGAGCAAACTTTGTGCAAAGTCAGTGTTGAAACGAGTATCATAAAAGCCTGCACCTATCTTGAAATCCTTTACAAGCCAGTCACTCTTAGGACCTGTTGCCCAGTAACCCTTGTCATTTTGGTTCTGCATACAAGTCCATACAAACACATAGCCTAATTCCTTTGCCATATTGAATGAACCGTATCTCGCAAAACTTGTGCCTGCGTAATTGCTGGGCTGTCTGTAAAGCATTGTTTCGCTGTAAGGATAGTAGTTTGACGGCACAGGGAAGTAATATCCGTCCTTTGAAAATCTTCTGTTTACAGCCACATCTTGGCTCATAACGTCAAAGTGAGTGGAATCATTCCAGTTTGCAAGTGCCTCTGTGGATTTAAGCATCCAAATTTCGCCTATCATATCCTTATTTATTGGGAAACTGTAGGTTATTTTGTAGCTTCCGTCAAGTTTTTCAATGTTTATCTTTTCTTCCAAATCAGGCTGATATTCAAGTGTGTTGTTTGTTGTTACCGTTGAATATACGCCGGGTGTACTTATAACCATGTGATACTGGTCTGTATCTATGAATATAAGCTGTTTTTGAGTGTTTTCCGGATTGGCTGACATATACCATTCGCCTGTATCCTGATTGCGGTATCTTATTTCTATGCTGTTGCCGGGGATAGTTAAGCTATCCTCAAAACGATTGTACACAACCATTGTATCGGTTGTTGTTTCACTGCTCGCCTCGCTTGTTACAGCTGTTGTGGCTTCCGTACCCGTTTCAGCCTTTGTTGTGCTTTCCGTAACCGTTACCACCTCATAATCGGTTATATTGAAGTGATATCTGTAAAACTCAAAAACATCATTGTTATCAAATGTAAAACTTCTTTTTTCAATGCTGTGGTCGTAATCGGAAGATATTGTTTCATCAACCGGCTTAACCTCAACCTTCTGTGTCCACCTATCCTTAAAGGTATCAGCCACTACCTGCCAAGCCTTCAAAGCATTGCCCGTTAAGGCATTTCCGCTTGCATCTGTGGGTAATTCCGTAGGTGCTTCGGTTGTGGTTTCTTTCTTTTTAGTTGTCTCTTCTGTGGTTGTTTCCTTTGCAGTGTTCTTTTTCTTTGTTGTTGTTTCTGTGGTACTCTCCTCGGTTGTGGTTTCCGTTGTGGTCTTGTTAGACACATTAGATGCCGGTACAGAACCTCTTGCCATAACACTTGTTGCACACATTGCACTTACTGTGCCCACAAGCAAAACAGCCGAAATCACAGCCAATAATTTTCTGCTCTTTTTCATATATAAACTCCTTTTTTATTTATCTCTCCACTTGTAAACCTTGGGGCGTTGCCCCAAACCCTACCCTCCTTTTGAAAAAGGAGGGGCGAA
>CAZUXS010000254.1:0-2376 GCA_964624605.1 uncultured Lachnospiraceae bacterium | reverse complement strand
TACTTTTCTCAAATGATTTGGAGGAGTGGCCTGCTGTGGAATCCCGCTGGGAGGGCGTTAAAAGAGAGTGCTATGCTTCTTGTATAAACGCTTACGGCAAGAAAAACATTTCAATCACAGGTAAGGGTACACTCAACGGACAGGGTAAATTCTGGTGGGAGATATTCCGCAAGGACGTTGTCGGCAGTGTTATCAACTATCCTGCCGAGCATTTGAAGTACCCACGTCCTAAGCTTATTGCGCCTTATGATTGTGAAAATGTGCTTATACAGGGTGTTACACTTAAAAATTCACCAAGCTGGACTATAAACACAATACTTTGCAACAATGTTACAATCGATAATGTAACAATAAACAACCCATCAGACTCACCTAATACAGACGGTATTGATCCCGAGTCATGTACAAACGTACATATCAGCAATTGCCACGTTGACGTTGGTGATGATTGTATCGCCATAAAGGCAGGCACAGAGGGCACAGCAGAGAGAGTACCTTGCAAGAACATAACAATCACAAATTGTACTATGGTTCACGGTCACGGCGGTGTTGTTCTCGGTTCCGAGATGAGCGGTGATATTGTGAATGTAACAATAAGCAACTGCGTATTTGAGGGTACTGACAGAGGTATCCGTCTTAAGTCCAGAAGAGGCAGAGGCGGTAAGGTTGAAGATATAAGAGTTGACAATGTTGTGATGGAAAATGTTTACTGTCCTTTCATTGCAAACCTTTATTACAACTGTGGCCCGAGCGGTGAAGAAAAGTATGTTTGGGATAAGAATGCTTACCCCGTAACAGAGGAAACTCCCGCATTCAGAAGATTGCACTTTGCAAATATGACTTGCAAGAATGTAAATGCTGCGGCAGGATATTTCTACGGTCTTGCGGAAATGTATGTTGAGGATTGTACTTTTGAAAATATCTACATTTCAATTGCCGAAAATGCAAAAGAGGGTATGCCTGCAATGCACAAGGATATTGAAATGATGAAGGAAAAAGGCTTCTATCTCAAGAATGTAAAGGACCTCACATTCTCAAATATCAAGATGGTTGGTATAAACGGACCTTGTTTTGATATTGAAAACGGCAAGGATATAATATTCACAAACTGTGAGAACAAGGATAACAAAGCCGGTGCAGATACCTTCAAACGAGTAAATGCTGAAAATATAGTGATAAAATAATTCCTGTGAATGTTGCACAAAAAAACAGGTAAAAATTGTGTGAAACCGACAAAAATTGCAATGTTTTTGAAATTTTTTTTAAAAACACTTGCAATTTTGTCGGTTTAGTTTTATTATGATATATACAGATGTTTTTATTACAATTTTACATGATGACAGGGAGGAAAACATAACAATGAAAAAGTTAATTAAAAGAGTGCTTAGTGCAGTTGTTACAACTGTTGTACTTGCCTCTTCAAGCATTGTTTTCACGAGTGCGCCCGCCAGTGCTGCAGGCATAACCGTGAATGCGGCAGGCTGGAAAGAAGATGCCTATGCTGAGTGGTTGCCCGTAAGTGGTGCAAGCAAATACGAGGCTTATGTTAAAAAGTCAAGTGACAGCAGTTACACAAAGCTTGATGACGAGCTTATCAGACAGTACGATACGTATGTGAGAGCCGATGCCTTAGGTATTGCAAAGGGTAACTATAAGATGAAGATTGTTGCTCTTGACGCAAGCGGCAAGGAAATTGCAAGTCAGGAAACAGGCGATATTGCCGTTGATGAGTTCAACAGAAACGGTTTTGCTTTTTCAAGCGGTTCTTATGAAAATGGTAAAGGTATGGGCGGTTACAATGCCGACGGTACCGTAAAGGATAATGCCGTTATTCTTTACATCACAGATGAAAATAAGAACACAATTCAGTGCGATGTTGTTACTGATAAAAAGGGCAACAAGACAACAGGTACGGGTCTTGGCGAGATTATAAAACTGTTTGAAAAAGGCTGTGAAACAAGACCATTCATATTCAGATTTATAGGTGAAATTGCTCCGCCTTACAGCGATAGCAAGTTTAAGCTTAAGGTTACCGATGAGGAATTCCATGCAGGCAACAACGACAGCTACAGAATACTTGATATCAAGTACAATACCAAGAACATAACAAGCGGTGGCGGTATGACTTTTGAGGGTGTTGGCAATGATACAGTACTTCATTTCAACTTCAACCTCACAGGTGCTAAGGATATCGAAGTAAGAAACTTTGCTTTCAAGGATATGACAACAAGTGATGAAGATGGTGTTACGGTTACTTCAAACAGTACAAACTATTGGGTACATAACAATGATTTCTTCTATGGCGGTAAGGGTAGTGATGCGGATCAGGCTAAGGGCGATGGTTCTGTAGATGTAAAGAAAGCTCCCGATTACGGT
>CAZUXS010000253.1:0-2397 GCA_964624605.1 uncultured Lachnospiraceae bacterium | reverse complement strand
CCGAGGTGGTCGATATCATCCTTGTTACCGATGTTGTAATCAAGGTGCATACAATAGTTGATTGATGCCCAGATATCGTCTATTGTGATATGCTTTGTTATAAGTTCGGGAAGATTAGCCTTTGCAAGGTTGAGGAAAAGTTCCGCATCATCACCTGCTTCTTCAAGAATCTGAATAAGCATAGGGAAGTATACTCTTTCTTCATAGAGACGGTCGATAGTCTCTTTCATTATATCCTTTTCCACAACAGGCACTCTTTCAAGCACCTCATCAAAATCAAACTTTGCGATGAATTCATCAATCTTAACAGTCTTGTTTGTAAGTACCTTAACCTTTGTTATTTCCTCTGAATCCTTTACGCCTACTCTTAAATCTTCCTTAGGCTGTACCCATACGTATTCCGCACCGGTATCCTGAATTGCATCACACATTGACTGATTGAGCTTTACGCCCTCTCTCATTTCAACAGCCTCACCGTTATCATCAAAATAAACGATAACTTCACCTGTCATTGGGTCGATTGCATCTTCCGCAAGCGTATAACCGTTTATACGGCGTCTGAGTGCAAGCTTCTTGTTGAACTTATAACGTCCCACATGAGCAAGGTCATAACGCTTTGCATCATAAAACATATTGTGAAGGAGTGATTTTGAGCTTTCCACCGTAGGCACTTCACCGGGACGGATTTTTCTGTAAAGCTCTATAAGAGCATTTTCGTAAGTCTGATCCTTTTCATCCTTATTAAGTGTTGCAATAATCTTTGGGTCATAACCGAATTTATCTTTGATGTCCTCTTCTGAATTAAGACCCTCATCAAGTGCTCTGATAAATGTTGTAACAGGCACTTTTCTTGTTCTGTCAACTCTTACGGAAAAAATATTTGCACTATCCGTTTCATATTCAAGCCATGCACCTCTGTTAGGTATAACGGTTGAAGAAAGAAGGTTTTTACCATCCTTATCTTTCTGTACATCATAGTATATACCGGGAGAACGAACCAACTGGCTGACAATTACTCTCTCTGCACCGTTGATGATGAATGTACCGGTATCGGTCATTATAGGGAAATCACCCATAAATATAGGCTGTTCCGGTATATCCTTATTCTCAATCTTAAGTCTGACCTTTACTCTTAAAGGCGCTGCATAGTTTACATCTCTTTCTTTGCACTCGGGAATATCGTATTTGGTTTCGTTTTTGTTAAGTTCAAAGTCTACAAATTCAAGTGAAAACTTGCCGTTGTAGTCTCTGATTGGAGAAATGTCCTCAAATACCTCTTTCAGACCTTCATCAAGAAACCACTGATAGCTGTCTTTCTGAAGAGCAAGAAGATTAGGCATTTCAAGCACTTCATTAAACTTAGCATAACTCATACGCATACTGTCACCGGTATCGACACGGCGTATTCTGTTCTTTTCCATTAGTACCTCCACTCCTTCATTTTTTATTAAAATTGAAACCACACCTCGTATCGGTGTAAAATTTACAATTTATTCACAATTTATTCACGTTCAAGAGGTGTTAGTTCATAATTTTTACAAAAAATTTACATTTACCTCTTGTATTCCAAAACCTTTTGTGCTATAATAAAAGTACAGTAGGTTTGGTGTGTCCTTTTATGGATACATTATATTATTGTACCATTTTTATCCGCCCTTGTCAAGGGTTTTTTTATTGAATTGAATTATTCATAAATTATTAATTTATTGTATATTTAAAGACCTATTTAAGCTTAAAACATAAATCGAAGCTGCTATACCTTGATATAACAGCTCCGATAAAATTTGTATTATTCATTAAAATATGTGCCTGCATTTATATCATCGGTTCATATAATGCTTTTTCCGAAACACATTCACCGTTGTTGCACAAAATTTCTGCCATTTCTTATTTAAATACATTATCCGTTACGGCTTTCACACTCTCCCTCACACTCAAATTTTCTGTTTCAACAACAACATCGGCATATTTTTCGTAAAGCTTACAACGCTCGTTATATAAATCAAGAAGCGTTTTACCCTTTTCAAGTACCACTCCTCGCTCCTCCAAATCTCCGAGGCGGCTTTCAATTTCTTTATATGAAAGCTTTATATACACAACCGTTGATATCTCTTTAAGATGTGCCATAGCTTCACTGCCGTATACGGCACTGCCACCCGTTGCAATTATGCAATTTGAAGTGTTTATGCCTTTTATTGTGTCATTTTCTATTTTAATAAAGCCGTCATTTCCGTATTTTTCTATAAGCTCGTGCAAAAGTTTGCCCGTTTCTTCCTGTATGAGCAAGTCACAATCCGTAAATCTGTAACCCAAAACTTTTGCAAGCACAACACCGATGGTGCTCTTACCACACCCCGGCATACCTATAAGTGTTATATTTTTCATTCTTTGTTCCTC
>CAZUXS010000252.1:0-2402 GCA_964624605.1 uncultured Lachnospiraceae bacterium | reverse complement strand
TGTCTACCCTCACTCAAATGCATATCTATATAAATCTTATGCTCGGCAAGAATTTTTGCCGCCTTATTTTCATCAAAAATAATAGGCTTACCACTATCCATCAACTTAATCTCGCCTGCATCACTTCTGAACACAATGGTAACACCCAACGGGTCAAACTGTGCACCGCTGTAACCCATAGCACAAAGCACTCTGCCCCAGTTGGCATCTTCACCGAATATAGCCGCCTTAAGCAGATTTGAAGAAACAACGCTGTTAGCAATGGTTCTTGCCTCGTCCTTAGTTTTAGCACCCTTTACGGTTGCTTCTATGAGCTTTGTTGCACCCTCGCCGTCGTCCGCACACATAACTGCAAGTGTCTTTGCAACATACATCAAGCCCTCGCAGAATACCTTGTAATCATCATCTTCATCACTTATAACATTATTCTCAGCCATACCGTTTGCAAGTGCAAGCACTGTGTCGTTTGTTGACATATCACCGTCTACACTTATCATATTGAAAGTATCGGCTACGCACTTTTTAAGTGCCTTATTAAGCAGTCTGCCTGATATATTGCAGTCTGTTGTTATGAAGCAAAGCATAGTAGCCATGTTAGGATTAATCATACCGCTACCCTTGCACATACCGCCTATCACTACCGGTTTACCCTTTATCTCAACTCTGACAGCGGTTGTTTTTTCAACTGTATCTGTTGTCATTATAGCCTGTGATGCCGTAACACCGCCCTCGTAGCTGTGGCTTAAAAGTGCGTGTGCACCCTCAACACCTTTTTTAATCTTTTCCATAGGCAATGGTACGCCAATAACACCCGTTGAACAAACAAGAATGTTTTTAGCCTCCAAACTCATAAGACCTGCAAGTTTAGCCGCTGTTTCCTCGGCATCGGCAAGACCCTGCTCACCTGTGCAAGCGTTAGCATTACCGCTGTTTGCAACCACACCCTGAATTTTGTTTTTTATGTTTTTCATATCCCAAAGCACAGGTGCCGCCTTAACAACATTTGTTGTGAAACAGCCTGCCGCAACACAAGGCACATCACTTGTTAAAACAGCAACATCAAGTTTAGTAGTGTTTTTTATACCTGCCGCATAGCCTGCCGCCCTAAAGCCTTTTGCTGTTGCCGCATTACCTTTTAAAATTTCCATTTAGCAGTCCTCCTCTTTTTATTACGCAGGGAATACGGGCACATAGTCAAGACCCGTTTTCTCGTCCAAATCAAATAATATATTCATATTCTGTACGGCCTGACCTGCCGCACCCTTAAACAAGTTATCAAGAGCACCTATAACAATAACTCTCTTTGTTCTCTTATCAACAGTGAAACCTATATCCACAAAGTTACTGCACTTAACCCACTTTGTTTCGGGCAAAGTACCCTCTTTTGTAAGTCTTATGAAGTATTCTTTGCCGTAGTATTTTTCATAAACAGCCTTTATATCGGCATAGCTGTAATCAGCATTTAAATTAGCATAGCAAGTTGCAAGTATACCCCTATCCATAGGCATCAAGTGCGGTGTGAAGTTAAGCACTATTTTTTCACCTGCCGCATAGCCAAGCTGTTCCTCAATTTCCGGAGTGTGTCTGTGGCTTGCCACCTTATAAGCCTTTACGCTCTCATTAAGCTCGCAATAGTGGTTTGCAAGTGACAAGCCTCTGCCTGCACCCGTTGCACCGCTTTTTGCATCTATTATAATGGAAGAAAGGTCAATCATCTTTTCCTTTACAAGTGGGTAAAGACTTAAAATAGATGTGGTTGTGTAGCAACCCGGATTTGCAACAATCCTCTTGCCCTTTATCTTTTCTCTGTTTATCTCGCAAAGTCCGTACACTGCTTCGGGCAATATATCCTTGGCATGGTGCTCAGTGTACCACTTTTCATACACGTCCACGTCCTGCAAACGGAAGTCCGCACCCAAGTCAATAATTTTGCATTTTTTAAGTATATCTTCCGTTACTCTGGAGCTTGCAATGCCATGAGGAAGTGCCATAAAAATAACATCGCACAAATCAGCCATCTTATCTATATCCTCTTCCTCGCACACATAATCAAGATGTGTATAATTTGAATATACCTCAGAATAATCCTTGCCTGCATAACTGTGGCTGGACATTGAAACAAGCTCTGCGTTTGGGTGTGATGTAATCAGTCTGACAAGTTCACTGCCTGCATAACCCGTTGCACCTATAATTCCGACCTTTATTTTATCCATTTCCATTTCCTCCCAAAAACTTCAACTGCGTATATTTGCAAGTGTGTTCAACCTTACGAAAACCAATTTTCATATATAAGTAGCGAATTTCAAATATAAGTATAGCGAAGCTAATAGAAAATTTTCGTCCACCTTTTTTAAAAGGTGGTAGGGTTTGGGGCAACGCCCCAAGGTTTTAAATTTCGTACA
>CAZUXS010000251.1:0-2416 GCA_964624605.1 uncultured Lachnospiraceae bacterium | reverse complement strand
TACTACAAATATTTTGAATCATACCTCGTAATTGCAATTATTTATTTTGTGCTTTGCTTCGTATTCAATCAGCTTTTCTTGCTTATGGAAAAGAAGATGTCACAGCAGAAAAACTACGGTCTTGCTGTTGAATATATGGAAGATGCACAGTAAGGAGGAGATTGTATGGCTTTAAAATCAAAGAACGAAATTATAAGAGTTGAGGAACTCAGCAAGTCTTTCGGTGAACATCAGGTCCTTAGAAAAATTGATTTTTCCGTCAGTAAGGGTGATGTTATATGTATTTTAGGCTCATCCGGTTCCGGTAAATCAACTATGCTCAGATGTATAAATCAGCTTGAAACACAGACTTGCGGAAAAATTTTCTTCCACGGCAACGAGCTTGGCAAGAAACAAAAGGAAATAAACGAATACCGTTCAAAGGTGGGAATGGTGTTCCAGTCATTTAATTTATTTAACAATAAAACCGTACTTCAAAACTGTATGGAGGGTACAAGAAAGGTTTTGCACTTGCCTAAAGAGGAGTGCTACGAAAGAGCAATTTCACACCTTAAATCAGTAGGTATGGCACCTTTTATAAATGCTTATCCATCACAGCTTTCAGGTGGTCAAAAACAGCGTGTTGCCATTGCCAGAGGTCTTTGTATGAATCCCGAGGTTCTTCTTTTTGATGAGCCGACTTCCGCACTTGACCCCGAAATGGTAGGCGATGTACTTGCTGTTATGAAAGAGCTTGCAAGCGAAAACCTTACTATGATTATAGTAACTCACGAGATGGACTTTGCAAGAGATGTTTCAAACAGAGTGCTTTTCATGGATAAGGGTTACATTGTGGAGGACGCTCCGCCCTCAGAATTTTTCACAAATCCAAAGCACCCGAGAGCAAAGGAATTTTTGAGCCGCTTTATTGCAGGCTGACGGAGGTAAAAAGATATGGATAATTTTGTTGTAACTTTTGCGAGAGGTTTCGGTACGGGCGGTAAGGTGATAGCATCTAAACTTGCCAAAGACCTTGGTATTCACTGCTATGAAAACAGAATTTTGACACTTGCTTCACAGCTCAGCGGACTTGATGAAGAAATGTTCAATGCCGTAAATGAAAAAATGCGTAATTCGGGCAGTTCTTTTGCGGGACTTATGAGAGGACTTCCGAGGGCAAGAAAGTATATAGCAAGAAACGAAAAATTTGTGTCCGATGATACTCTTTTCGATTATCAAAAGCAGATTATACAAAACCTCGCCGATACCGAATCTTGCGTTATTGTAGGTAAGTGTGCGGATTATATACTTGCAGGCAGACCTAATGTTGTGAGTGTTTACATAGAAGCACCCAGAGATTTTTGCATAAAGCGTACTATGGAAAATATGGGTGTTACACAAGATGTGGCGGAAACGACAATCAAAAATACGGATAAGTTCAGAGCCGAGTATTACAAATACTACACACACGGAAATTACTGGACAAATCCCATAAATTATGATATAACACTTAATAGTGAGAAAGTCGGCATAGATGAATGTGTCGAAGTTATAAAAGCATATCTTAAAATAAAAGGACTGATAGAATAATGAAGTTTGATTACAATTTACCCGTAAACATTATATTCGGCAAAGGCAGAGCTGCGGAAGTGGGAACTATAGCCTCAAAATACGGCAAAAAAGCAATGGTTGTCACAGGCGGCAGCAGTTCCAAAAAATCAGGCTTGCTTGATAAGGTTTGCACCTATCTTAAATCCGCAGGTGTTGAAAGCATTGTTTTTGACGAGGTAACTCAAAATCCGCTCACAACAACGGCTGTTAAGGGTGCTGAAACAGCAAAGGCAAACGGCTGTGATGTGGTTGTGGCTGTCGGCGGCGGTTCAATAATGGACTGCGCAAAATCAATAGCTTTTCTTGCAGTAAATGACGGAGATATAAACGATTACATATTCAATAAATTGCAGAGTGAGAAGGCACTTCCTCTTGTACTTATACCGACTACTTGCGGTACAGGTTCGGAGGGCAACGGTTTTGCGGTGCTCACAAATCCCGAAAACGGAGATAAAAAGTCACTCAGATGCAATGCCATAATTGCAAAGGCATCAATTGTTGACCCCGAATGTATGATGACCATGCCAAAGTCCGTGCTTGCCAGCGTTGGTTTTGATGCACTGTGCCACAGCATTGAAGCCTACACTTCAACAATAGCACAGCCTTTCACGGATGCACTCAGCCTTTATGCCATAAATCTTATTGCAAATAATCTTGTGAAAGTATATAATGACCCCGAATATATTGAGGGTTGGGAAAATATAACACTTGCAAGCACAATAGGCGGTATGGTTATAAACACGGCAGGCGTAACACTTGCTCACGGTATGGAGCACCCTGCAAGCGGTCTTAAAAACATTGTGCACGGCAAGGGTCTTGCGGCACT
>CAZUXS010000250.1:0-2418 GCA_964624605.1 uncultured Lachnospiraceae bacterium | reverse complement strand
TTTCAGCCATAGCACCGGAAACAATAGTTGCTGATGTTGCACAGAATACTGTGTTAAAAATTACGTGAGCCCAAAGAGGAGCTGTGCCTGTGTCATAACTCTTTGTTATGAATGGGTCAAACCAACCCAATAAGCCGTTACCTGTGCCGTACATAAGGCCGTAACCTATCAGCCAAAAGGCAATTGAACCGAGGACAAAGTCCATAAGGTTCTTCATTATGATGTTACCTGCGTTTTTTGCCCTTGTGAAACCTGCTTCCACCATTGCAAAACCTGCCTGCATCCAGAATACCAACGTTGTACCGAAAAGTAACCAGAAGGTATCCATTACGGAGCTAAGCTCCATTATGTGTTTCATTTCCATAATAATCCCTCCTATTCATCTAATATATGGAAATTGCTGCGGAATGACAAAAGACGCCTTAGATTAATAATCCCACAGAAACTCCGTGCGTGGATTAAAAATCTAAAGCGTCTTTGCTGTTTGTGAGAACAGTATAATACCAACTCCAAGAATTGTCAAGTACTTTTTTTAACTTTTTTTGAAATTTGAATTACAACATCTTGCAAAAAGAGGGTTGATTTTTAGTTAATATATATAGAAAATGATTTTTCTTGGACAACTTAATTCATTTTTTATAATTTTTTTGATTTTTTTACACTCAAACCTATTGACAATACCATATAAAAAAAGGTATAATGAAATAAAGATTTGGAAATCGTTGATTTTACGTGTTCGGAGGGGAAAATTATGAAGCTTAAAGAGCTTGGTGTTGACGAACTTAAGTCAATGCAAAATAGTTTACAAAAAGAATATAACGAACTTAAGGCTATGGGCTTAAAGCTTGATATGTCAAGAGGAAAGCCTGCCGGTGAGCAGCTTAATCTTTCAAATGATATACTTACCGAGCCTTTGGATAACTATATCACAAAAGAGGGCGTTGATGTGCGTAATTACGGCATACTCGACGGCATAAGAGAATGTAAGGATCTTTTCTCCGATCTTTTGGATATACCGGAAAAGAATATAATAATAGGTGGTAATTCCAGCCTTAATCTTATATATGACACATTCGCAAGATTTTATATCTTCGGTTCACTCGGCTCAAAGCCTTGGGGACTTGTTGAGGGCAGAAAGTTCATTTGCCCCGTTCCGGGTTACGACAGACATTTCACAATACTCGATGAATTCGGTTTTGAAATGATTACCGTACCTATGACACAAAACGGTCCCGATATGGACGTGGTTGAAAAGCTTGTGAAGGACGACCCTACAATAAAGGGTATTATGTGCGTGCCTCTCTATTCAAACCCTAACGGTGTTTGCTACAGTGATGAGGTTGTGGACAGACTTGCAAAAATGCCTACGGCAGCGGAAGATTTCAAAATTTTCTGGGATAATGCCTACGCTATACATCATGTTTACGAAGAAGTTAAGCTTTACAATATTTTTGATGCGTGTGCAAAATACAACACACAGCAGAGAATAGTATATTTCTTCTCAACATCAAAAATCACCTTCCCCGGTTCGGGCGTTGCGCTTATGGCGGCAAGCGACGAGTGCATAGAGGAAATAAAGTATCACTTCGGTAAGCAGACCATAGGTCACAACAAAATAAACCAACTCAGAACCGTCAATTTCTTCAAAAATGCAGACGGTATAAAGGTACACATGAAAAAACTCGGCGATATGCTCAAAGAAAAGTTTGATATCGTCCTCAATAAATTTGATGAGGAATTTAAGGATTCCGATATGCTCAGCTGGACAAATCCAAAGGGCGGTTACTTTGTATCCGTTGACACTATGGATGGCTGTGCAAAGGAAACCGTTCGCCTTGCAAAGGAATGCGGACTTGTGCTCACGGGTGCAGGTGCTACCTACCCTCACGGCAACGATCCTCACGACAGCAATTTGAGAATTGCTCCAAGCTATCCGAATTGCGAAGAGCTTAAAAAGGCAATAAACGTGTTCTGCGTCTGTCTGAAGCTTGCGGAGGTAAATAAACTTTTGGAGTTAAACGCTTAATAACTTAAAATTTTTTCGGGAATCTCCGTATAGCGGCAATGGCGTCGATTTGAGCGGGGGTTCCCGTTTTGCACCCAAAATTCAGAAAACAATGTTTTAAAGGAGAATAAAAAAATGGCAAAATTTAACGAAAACTATCTCAATGTAAAGCAGAGCTATCTCTTTTCCGAAATAGCAAAAAGAGTAAACAACTTTGTTGCGGAGAATCCGGACAAGCCTGTTATCCGTCTTGGTATAGGTGATGTTACACTTCCCCTTGCACCATCCGTAATAAAGGCTATGCATGAGGCTGTTGACGAAATGAGCAAGGCTGAAACATTCAAGGGCTACGGCCCCGAGCAGGGATATGATTTCCTCAGAAATGCAATAAAGGATTATTACGGCAGAAACGG
>CAZUXS010000249.1:0-2490 GCA_964624605.1 uncultured Lachnospiraceae bacterium | reverse complement strand
CCCTCAATGTGCCGTCCTCAATTATAAGCATACCGTAATTGTAACTGCTGTTGCCACGTGGCTGTGAAAGACTGCCGGGGTTCATAATTACCATATTGCCCTCATAATCCAAAAAAGGTATGTGAGTGTGACCGTAAAGACAGCAGTCCGCACCTATTTCCGCACCCCTTAAAGCAAGGCGGTAAACACCGTTTTGCACATAATAATTATGCCCGTGGGTGAGGAGGATTTTTTTGCCCTCCAGTGTGATTACAGCCTCCTCCTTTGCGGAAGTGTTGCCCCAATCGCAGTTGCCCAGCACATTGTAAACGGGTATATCGGGGAAACGATGCTTTATCAAATCCACATCTTCCGCAACATCACCAAGATGAATTATTCCGTCAATCATATCTTTAATGTCATTTATAACTCTGTACACATTTAAAAGTGACCTGTGTGTGTCGCTTATAACAAGTATTCGCATAAAACATCATCTCCCTGTAGATTTTTTTATTTTGTAAGTATTTCCGCACCGTCCTCGGTTACGAGTATTGTGTGTTCCCACTGTGCTGAAAGACTGCCGTCACGGGTTCTTACAGTCCAGTCGTCAACTCTGTCAACATCACATTCAAAACTGCCTGCATTTATCATAGGCTCAACAGTGAATACCATGCCCGGCACCATTATCATTGTTTTTCTTGTGCTTCTGTAGTGATTTACAATAGGGTCGCTGTGGAAATCAAGACCTACACCATGACCGCAAAGTGCCCTGATTATGCCGTAGTTGTATTTATCCGTAATCTCGTTTATTGTGTTGCCAACAACGGAAACGGGCTGATAAGGCTTAACTGCATCAATGCCTGCAAACATACACTCTTTTGTAACGTCTACAAGCTGTTTTGCTTCGTCGCTCACCTTGCCAATCATATACATTCTGCTCATATCGGAATAATAGCCGTTAAGTATTGTGGTGATATCCACGTTCACTATGTCGCCCTCTTTAAGCACTGTACTATCCGGAATGCCGTGGCAAACAACATTGTTTATTGATGTACAGCAGTGCTTTGGGAATCCCTCGTAATGGTATGGGGCACAGATACCGCCTGCCTCCTTTGTGCGTTTTGCAACCAAATCATCAATTTCCTGTGTGGTTATGCCCTCTTTAACTATTGTGTCAAGCTCGTCCATAATGGCAACTGAAACTTTGGCACTTTCTCTTATGCCGTTAATTTGCTCCTGTGAAAGAATGAGTGACCTGTCGGGAATGGGATAACCCTGTTTTACAAAATCCTTTAAGTTAGCTTCATCGCTTGCTTCGTGACAAACTTTGTATTTTTTGCCGCTTCCACACCAACATCTTTCATTTCTTCCTATTTTGAACATTTCTTATTTACCTCGTTTCTGTAGTAATCCACTACTGTTTTATATTTTTCTTCATTAAGTGCGGTTTTGCCTTTTTCCGTCATAACATATTCGCCTCTGCCGACTCTTTCAAACCACTCGTAATAGTTTGACCTTACGGCATTTACGATTTCTTTTTTCAAAAAACGTGTTTTCAAAATTTCATTGTTTTCGGCATAGCACAGTGCCGCAAGAGAATTTTCTTTGTAGAGTGTCATAATTTCGGTTTTGTTTATGCCACCCAAGTTATTTGATAATCTGCCATTGACTTCGGCAATTATCTTTTTTCTTGTGTTTATTCGCTTTTTTGTGGGATTTTCGCTGTTGCCGTCGGGATTTACAACAACCTGTGCAAGCATTGTTTCGGGTGATACCACCACCAGACCGACACCCAGTTTTTTCAATAATTCAAGCATGGATTTTGTATGCTTTGCCCTGAATGATTTGGGTGTGGGTATTACGGCATAAACCTCGGAAGTCAGCTTTTTTCTTTCCATAAGCTGATATACCAGTTTTAGGTTGAAACTTTTTTTCAGCTCGCAAACGGCAAGAATGTCACCTTTGACAGCCGCCAAGTCACAGCCCTTAACTTCTCCGTTTACCTCATAGCCGTTTTGTTCAAACAATGCTTTCACGGGAGAGAATAAGTCGCTTTCAAGTTCAAGCATTTTTGCCACCCATATAAGCCTCTATTTCATCAACCGTTCTTATTATATCTTTTGAAAGTACCTCACAGCCGTTTTTAAGTACAAGAACATCATCTTCAATTCTTATGCCTATGTTTTCTTCGGCTATATAAAGCCCCGGTTCAACTGTGAGAACCATGCCTTCAAGCAGTTTCCCTTCGTTGTGTCTGCCTACATCGTGAGTTTCAAGCCCCAAAAGGTGGCTGACACCGTGATAATAGTATTTTGAAACTTCATCATCGTTTTGTATAAGACCTATTTTTTTAAGCTCTTCGGCATAGTATTTTTTGAGTGTTTCGTTAAGTGATGCAAATTCTATGCCTGCTTTTATAGTGTCTGTAATGAGGTCGTGACCGCCAAGCACAATGTTGTAAATCTGCTTTTGTCTTTCCGTAAATTTTCCGTTTACGGGGAAAGTTCTGGT
>CAZUXS010000248.1:0-2503 GCA_964624605.1 uncultured Lachnospiraceae bacterium | reverse complement strand
ATGGGCGGTGCTATTTGGCAAATCATCGGTGGAGAGATTAAGTTATTGCGGACAAATTTTCAAAATCATATCTTACCCACGAAACGGTAGTAAATCTCGACTTTTTTTGTCTTTTCACCGTTTTCGGCATCAAGATATTCGTGTATAACAATCTTTTCGATAAGTGTGTTGAGAAGTTCCGAAGTTAATTCGGTTATATCCGTATACTTGCATATAAGGTTTGCGAATTGGCTGTTTTTTTCGGTTTCTCGGTTGTTTCTTTGCAGATAGGTAGAAAGTTCTATACAGCGGTCTTTAAGCTGTTTCTGCTCATTCTCCATACTTTTTGACAAGGCTGAATATCTTTCGTCGGTAATCTTTCCGAAAACATTATCCTCGTACAGTTTTTGCAACAAGGTATCAAGCTCATCTATGCGTTTGAGATTTTTCTCATTTTCCCTTGTGTAAACAAGTCTGTCCGAGATGTTTGCATTGGTTGTTACCTCAACAAGATGCTCAACATATTTGTCAAAATCCTCACTTGCAAGAGATGCGTTTTTCTGTATGCTTTGCAGTACAATTTCTTTCAAATCCTCAATCGTAATGTAATGATATGAACACTCACTTCCGCCAAATCTTTTGTAAAGATTGCAACCGTAATTGCCTATTGAGTGTTTACGATTTGACTTACTCCACACCATTCTGTTGTTGCACTCACCGCAGAACAAAAGACCTCTGAAAATGTTGTCTTTGTTCAATGGTTTTCTGTGTTGCTTTACACTTATTCTTTGCTGAGTTAAATCAAAATCACTTTGACTCACAAGTGCTTCGTGAGTATTTTCAACAACAATCCATTCATTCTTTGGTGTAGTGACAACTTTCTTGTTTTTAAAGGATTTGACTTTAAAGCGTGATGCAACAAGGTTTCCTGTATAAATCGGATTACTCAAAATCTGATATACTAAGGTTTTAGACCACTCATAAGGATACTTGCTTGCATCCACCATTGACGGATTTTTAAGCCTGTCAGAGTATGCCCTCGGTGTTGGTATATGTTGCCTTTTAAGATATTGAGAAATCTCAAAAACACTCACACCTTTAAGAGCCATATCAAACATTGTTTTCACAACTTCGGCATTTTCATCGGGTACAAGTTTGTGAATATCGTCGGGAGATTTTTTGTAACCGTAAGCAGGTCTGCTCCCTGTATACTCGCCGTTTCTTGCCTTTGTTTTGAGTGCGGAACGCACCTTGCGACTGCAATCTTTTGCATACCATTCATTGATAATATTTTTGAAAGGTGCAAACTCATTTTCGCCGTTTTCGGTATCCACATTATCATTGATTGCGATAAAGCGAACATCGTTTTCCGGAAAGTAAACTTCCGTATAATAACCCGTCTGCAAATACTCTCTGCCAAGCCTTGACAAGTCTTTGACTATGACCGTATCAATCTTGCTATCTTCAATATCGGCAAGCATACGCTGAAAGTCAGGGCGGTTGAAATTTGTACCCGTAAAGCCATCATCAATGTAGTATTCAAACCTAAAAATACCCATTTCCTTTGCGTACTGCAAAAGCATTGTTTTTTGTGTCTGAATACTCATACTGTCACCGTTAAATTCATCATCTCGGCTTAATCTGCAATATAAAGCCGTAATCTTATTTTGCTGTTTGATTTTCATAATACAATTCCTTTCCAAACAGCAGATTATCGACTTTTTGAAAGACTTCGATATAAGATTATTATACATCAAAATTTAGGATTTTTAAAGTGCTGTTTTATATAATTCTACACTTTTTTTATTAAATGTCATTGTACGGTAATTGCTCAAAAATTGAAATATCGGGAGGTAAATATGGATATATGTAATTTTAAAAATGTAATGAAAATAATTGAAGATTATACAAGCGAAGGCAATCGTTTAAATCAAGTGGATTTTGTTTGCTCACTTTTTAACTTTTTTGTTTTGCAAAATGAAAATTTTGTGTTTGATAACGGCAGAGTTTGTCGCTGGCTCAAAGGAACAGCACCCATAAGTCCAAAAATCACAAGGTTTTATATGCGTAGCAATAATGCAAAGCATTTATGTGAAGATGTAAGCAATTACATTTTGCCGATGCTTTATGATGTTTCTATGGTTATAAATAAGTTATTTTTGCTTATAGTGAATGATGAAACAATATCCGAGGAAAAGAAAACCGAACTATTGAAAAATTATGATAGCAAAGAGGAATTTGTAACAGATGTACTTCTGTTTGCATTAGAGAGAAAATTTATAAAATCGGTTTAATGGGAGGAGAATTTTATGGAAAATAAAGATTTTAACAAACTTGAAGAAGAACATACGATTATCATAGGCGGTACAAGGTACATTGTAAGCTCCTTTACAAATAAAAATTTGATTAAAACAGCCGATCAACTGCTTATGGAATTGATTGACAAAGAAATCAGAGAGGAAAACGGCAAAATCACTAATGAAAACGAATAATTATGTTAAATAAGTTTCTATGCAAGCATAGC
>CAZUXS010000247.1:0-2537 GCA_964624605.1 uncultured Lachnospiraceae bacterium | reverse complement strand
TGTTGTACCTAAGTCAATACCTATGATTTTTCCCATTATAATCTCTCCTTTTAAAGCTATATAATTAAAAATTACTTATTGATAAATTTATATAAAGGAAATTCTTCCTTTAGTTTGCAACTTTTACCATACTCGGTCTTATTATCTTATCACCGAGTTTATAACCCTTTTGGAAAACCTCAACAACAACATTGTCGTCACAGCCCTCCTGCTCAACGTGCATTACAGCTGAATGTACGTTAGGATCAAAAGGCTCGCCCTCAGCCGGAATTTCTTCCACACCTACGGCACTCATAATTTCCAAAAACTGTTTTTGTATCATTTCGACACCCTTGAACATTCCGCCCTCTCTTTCATCTTCGGGCACGGAGGCAATTGCTCTTTCAAAGTTGTCTATAACGGGCAAAAGTTTTTCAACCACATCTCTGACACCGTTATTATACATACCTGCCTTTTCAGCATTTGAACGTTTTCTGAAATTTTCGAATTCGGCAAGCTGTCTGAGGTACTTATCCCAGTTTTCATCAGCTTTTGCAAGTGCCGCTTCAAGCTTATCCTCAACAGTTTCCTCTTTCACCTCTTCGACAACCTCTTCGGTTGTTTCCACGATTTCTTCAACGTCAACTTTATTTTCTTCATTCATATTTTCAAATTCCTTGTTATCACTATCCATAATATCCTCCCTCTGTATTATCGTCGTCCGTAAGGGACTTTATTACTCCATTAATGTTGTTTACTATATTTGTAAGCACCGCAACCGCTTGGCTGTAGTTCATTCTCGTAGGTCCTATAATACCTATCGTGCCGTAAGAATTGTCGCCGTAACGGTAATTTGCTCTTACAATGCTGCAATCTTTCATTTCCTCCACACGGCTCTCACCGCCTATGAGTATCTGTATTTGATTGCTGTCATTTCCCTGTTCGCCGACACTTTCGGGGCTCATCAAATTGATAAGCATATCCTTTTCTTCAAAAGCCTGAAAAACATTTCTTGCTTTATTCACATCGCTGAACTCGGGGAAACCGAGAATATTTTTAACACCGCTTGTGTAAAGGTGAACTTCTTCTTCCTCTCTCACAGCTGCAACAATCGCCTTAAACACTTTCACAATTATGTCCTTATAATTAGGATATCTCTCAAGCACAGTGCCAAGCACATCGGCGTTTATATCTTCAAGTGATACATTTGCGATTATGGAATTAACCACAGCCGAAAGTTCATTCAGCTCATTCACATTCGGTATACTTGCAGAGCGGATTATTTGATTTTTCACAACCTTGTTATCCGTTACTATAACCGCAACCAAAGACCTCTCATCAACAGGCACAAGCTGAATATGTTTCACTTTTATCACTCTGCTTTTAGGCTCTGTGACAACCGTTGTGTAGCTTGTGAGCATTGAAAGCGCCTTAGCCGTTTGCTGCATAAGGTAATCTATCTGTCCCATTCCGGTGTTGATGGCCTGTTTCAAAAACTTTATATCATCTCCGGAAAGCTCATCGGGCTTCATCAACTCATCAACATAAAGTCTGTAGCCTTTTTCGGATGGAATACGTCCTGCCGATGTATGCGGCTGAACTATAAGTCCCATATCCTCCAAATCGCTCATTTCGTTACGTATTGTAGCAGAAGAAATACCGAGATCATATTTTTTCGCAATACTTCGTGAGCCTATAGGCTCGCCTGTTGCAATATAATCATTTATTATAGCTTCCAATATTTTAACTTTTCTTTCATTCAGATCCATATAATCACTTCCCTGTATAAAAGCTTTAACCACTTGTTAGCACTCAACACACTCGAGTGCTAATCACTATCTATAAGATAACACTTTAATGCTGTATTGTCAAGAGTTATTTTGAATTTTTTTTATTTTTTTGCGAATTTTTTCCAACCAACACAAACGGCGTGGCAGACAATCGTCACACCACGCCGTAAAATACATACACTTATGCTTTAAATATAAAATTTTACTCTTCTCCGTAAATCAGAGTTTTGTCGCCTGCTTTATCTACCGTATACATTCTTTCAAGCGGCTGTCTGTTTTCCTTTTTGAAACTTTCTTCATCCACATCTATGGTAAAATTGCGATTACCGACAAGTCCCCGCTTTATTGTAAGGAAGTAATTGCCTGCAAGAGAATCAACCTTATAACCACGATACATATATCCCTCTTGCATACTCCCCTCAATATGTATTTTTCCGTCTTGCTCCGTCACATCAAATTTTTCAATCTGCTGTGAAGATGCATCGGGAGTATAAAACACAACTATACCGAAAAGAATAACTACACAGGCAAGTGCAAACCAACTCATAACCTTTCCCATAAGTATATCTCCTTATTTAAGTTATTAAACTTACAGTGCGTTTTTGAAGCACTCGGTTTTATCAAGCTTCTCCCATGGCAAATCAATATCTGTTCTGCCAAAGTGACCGTAAGCCGCTGTCTGCTTGTAAATAGGACGTCTTAAATCCAAAGCCTTGATTATTGCCACAGGTCTTAAATCAAAGTTATCTCTTATTATTTTTTCAATCT
>CAZUXS010000246.1:0-2557 GCA_964624605.1 uncultured Lachnospiraceae bacterium | reverse complement strand
AAATGATGAAAATATGGAATGAAATTGTGGAAGAGGGAATTGCATTTCCGCAGGAGGAAATATTGACAGTTCCAACGGCAACGCAATTTTTCAAAGAGCAAACATATAGTGCGGTTGCCGTTGACATAAAGACAAATGAAGTTTACGGACTTTATATTTTGCACCCAAATAACGTGGGCAGGTGTGGGCATATATGCAATGCCAGCTATGCGGTAAGTTCAAATATGCGTGGATATCACATAGGAGAAAAACTTGTTTCGGATTGTTTGGAACAAGCGAAAGCACACGGTTTCGGAGTGCTGCAATTTAATGCCGTGGTATCAACAAATATTCACGCAAGACATCTTTATGAGCGACTTGGTTTCATTCAATTGGGAACAATACCGAAAGGTTTCAGAATGAAAGACGGACATTATGAGGATATATGCCCGTATTATCATGTGTTGTAAAATTTAAGTTGGAAAAAGGTTATCAAGATTGTGTTGAGGGAGAGTTCAGCCGGTGGATGAAGCTTTTGCAGAGATACGCAAGGAGTTGGAACAATAAAATACATAGCAGTTATCTCCGATGAGGAAAAAATGATTTGAAAGCATCTGTGAAATCAGGTGCTTTTTTCATATTTATACAGCGGAATAAAGCATTGTTTCCACACTTTTTCGAAGTTTATGTCAAACTTTTGTGTAGCTATTGACTTTTTTTATGCTATTTGATATTATTTTATTATCGAGATATATATTACAGCGATAAAATATAATTGCGTATCGCTGCTTGGATTTATAAATTCAAGGACTTAAATATGAAATGGGGGATTCTTATGAAAAGGTTTATTTCGGTTTTATTATGTGCGCTTATGTTATCAACAACAGCGGTGTATGCGATACCGTCGGGGGTAGTTACGACAACGGCAAGGATAGGCAATTCAACTGCAAACCTTGTTTATATTGATATGTCATCGCCAAACAGAACGGGTGAGGCTGTAGTGGCAGGCAAGCTGACAACGGCATCTGCATCCGACCTTATCGGTAGGGTAGATGACGGACAGGTTGTGGCAGCCATGAATGGTGGATTTTTCAATGCCTATTATAATCCACGCAATGTGAGTTATCCCGATAATTATCCGAGAATTTACGGTACGGTGGTGAGTGAAGGAGCTATTTTGAATGATGGTGCAGATGGCCCCGGAATTGTGTTTGAGCCAAACGGAACTCCGCACATTGGCTATGTTACCGCAAGTGATTCAATTACAGTGAATGGCTCGTATGCAAGCGGCGTATCGGCTTGTTATACGGATGCACACAAGGAGTCTGTTTATGTTGAGCAGGGCAAGATGGTTGCCTATATCAATAACAATATAGTGACCGGCATTGTTGAAAGCTCCGGTGTGAATATAGCTGTGCCTGAGGGAAGTATGGTTGCTATCGGGAATATGAATGCTTTGAAAGTCGGCGACAAGGTGCAGTATAAGACTACGATAACTCTTGACGGAGAGGCGGTGGAGGGCTATACAGCAATTACCTGTGGTCCACGTCTGCTTGAAAATGGTGTCAATACATCTGCTTCAGGCAATTCGGGAAATTACGATTCAAAGCAGAATGCAAACGCCGTTGCACAAAGAAGTTTTGCCGCAATAGCCCCCGATGGAAGACTTATTCTGGGAACAGCGGTTACATCACCTAACAGCATTGCAACCTATTTGCAATCTATCGGTGTGAAAGATGCCCTGCTTTATGATGGCGGTGCAAGCAGTATGCTGTATGTTAAGGATAAGGGTTTTACAACTCGTGCGGGTCGAAATCTCGCCTCTGTATTTACTATAGTTGACCGTTATACTCCTGCGGTTGGACATAATGCAATGCCATCTCAGGCTAAAGTGAGGGTGAATTCAAATCCCGTGGATATAAAGGCATACACGATAGATGATAGCAACTACTTCCGTATACGTGATATTGCCTATATTATGCAGAATACGTCAGCTGCTTTTGATGTTGGTTGGGATAGTGATACCGGTACGGTGACAATTACTTCCGGTGAATATAGCGGACAGAAGGATTATTCAAATGATAATTCTCCCGCTGATGCTGTAAGGAGTAATGCCACAATCGTTGTAAATGGTCGGACAGTAACTCCTGATGTTTACAATATAGATGGAAGTAACTACTTCAAACTGCGTGATATTGCCGATTATATAGGTGCCGATGTGTCTTGGGACGGAGAAAATTCCGAGATTAATATAAGTGCCGAATAACAAAATAAATATAAATTACACCCAAATCGAATTTTATGAAATATCCGATTTGGGTGTTTTGATATATTCGGGTGAGAGTATATATATCAGACCGTTTATATTGTTTCAAATTACTATTTCACAGCTTTAGAGTTTCGTTCATACTGCCTGTTCTGTAACCTTTTAAATCCATTGAAACATAGGTAAAACCGTATTTTGTAAATTCGTCAACAATTTTATTGCGATTTTTTTCTTCAATCAGCTTTGAAAATTCCTCAGGCATAACCTCAATTCTTGCGATTGTGCCGTGTATTCTTACTCTCAATTGATGAA
>CAZUXS010000245.1:0-2595 GCA_964624605.1 uncultured Lachnospiraceae bacterium | reverse complement strand
GGATTTAATTTTCCGTTGTTGCCGCTTACATAGCCGTTTTCAACCATAGCCGCAACGCTTGCTTTTGCCCAGTCGGAAACATTGTTTTTATCGGTAAAGCTATCAAGAACCGTTTCATCACCGTTTTCCAAATCAAGGCATCTTGCTATAACAGCAAAAAGTTCTTCCCTTGTAATGCTTCTGTTTGGTTCAAGTTTTGTGCCGTTGCCTACAAATATCTGCTTTGCCACAGCCTTTGACATATCCTCATAAAACCAATCATTTTCGGACACATCGGTATAGTTGCTTATATCTGCTCTTTCGGTATTATCAATCAATCGATTGATAACAACAGCGGCTTCTGCTCTTGTGAGTTTATCATCGGGACGAATCATACCGTTGTAACCCGTGATAAGTCCCCTTTCAACGGCACTTTCAAGTGCAGGCTTAGACCAATCGTTAGGCATATCACCGTAAGACTGTGCCGCAAAAACACCTGTTGCACCGTTAAAACACATAATGCCGGCAAGAGTATATGCCGCCGCATTTTTTAAATAACGCTTCATTTAAAAACACTCCTTTATGTTAAAATTCCTATTAGCATAAGCTAACTTATATGTAAAAAATCAGGGGACTGCCACAAAAACAGCACCCCAAATTTTTGACAACAAACTATCTGTTTATTACCTCATAAGGATAATTGCTTGTAAAATAATCCTTTATACCGTCCGTAATATATATTTCATTATTTTCCGTCACAAAAACCACATCAAAATCATTGTGTGTTTTCCAAAGTTCTATACTTTTTTCAAGCCCCATAACATACAAAGATGTGGATAAACCATCTGCAAGTGTGCCGTTTTCACTCACTATTGTGACCGATACCAAACCGCTGTTTGCAGGATATCCCGTTTCGGGATTTATGATATGATGATATTTAACATCGTCATACACAAAATATCTTTGATAACCGCCCGATGTGATAACTGCCTTATCGGCTATTTTAACCGCACCTATGTAGGATTCACCGCTTTCATCAAAGGGATTTTGTATTGCAACATTCCACATATCACCATTTGGCTTAGTACCTATCGCCTGAACATTTCCGCCAAGGGAAACCAAGCCCGATTTTATGCCGTTTTCGGCAAACAGCTTCATAAGGCTGTCGGAAGTGAAACCCTTTGCAATGCCGCCCAAATCTATTTGCGAGTTGTTTTTTATGTTCACTTTTCCGTTTTCAAGTGTTATGTTTTTGTAGTCAACACTTTCCAAAGCCTTGTTAAGTTCCTCGGTTTCGGGTACTCTGAAATTTTTATCGGGAAAGCCCCAGAGCTCAACCACGGGTGCTATTGTTATGTCAAAAGCACCGTTTGTTTCTTCGCCCAATTTCAAAGCAGTGTTTAAAAGTTCCTCGGTTTCGGGTGATACCGTATCGGAAGTTTTATTGTTAAGCTCATAAATTTCACTTTCGGATTTTGTTTTGCTCAAAAGGCTTTCAATTCGGTTTATTTCCTCCTCTGCCTTATCTAAAACCTCTTCGTCACCGTATATTTTCAAATCTATGCTTGTATCCATAGCAAACAAACTTTTTGTATGCTCGGCTTCGTCCGATAAATTTATTTCCTGCTGTGCAACACTTTTTGCAGGCTCGGTTTTTGTACAGCCGACAAAATTTAATACACCCGCAAAAGCAAGTGCAAATATTAAAACTTTGAATTTCATATTTTGTTTCCTTTCAACAATCCCGCAAATTCAACCCTTTTCAATATAATTTGTGCCGATACACCCGTGAAAAATCCCGTAATTATACCCGATACAAACAATATTGAAAAATATCCCACAATCTGCCAAGTTTTGGTTATAACTATTGCCACCGCAATCTGACCTATGTTGTGTGCAATAGCTCCGAGTATACTCATAACCCACAGCTTATCTCTTTTCATAAAAAGTGACACAACCGACATAACCGCAAAGCTGACAACACCACCGCACAAGCTATACATAAATCCCATAACCTGCCCCGAAAAAATGCTTGATATTATTATCCTCAAAACAAGCACCGTAAAAGCATCTTTCTTACCGCAAGTCATGATTACAACAAGAATAATTATGTTCGCAAGCCCCAACTTGACCCCTGGTATAGGCACAATAGGTGGAATTTGTGATTCAAGAGTGAATATAATAAGCGCCATTGTCAAATACATGGCAAGTAATGTAATTGTTTTCACATTCATATCAATTCTCCTACCTGTTGCCTGCAACGGCATCAATTCCCGATGTTTCACCATCATCAACTATCATTATCGTGAGCTTGTGAGGTAAACACACAATCGGTGCCGCTCCCGTGCTTATGTAGCCCGTATTTACACAAATTTTGTCACGGCAATCGGCATCAACAACGGCAATTCTACCCTTTTGCACACTTATAGTGTTGCTTTCACCACTATCGTTTTTTATAACAAATTCATAAGGCTCATCAACACTATTCAAATCAATTTCTTGCAAAAGGACACCATCCTGCATTATCCTTGCAAGACTATACCCCTCTGTTGTCCTGTTCCTCTGCCACCACATAAGGCAACAAACAATAATTATTAAAACAAAAACCGAGAACCA
>CAZUXS010000244.1:0-2597 GCA_964624605.1 uncultured Lachnospiraceae bacterium | reverse complement strand
CTGTAAATCTGTCCTTCATATCTCATAAACTACCTCTTTGTTTTTGTTAAAGTAAGTTTTCTCCCTCGCCCATCATAGGGATATCAACTGCCGTTGCATTTTCCAAGTGGAAAACAGCCATTTTATTTCCCGTTTCCTCGTTGTATATTGCACGAAGTTGAGGTGCGGCATCAAGTATAGCTTCGGCATACTTGTAATCGGTTTCAAACACAGCTTTTCCGGTGTATCTAAGCCAATGACCGTCCTGCTTACAAGCAACAATTTCAACCTGTGGATTTATCTGCATTTGCTTGTAAACATCTTTGAAATCGCCTATACCGAAAAGCACCTTGCCGTCTGCCTCAAGATGTGCACCCAAAGGTCTGATTTTAGGTTGATTGCCGTCTACCGTAGCCAAAAAGAAAACTTTTGTTTCGTTTAAATAATCTGTAATTTTGCTCATTTTTATACCTCGCTTTTTAATTATATATTAATTAAGGGGTGTTTTGAATACCCTCAATTTACACTGTCGGTTACTGCTTTTTAGGCAACACCACCGTAAATTTCGTAGTGCCGTCTTTACATTCCACACCGACTTTTCCGCCATGCAATTCGGTTACATTTTTAACAAGTGCCAAACCTATTCCGTTACCCTCGGAAGTATGTGACTCATCTGCTTGATAGAATTTTTTGAATATTTTGCTTTGTTGTTCCTGTGCAATTTCAACACCTTGATTTATTACGGAAACGGTATATTGCGAACTTTCATCATTTATGTTTATGCTGACCGTACCGCCGACCGATGAAAATTTGATTGCATTATCAATCAAATTTATCCACACATGTTTAAGCATATCCTTGTTGCCTGTAATATAATATTCATCAAAATCAAGTTCAAAGTTTATATTTTTCTTAGTCCATTTTCCTTCAAGTGAAAGAATACTGTTTCTAAGCTGTTCCGACAGATTAAATTCCGTTATGTCGGTGAGAATGGTTTGATTTTCAAACTTTGTCAAATTGAGTACATTTGTTGCCATTGCGGAAAGTCGCAAGGATTCTTCCTCAATTATGTTTATGTATTCCTTACGCTGTTCCTCCGTTAAATTACCTCTTTTAAGCAATTTTGCAAACCCCGCAATAGAAACAATGGGTGTTTTAAACTCGTGAGAAAAATTGTTTATAAAATCGGAACGGAGCATTTCAGTGTTTTCAAGTTCTTGTGCCATTTTATTAAAACTGTCCGTAATCTCTTTTATTGTGGGGTGTTTTGCAAGAGGTTCTTCAATTTCAAGCCTTGCCTTAAAATCACCCGATGCCAAGCGATTCATTTGTGAAATTATTTTATTTACGGGTTTTAGCGGAAATTTGCTTATTGTTACGGAAATTACAGCCCCAAGTATAAGGCTTATTATTGTAATCATAACTATTACGCCGTATGGTGTGGGTGTTTCATTTGTAAGGCTTGAAATAACTCCGCTTTTCAATATAAAATATCCCAAAAGAGCAGATAAAAACAATGTCACAAATATGAATGAAAAAATCAATGCTCCAAGCAAAAGCGTAAGTGCAAAGCTGTTTTTACATTCTTTTACATTGCCTTTTTTCATACTTTTTTCACCGCCCTGTACCCAAGACCTCGAACAGATTCAATTTCAAACTCATTCCAATCGGCAAAACGCTTTCTCAATCTGCCCACATGAACTGTTACGGTTTCCCAACCCGTATCGCTTTCAGTACCCCATATTTCGTCCATAAGCTGAATACGGGTGAAAATGTGTCCCGGATAAGAAAGAAGTTTGTATAAAAGTAAAAATTCTTTCTGTGGCAAAACCTGCACCTCATCGTTTTTTGTTACGGAAAAAGAATCATAATCCAGTGTAACATCACCTATAATTATCTTTTTTTCATTCACTATCTGTGCTCTCCTCAAAAGTGCCTTTATTCGCAAAAGCATTTCTTCTTCATCAACAGGCTTTGTTATATAATCGTCCGTACCCACAAGAAAGCCTTTTCGCTTATCTGCCGGAAGCTGTTTAGCCGATACCATTAAAATAGGCAGATTATTGTTGTTTTCTCTGAGAATTTTAGTAAACTCATAACCGTCCATTTTGGGCATCATAATATCAAGTACCACAAGGTCTATGTGTTCTTTATCAATAACAGATAAAGCATCTTCTCCGTTTTCGGCTGTGAAAACGGTATAATTTTCTTCTTTCAATATAGCTTCCATCAACATTCTGGTGTGTTTATCATCATCTGCAACAAGAATTCGGAACATATAATCTCCCCTTTCAATCGGATTGTAATATTTCAATATTTTTCATTCTATCACCTGTATATAAACCCAATCTAAACTTTTGAAGTGCGATGTAATTTTATCTTCTTATGATAATTATATATCGAAATTGCGTGTCGGTCAATTCAAATTGTTTACAAAAAGAAACTATAATTTTCCTCAAACATATTTTAAATTTAGTTTAGCCAATCTTAAAAAAATGTGCTATAATCAAGAACGTAGATATAATTATGAACATATAATCGGTTATGTTTTGCCAATTACATTACAATTTTTAAACATAACGCAATATGTTACCGGAGGGATTGAAAATGAAAATATT
>CAZUXS010000243.1:0-2601 GCA_964624605.1 uncultured Lachnospiraceae bacterium | reverse complement strand
TGATATGAGCAGCATTGGTTATGTTCATTCAACCGAAAGCTTCGGGTCGGTAGACGGCCCGGGCGTTCGGTTTGTAATTTTTCTTTCCGGTTGTGCTTTAAGGTGCAATTTTTGCCATAATCCCGATACTTGGGATATGAAAAGCGGCACGCCTACAAGTGCGGAAGAAATTATTAAAAAGGCACTGCGCTATAAGTCCTATTGGGGCAAAAACGGCGGAATAACCGTCAGCGGCGGTGAACCACTTTTACAGATGGATTTTTTGACGGAGCTTTTTAAGCTTGCAAAGCAGAACGGCGTGCATACCGTTATCGACACGGCAGGGCAGCCTTTCACAAGGGAAGAACCTTTCTTTTCCTCTTTCAATGAGCTTATGAAGTATACGGATATGCTTTTGCTTGATATAAAGCACATCAACAACGATGAGCATATTAAGATTACAGGTCAAAAAAACACAAATATTTTGAATATGGCTGAATATCTTTCACAGATAAACAAGCCGGTCTGGATACGCCACGTACTTGTGAGCGGCTACAGTGATAACGATAAATATCTCAACGAGCTTAATGATTTTATTAAGACTCTCAACAATGTGGAGAGGGTTGAGGTGTTGCCTTATCATTCACTGGGCGAGCATAAGTATGAAAAATTGGGTATTGCCTATAAGCTCAAAGGCGTTGAACCTCCGACGGAGGAAAGAATTAAAAATGCAAATATTCTCTTAAATACGGGTAAGTATCGTTAATCGGTACTTATCCGATTTTTTTGTTTGCATATATCGTGTGATTGTGATAAAATGAAAGTGTAAAGTAATTTTATTGCAAAACATTATAATAAATATGGAGGTTATACGATGCTTAAGCTTCATTTTGAAAAAATATATTCAACGGATAGAATTGACGAGCCGACCTACATAGGTATACCTTATGCAAAGGGTACGCTCAAAAATATTGATTGCGTGGCTGTAAAGGACGGGGAGGGCAATGTTGTTCCCTCACAGGCAAAGTTCACGGCTAAATGGGAAGATGGCAGTGTGAAGTGGCTTTTTGTACGCTTCAATGCCACAATATACGCAAACAAAAGTGCGGACTACTATATTGACACCGATTTGGGTGCTAAAAAATTCGATGCAATAAAGATTGATAAAAATTTTGTTGACACGGGAAAGGTCAAAATTTCACTTTCAACCGAAGAGAATAAACTTTTTGAGAGTATTGAATACGGTGAAAATAAGTATGATTCAAGCTATATTTCCGCACCCGTGTTCGTAGACGATAAAAATAATTCCTACAAGTTTAAGACAGATAACTGGGTTGCTGTTGAAAGCGGTGCTGTATGTGCGGTATTCAAGGGCACAGGCGAGTTTTACAACGATGAAAATAAAGTCGGGGTTGAAATTACGCTCACGGCATATAACAACAAGCCGTATTTCGAGCTTGCGCCAAGGCTTATAAACACAACCGACGGAGAGCTTGTGATAAAGGAATATTCATTCAAAAACAAGGTGACACCTAACGGTCAAACAAGGCTTGCAACGGGTATTTCAAACTATAAAACAAAATACGATATTTCCGAAAACGGTGACAGGGTTTACACCGCCATTGATGCAAATTATCTCAAATTTGAGGCAAACGAGCACAATGCAGAGGTATTTTACGGTACGTTTTTTGCCGATTATACGGACGAGAAGGGCGGTCTTGCGGTGTCAATATATCAGGCACAGCAGAATTTCCCAAAGGCTTTTGCCGTTGAAAATGATGGAATTACGGCTTATATTGTGCCAAGTGATGGCAACGTGGTTATGCAAAGCGGTGCGGCAAGGGAGCAAAAAATGTTGTTTTATTTCCACGATAAAAATGAGGAGCTTAAAAGCATAAGCAACATCACAACAATATATCAAATGCCGGACAGACCTGTGGCTGAAACCTCCGTATTCAAAAAATCGGGTGCTTTTGAAGCCGTGTTTACGGATAAAATAAATCACAAAATAGAAATGTATCTTGTGGGCAAGGCTGATGAACATTCACGTTGCTACGGTATGATGAACTGGGGTGACAGCCCTGATGTCGGATACACATCACAGGGACGTGGCGGCGGAAAACTTGTGTGGACAAACAATGAATATGATTTTCCTCATGCGGCAATGCTTATGTATGCCAGAACGGGCATAAGAAGATATATGGATTATGTGCTTGTGGCGGCAAGGCACCAAATGGACGTTGACGTTTGCCATTACAGCAAAAATCCATTGCTTATGGGAGGTCAATTTGAACATACAAACGGGCATAGCGTAAACGGCAAAATAGTTTGCTCACATCAGTGGGTTGAGGGGCTTTTTGACTACTACCATGTTACGGGTGACAGAACAGCCTACGATACCGCAATAGGTATGGGTGAAAATATTCTCCGCCTGCTTGAAACTCCCGATTTCCAAAAAACAGGTCAGATGAATGCAAGGGAAACGGGTTGGGCAATGCGTAGCCTTGTTGCACTCTATAAGGAAACAAATGACGAAAAATGGCTTGAAAAATGTGATTGGATAGTGGGTCACTTTGAGGAATGGGAAGCTGAATACGGCTTGTGGCTTTCAAGTTATATGGA
>CAZUXS010000242.1:0-2621 GCA_964624605.1 uncultured Lachnospiraceae bacterium | reverse complement strand
CCTTAACCTTAGCAGCCTTACCAACTCTGTCTCTGAGGTAGTTAAGCTTAGCTCTTCTAACGATACCATATCTTGATACTTCAATATGGTCGATTCTTGGTGAGTGAACTGGCCATGTTCTTTCAACGCCAACGCCTGATGCAATTCTTCTTACAGTGAAAGTTTCTCTTGCACCGCCGCCCTGTCTCTTGAGTACAACGCCTTCAAACATCTGAATTCTTTCTCTTGTACCCTCAACAACCTTAGCGTAAACCTTAACAGTATCACCTACATTAAACTCGGGGATATTGTCCTTAAGCTGTTCTCTCTCAATTTCCTTAATAATTTCGTAGTTCATGGTAATCCTCCATTAATCATAAATGTTCTTAATACCTTGGGATTGGCTGTTTTTCCTAAACAGCAGTAACAGCGGAACATTCGTATTCACATCTACCGATTATATCATAAAAAAATATTAATTGCAAGAGTTTTTTTAAAAAAATTTTACACCTCGGCTCTGCCGATGTATTCGGAGGTGAACTCATGCTGAGCCGTTATTTCATAGGCTTTTGCGGTGGGTGAGGATGGTATGAAGCTTCTTTGTTTTTTGTATATATCCTCCATAACGCTGATGTAGCGTGAGGGATACATCAAAAGTGCAAGCAGAATTTTGAGTTCATCCTTTGTGAGAGGGTTTTGTTTGATGTAGGTTGAAATTATATCATTTATTGTGAGATAGTTGCCTCCGTTTATGTGGGCATAGTACGCATTTTTGCGTATGTATCGTCTTATGAAAAAGGCGAGGTCGGCAAACGGACTGCCTATGCAGGCATTATCCCAATCTATTATATATACCTTGCCGTTATGGCAGATGAGATTGTCCTCCTTTAAGGAATTGTGTATGTATACGGCACGGCTGCCGTTAAAATTCGATTCGGTCAGTGCTTCAAGTGAATTTTGAGCATCGGAATATGAGGTGTCAAAGGTTTTGCGAAAAAGCAAATCAATATCCGTAGGGGATTTTTTTGACCAAACGATTTTTTTGATTTTCAGTAGCTTTTCAATTCCGCTTTCATAAGGCTTTAAAAGAGGAACGGTTGGTGTTGCCGACGGAGAACGACGGTGCATAAGGCTTATGGATTCCAGTGCTTTCAGGCAAATTGAATTGTCCTCGAAATTCAATTCGTTAAGGCTGTAGAACTCGGTCATTGTGTAAACCGTGCCTTCACTTATATGGTAGGGCAAGCCCTCATCGGTTGTTATATATCTGTCCAAAAGTGTAAAGCCGTTTTGTATCAAGCCCTCTTTTATGCTATGCAGAAGCATAAGCCTTTCCGGTGATGGTCTGGCACTGCAAAGAGAATATACTCCACCCTTGCTGTGAATGATGTTGAAATATTTTGATTTGCTTATGGTTTTGGGTATGATACCGAAATGAGAGGCGATTTCGTATATTTGTGTATTCATTTTTTCACTCCTGTTCGTGATGAGATAGATATTTTATCTGACATATAATAGTATGTATGTCAACGTGAAAATATTCCGCTTTCGGGGTATGGGATTGCTTGACAATGTTACTTTTTTATATTAAAATTATGTTATAAATCTTGATTTTCGGAGGTGTATGAATGAATGGTATTGTGAAAATTTTAAAAACAATGATTGATTTTGAGGATTTTAAAAATGAGCTTATATCACTGGTTTTGATTTGTATAGGCAGTACCGTTGCCGCCTTTGCACTGGAGGAATTTCTTGTGCCAAATACAATACTTGACGGCGGTGTGACGGGTGTGAGTATGATACTCAACAAGCTCACGGGTGTTTCACTTAGTATATTTGTATTTTGTCTTAATTTGCCGTTCTTGTTTGTAGGTTTTAAGCAACTCGGCAGAAGATTTTTTGTGAAAGCCATTGTTGCTATGATACTTTTTTCGGTTTTGTTGAATGTGTTCAGAGATGCACCCGATATAACTCACGATGAATTGCTTGCCACTATCTTCGGTGGACTTATGCTTGGTGTGGGTGTTGGTACGGTGCTTAGATACGGCGGGTGTTTGGACGGCACGGAAACTGTTGCCATACTCATAAGCAAAAAAACATCATTTTCCGTGGGGCAGGTTGTTTTTGTTATCAATATAGTTATATACTGCGTTGCGGGTTTCCTTTTCGGTGCGGATAGGGCAATGTACAGCTTGCTTACATATTTTATAACTTTTAAGGTGATTGACCTTGTGGAGGTCGGTATGGAACAGGGAAAGTCCGTTATGATAATAACCGATGAGGGTAAGCAGATGGCGGATTGCATATATAAAAGACTTGGCAGAACCGTGACTATGATGGATGGTTCCGGACTTATAAGCGGTAAAAAGGTTGTGCTGTACTGCGTTGTGACAAGGATTGAAGTGCATGAGATAAAGAGGATAGTTAAAGAGGCAGATTATTCCGCTTTCGTGACGATAAGTGACGTAGCGGAGATTGTGGGGAAGCATATTAAAAAGAACGATGGTTCTTTTTAGAATTTTTTGAAAATTAGTTTGTTGATTTACTTAATCATTTATTGATTTACTTAAGCTAAGCCCTTAGGAGGGGTTGTTCTTTTTTACGAAAAAAGAACCAAAAACGATGGGTGGTTCGCATTTTGC
>CAZUXS010000241.1:0-2631 GCA_964624605.1 uncultured Lachnospiraceae bacterium | reverse complement strand
AAAAGTGCCATTCTTATTGCAACACCGTTTGTAATCTGGTCATCCAAAATACACTGTGAACTATCCACAACCGTTGAAGATACTTCTATTCGCCTATCGGGTGAACCGGGGTGCATAACAATTGCATCGGGTTTTGCATAAGACATAACACGGGAATCAATCTTAAAATATTCCTTATATTCATTGAAAGACGGCAACTTACTGCCGTATTCCTCTTCACGCTGAAGCCTGAGTGACATAACAACGTCCGCATCTCTGACGGCATCTTCTATGTTGTAATAAACCTTAACACCGAATTTATCAAGGTCGGTTGGAATAAGTGTCGGAGGTCCTGCAACGCACACATCAACACCCAGTTTCAAAAGTCCCCATATATTGCTTCTTGCCACACGGGAACTTGCCACATCACCTATAATGGCAACCTTGAGGTTATCAAAACCACCCTTTAAGTCACGTATTGTCATCAAATCTAAAAGTGCCTGACTTGGGTCCTCATTTATTCCGTCGCCTGCATTTATAACACTTGCATTAACTCTTTCGGCAAGGAATTTTGCACTGCCTGACATAGGATGACGGCAAATAATAAAGTCGCCGCCCATCTGTTCAATGGTTCTACCCATATCGTTAATATTTTCGTGCCTGTCACCGCCTCCAGGTACCGTAATATCAACTATACTCGCACCCAAATACTGCGCCGCAAGCTCGTAGGAAAGCTTTGCCCTTACACTTTTTTCATAAAACAATATAACTATAGACTTACCGTTCAAATACGGTGCTTTTTTATTTTTTTGACCCAAAACATATTTCATTGTTTCGGCATTTTCCAAAATTTCAAGTATTTCCTCTTTACCGGAGTCCGAAAGACTTATAAAGTCCTTTCTTTTAAAATACACTTTAACCCCTCCTAAAACTACTGCTTGTTTAATTCCTCTATCTGTGGTCTTAACTGCATAACAGCCTCAACTATGCAAGGCTCAAACTGCGTGCCGCTACCGTTTTCTATGATATCAAAAGCCTTATCAAGTGAAAACTCTTCCTTATATGAACGCTTTGACAAAAGTGCATCAAGCACATCTGCAGCTGCCATTATTCTTGCGCAAAGAGGTATACTTTCACCCTTTATCCTGCAAGGATAACCCGTGCCGTCCCATCTTTCGTGGTGATAAAGTGCCATATTTCTGGCCATTGTATAAAATTCATCATCATCGTCAAGGTTCAAATCATTTTCTATTATTTCCGCACCCCTTAAAGTATGAGTTTTTATGATGTTATATTCCTTGTCGGTGAGTTTACCAGGCTTACAAAGTACAGAGTCGGGTATGGCAATTTTACCAACATCGTGCAAAGGTGCTGTTTCTATTATCATTTTGACCTGTTTATCTGTCAATTCGTCCGTATGCTTTCCGTTCTTTTTAAGTTGTTCTATAATAAGACTTACGTATTCACTTGTCCTTTTTATATGCTGCCCCGTGTTTTTATCTCTTGATTCAACCAAATCGGCAAAACCCATTACCACACGCATTTGCATTTGTCTTATGCTTTCATTTTGACTGTTTATTCTGTTTACGATATTATTCACAGTATCGGAAACAACGGTCAAAACAATTGCCATAAGAAAGTATTCAAATGTATACATACTGCCTGTAATCAAAAACCAATCTATTGCCTTTGTGTTGCCCGTAACATTGAATGATTGCTGAAAAAGGGAATATATCATAAAAAGATAACATATACCCGAAATTTTGAGCGTAAATTCCTTGTCGAAATAAAGACAACTCATTATAGGCACAATACAATAAAGAAGAACAACTTCAATATGAAATATACTGCCGAGTGAACATATAAAAATATGTAGTGCAATAAGTCCGAACCATTTTGCCGCCTTATATAACTTTTCACTTTCACAAAGTATGTGCTCAATAAATGTTAAGAACACAAGTATACAGGAAAGTATAAAACAATCCTTGTAGGTTGCATCAAAACTTTTGACAAGAACACCTAAAAACAAAAACGGTATTATAATATTAAGATACCCAAGCACACCATATATTTTTTCACTTGCTATCTTGTCATTATATTCAAAAAGTTCACTGTTTGCACTTGAATTTGTATTACTCATTCCTTTTTGTTGCATAGCTATCCCCCTCCGCTACACAGTCATTAGTCATCGTATGCCGAATTTTGTGTAAAATCAAATTTCAAATTTTATTGCTATAATATTTAACAAATTTTTAGTTTTATCAAACTATATTATAATACTTTTGAACAAAATAATCAAGGAATGTTTTAAAAAAAGATAAAAAAAAGAATGTTCTTTTTGGAGGCAAAAAGAACCAAAAACCTTTGGGGCGTTCCGATTCGCCCCAAACCCCTAACGGGCAGGGGCAATAAGTAAAGTGACTCAGCGAAGTACTGTGGCGGGTTGCCCCTGCACCCACCCGTTTTAGGGTGTGGTCGGGGCAAGCTGTCAACACCATTGTTGGAGATAACCCCCAAAAGATTTTTAGCGGCGTAGCCGCTTTAGTAAGGAACACTAAAATTGTTCTTTATGTTTTTTGCGGCGAAAGCCGCTATTAAGCCTTCCCCTATGGGGAAGGTGGCATTTTTGCTTGCAAAAATGACGGATGAGGC
>CAZUXS010000240.1:0-2679 GCA_964624605.1 uncultured Lachnospiraceae bacterium | reverse complement strand
TAAAAATTCATAAAAACATTGATTTTACACTATAAAATATGTTATAATAATTAAAAATTATTAAAAAATTTGAAAGGATGACAAAAATGAAAAAGAGATTGATTACATTATTGCTCAGCACAGCTTTGATGTCAACTTTTATGGTTGGTTGCGGTCAGACAACAACCACAGACGACAACGGCACAACAACTCAAACCGAGGCAAGTGCGGACGGAAACCAATACAAGATTGGTATAGGTCAGTTTGCACTTCACCCATCACTTGATAACTGCCGTGAGGGCTTTATGGAAGGACTTGCCGAAAACGGCATTGTTGAGGGCGAAAACCTCACTGTTGACTATCAAAATGCAAATGCCGACACAAGCATAACAAACCAGATTGCACAGGCTATGGCGGCTGATGACAACGACCTTGTTTGCGGTATTGCCACACCTATGGCTATGGCGGCTTACAATGCCTGTGAATCTAAGGGCACACCTGTTATTTTCACAGCTGTTACAGACCCTATTTCCGCACAGCTTGCAAATGAGGACGGCACTCCGGTCGGTGAGGTTACAGGCACAAGTGACAAACTTGCCATTGATGCACAGCTTCAAATGATTAGAAGTTTTATGCCCGATGCAAAGAAAATAGGCATAATTTACAGCACAAGCGAAACAAATTCCGTAAGTGCCATTGAAGAATACAAGGCACTTGCACCTAACTACGGTTTTGAAATTGTGGAAACGGGTATAAGCCAGAGTGCTGATATTCCGCTTGCCGCTGCTGATATCGTTTCAAAGGTTGATTGTATATCAAACCTTACGGATAACACTGTTGTTGAAAGTTTGCAGACTCTTCTTGATGCCGCAAACAAGGCTAATATCCCGGTTTTCGGCAGTGAAATTGAGCAGGTTAAAAACGGCTGTGTTGCTTCAGAGGGTATAGACTATGTTGCACTTGGCAAGCAGACAGGCGAAATGGCGGCTAAGGTGCTTAAAGGTGAGGCTAAGGCTTCCGAACTTAACTATGAAACAATCACAGAGTATAAACTTTATGTAAACAATGACATTCTCGGCAACTTCGGTTTGACTGTTCCGGACGAACTTTCAGCCGATGCGGTTGATGTAAACACGGTGGAGTAAAGTTATGGCGTTGATAATAAGCGTGCTGGAGCAAGGGTTGATATATTCAATCCTTGCCCTCGGCGTATATATAACATATAAAATACTTGATTTTCCCGACCTTTCGGTAGACAGTACATTTCCGCTTGGTGCGGCAATAACGGCTATGATGATTACAAAGGGTGTAAATCCTTGGATTGCCCTCCCCGTTTCAACACTTGCCGGTGCGGTTGCAGGCTTTGTTACGGGTATTATTCACGTGAAATTCAAAGTGCGTGATTTGCTTTCCGGTATAATCACAATGACTGTGCTTTATTCCATAAATTTGCATATTGCAGGCGGAAAAGCAAACGTGCCCATATTCACAAACGACAACATATTCACACTTTCACCTTTTGCAGGTTTTGCAGGCGATTTCAACACTGTGATTGTTGTGCTTTTGGTGGCTGTGGTTGCAAAACTTTTGCTTGATACTTATTTGAAAACAAAAAGCGGTTATCTTCTGCGTTGCGTAGGCGATAACCCGAATGTTGTAACTTCACTTGCAAAGGACAGCGGAACTGTTAAAATACTCGGTCTTACAATAGCAAATGCACTTGTGGCACTTGCAGGCAGTGTTATGTGCCAGCAACAGAGATTTTTTGATATATCAATGGGTACAGGCACAATCGTTATAGGTCTTGCTTCCGTAATAATAGGTACAAACCTTTTCAAAAGCATTTCACTTGTTAAGGCTACAACCGCTGTTTTTGTAGGCTCAATAGTTTATAAGGCTTGCGTTGCGATTGCAATCAAAATGGGTCTTATGGCTATCGATATGAAACTCATTACAGGTATTCTCTTCCTTGTAATCCTTGTTATAGGTAATTTCAGAAAGGGGGAGGAAAAATGATTGAACTCAAAAATATATCCAAAACTTTCAATGCAGGTACGGTGAACGAGTCAAAACTTTTTGACAACTTCAACCTCACAATAAAGGATAATGATTTTGTGAGTGTTGTGGGCAGTAACGGTTCGGGCAAAACAACCACATTGAACATAATCTGCGGTTCTATACCTATCGACAGCGGAGAGGTTATAATAAACGGCACAAACATCAATAAACTGAAAGAATTTCAGCGTTACCGCAAAATAGACAGGGTTTATCAAAATCCCTCCATGGGCACTTGCCCGTCTATGACGATAACGGAAAATATGTCTATTGCCGATAACAAGGGCAAGTCTTTCGGTTTAGGCTGGGGCACAAACAAGAAAAGAATTGAGTATTACAGAGAAATGCTCAGCCAGCTTGGTTTGGGGCTTGAAGATAAAATGAATGTTAAAGTCGGTTTGCTTTCGGGCGGTCAAAGACAGGCTATGGCACTTTTGATGACTGTTATGACACCTATAGATATGCTTATTTTGGACGAGCATACGGCGGCACTTGACCCTAAAACAGCCGAAATAATTATGCAGCTTACCTATAAAATAGTAAATGAAATGAAACTTACCACAATTATGGTAACTCATAATCTTAAATATACCATAGAATACAGCAACCGCCTTATTATGATGCACGAGGGCAATGCAATTATCG
>CAZUXS010000239.1:0-2716 GCA_964624605.1 uncultured Lachnospiraceae bacterium | reverse complement strand
CCGATTATAAGTTGAGTTTTTCGGATATGACATTTCCTCACCAGCTTATGAGAGTAGTTTTGCTTGAACAAATTTACAGAGTGCAGAGAATACTAAAAAACGAACCATATCATAAATAAGTTTTTAATTCAAACAATATAAAATCGCCCCTTGTCGTACTTAGGGGCGATTTGTTATGTATTTATAAGTTTTTAAGCTCTTCTTCAATCATTTGCTTTGTTACAGTGCTCATAGCCGAAATATAACATTCGTTTGCCTTATTGAGGTATTCCTTTGCGGATTCTTTATTTCCTCTCGATATTTCTATCTTACCCATATAATAAAGGCTTTCCGGCATACTCTCTCTGTATTCGAGTGCTTTTTTGAAGTTTTCTTCCGCCTTTTCATAATCATTTTGGGCATAGTATATTTGTCCCAAGTTATCCCAAGCGGGAGCGTACTGTTCATTATCTTCAAGTGCCTTTCTTGTCAACTCTTCCGCCTTTGTGCAATCATTTTTCAAAAGATAGAAATAACCCAAGGTGGTAAGTGTACTGGGATTTATATATTGGTATTTTCTTTGGAGATTTTCCAATATTTCAATTGCCTTGTCTATATCTCCCATTATCCAGTAACAGCTTGAAATTGCAAGTGGTATGAGCTTTTCAAAGAGGATTTTTGTGTTTATTTTTTCGGCTCTTTGGAGTATTTTAAGTGCCTCCTCGGCATTGCCGCCGTGAAGGCTGTCGAGGGCATAATTATATAATGCCTTTACATTTCTTGTGTTGTGTTTCACCGCTTTTTTGTAGTATTCCATAGCCTTATCGGGCTTTCTTATGAAATAATAAAAGTTGCCTATCATACCCGTTATATAGTGACGGCACACAACGGCACTCACCAGTATATAGGCAAAAAAAGCAGGTATGAGTGTCCATTCGCTGTATCTTAAATAATACTTCAAAACTATCCACGCAAGCATCATATAAGCCAGAAACAGCCATTTCCAAAATTTCACAAGGTCCAATTTAGGTTGTTTTTTATCCATATTTTCTTCTCCGTTTATTCGTATTTATACATATTTTACCACCTTTTTTTACACATTGCAAGCAATATTAAAGCTCCGATTATGCCAAAGAGAAAATATATCCTGTCAACCAAAAATTTAAAGCCTATAAGACTTAAAAAATATGCCGTAAGAGTGCAAATAAAGGGCGAATACCTGTTTTTTATCGGTAAAGCCGCCGCACGGCAGGTGCTTACGGCTGTTGTGAAAACGGCAGGCAAAAAAAGCAGCATATACACATATTTCAAATAGCTCACCTTGCAAAGACTGTATATAGGCAGTGCACAGTTTTTTATTTCCTCGTAATTTGAATATATCGGTATAAAAAGCATAAGCATTGCTATCGTTAATATACAAGCACTTAACAGGGCTGTAGCCACGGCTGTTTTTTTATCCGTGTGTATATTATCGAATATTACGGAGGGAGTTATTATGTTGTAGGCGGTATACATAAATGCAAAGGGTAAAAAATCAATGTTTAAGGCAATATCGGGCGGTGAATTTCCTTTCAGTGCAAAATCAAACACAAATAAGGAAAAAAGCATAATCGGTAGCAACACAACACTTAAACCCGAAACGGCACCGAAGCCGCCGCAAACAGTAATACACACCAAAACCGCCGTCACTATGCCCCCAAAAGGCACAACCTCGTTTGCACCCGCAAGCATAGTGGCAAACACGGCTATATTAAAAACAAAAACTGTAGCTTTCAAAAATCTATTATTTAAAATCGGTGGATTTGTGAGCATAAAATATATAAAAAGCGAAAAAATAAGTATACTGACAACCATACCGTAAACACCGCATAAACCGAATTTTGCAAAATACACCATAATTTCTCTGCCCGTTGCAAAACCCGCACCAACCAAGGTACAAATATATACGGCTGTATATTCAATTGCCTTTTTATGCACACTCTCACCCCCGATAATTTGTACAAAATATGCTTAATGATAAAAATATATAACAAAATTTACAAAAAACACTTGAAATTTTATTTTTTTGTGGTATACTTGTCTTTAATAGGTTTCAAAACTATGACGAGGACTAAGCCGAGGATATGCTTAAAGAGAGCCAATGGTGCTGGGAATTGGCAGCAAAAGAACGGTGTTCCACCCTCCGAGTTTATGGTGAAAGCCATAGGGTATGCCCTTTACAGCTGTAATGAGTGGTCGATTTATCGGCAAATCAGGTGGCAACACGGCAATTACGTTCGTCCTGTTTATTGTTAAACAGCGGCGATTTTTTTATTCAATTTTTTATTTATAAGGGAGGATAACACAAATGTTAGACGTAAAGAGATTAAGAAGCGATTTTGACGGTGTTAAAGAAGCACTTGCAAAGCGTCATAAGGACTATCATCTTGAAAAATTCACAGAGCTTGATGAAAAAAGAAGAACTCTTATTCAGGAAATAGAGGCACTTAAGGCAGAACAGAACGCCGACACAAAGAAAATACCTCAGATGAAGAAAAACGGAGAGGACACAACAGAGCTTATGGCTCAGATGAAGGCACTTTCCGATAAAATAAAGGCACTTGACCCAGAAGTTAAGGCTGTTGACGACGAAATCCGTCAGTTCCTTTTGAGTGTGCCAAACACACCTAACCCACAGGTTGTAGATGGTGTTGACGACAGCGAAAATGTTGAAATAAGAAAATTCGGCGAGCCCAGA
>CAZUXS010000238.1:0-2736 GCA_964624605.1 uncultured Lachnospiraceae bacterium | reverse complement strand
ATACGGATATGTTGCTTGCCGCCCTCGCACCTTGGGTGTACATACCGCCACCCTCTGCACCCGAAAAGGCAACCGATTTCACTTCCGCAAAGGTCGGAATTGATAAAGCCGTTGAAAGCATAACAACGGATAAACACAGTGATAACAACTTTTTTAACTTCATAAATATTACCTCCCTTTTATCTCTTTAAAAAGATTATTGCACAAAAAAATCCCGATTTCAATAGGGTGGCCTCAAGTGGTAGTGTTTTTGACCTCAAACGGTAATCGGGAACGGAAAAGTTCTCCGTAATTTCGTAAATTTTCAAAAAATCTTGAATACCAACAGAAAATAATATATAATCGGATAAGTAAAGCTTAATATAATTTTAAGCTTTTTTATGCTTTTTATTTCCGCAACCAATTCCGCTGCATCCAATCCCGAATTGAATAATTTCAACAGTGTTAAAAAAGGCAACCACGGTTGGGGCTTGAAAATAATAAAAGAAGTTGCGGAAAAATATAACGGTGAGGTTTTGACCGAATTTGAAAACGGTAGGTTTACCGTGAAAGTTATAATTTTGCAAAAAGTCAAAAAAATAGGGTGAAATTAAATCACCCTATTCTCAATCCGATTATTTTTTTTAAAATACTATATGCTTTTCACCGACTTTAAAATCAATACAAATTTATCGTAACCACCCTATTTTTATCATCATAGGAAATTTTGCTGTCATCTATACCGAAAGCATTTGCCATCGCCCTCACGGGAACAAACAATCTGCTTTTTTGTATATCTGCCGTTGTCGGTATTTTTACGGTCTTACCATTTACCGTTATTTCATTTTTACCCTTTGTAATCACAATCGTTTTATCCGCTGTTTTAAGGGTTGCGGTAAATGTTTTGGCATCGTAGCTTATGCTTTCGTTTTTCACCCCGAGTGCATTTGCCACAGCTCTCACGGGCAACATTGTGTAGTTATCCTTTGATATGTAGGCAGGCGCATCAATTGAATAAGATTTTCCGTCTAAGGTATAATACGGATTACCGATAGGTATTTTGAGTATACTGACGGCAGGTTTATCCGGTATCACGGGAAAATCGAAATCAATATCGGATGTTACATCCGTAACAACCCCATCCGTTTTTTGAGTGGTCTGTGCCGTAGCCTCGGTTGTTTCTTCCGTTGTTGCCTCGGTTAATTGTGACGGGTGCTTCGTTTCAAATTCAATGCCGAAATCCACATCCTGCACGGAACTGTTATATTTTGCAACCGCCGTACTCCAACTCATATCCGTGTAAACATCTTCATCATTCAGCTTAACGCTGAGTATAACCGTGTCGTACACATTCTTATCTTTCTTTTGAATGTTTATTCCGCTTACGGCAATTTTACCCTTTTCGCAAGGTGTATTTTTTGTAATCACAACACTTGCCCTTGACGGATCACTCTCCGAAATTTTAAACTCACAGGCATCCGCAAACTTTCCGCTGCCGCTCGCACTCTTTGCGGATATAAAATAAAAATCGTTATTGAGTGAAACATTGAACACCGTACCCGCAGTGAAAGCCTGTTTTGTTTCATCTTCTATTGAAAATGCAACCGTACCGTTGAAACGTATGTTTTTTGTGCTTGAAAAAGCCGAAAGCTTATTCTTGTCACATTTGACGGTTGTTATCACTTCTTCCGCAGGGGCAATATTTTCATCCTCATCGGTGACGATATATTTTATGTAGCCCTCGCCCGTAATCTGCATATACAGCGGCAATTCAATTGCCTTGTAGGTAAAGCCCGAAGAAGTGCTGTCTATTGTGAGTTGCATTTTGCTTTCATTTAAAAGCTTGTAATCAACGCCCCTTGTGAGCGTGCCCTCACCGTCATAAAGCCACTTGCCGCCCAAAAGCTCCACAGTAACTTCCACCTCGTCATCCACCGATGAATCCGCATCAAAAACAAGTTTGGGTGCTTTTGAATAATCCAGCTTATCTCCAAGCTCGGCATTTTTGATTTTGCCGCTAAGCCAAACCTCGCTTTGTGCGCACACAGGCACAGCCATTATGAGCGTGAGCACAAAAAGCACCAACATAAACAATCTTTTGTTCATAACAATCCCTCCAATTCAAAAGGCGAAAATTCCGCACTTTTCTTTAATTTTACCACATTTTTCACAAAAAAACAAATTACAAACATATTACTGTTTTGTTAAATCTTCGGCACGCTTTGTTAAAAAAAAATCAACTTTGTAATTGACTTTGGTGGCGAAATATGTTAAAATGTTAGCTAAGATGGCAGAGAACGGACTTTACAAGCGGCACTGCTTATCGCAGTATTTTATTACAGCATTGTTGTGATAGGATAGAAATATTTAAGTAAAGGAGATATTGATTATGATTTATTCAGCAGAAGTAAACAATATGTGCCCTGTTGCTAAGGGTGCTTATCATGGTCCTGCAGCTATTCCCGAAGAGGGCAAGTGGGTACAGGCAAAAGAAATTAAGGACATTTCAGGTCTTACACATGGTATTGGCTGGTGTGCACCACAGCAGGGTGCCTGTAAGCTTACACTCAACGTAAAAGACGGTATCATAGAGGAGGCTCTTATTGAGACAATCGGTTGTAGCGGTATGACTCATTCAGCAGCTATGGCATCAGAAATCCTCATCGGCAAGACAATCCTTGAGGCTCTCAACACCGACCTTGTATGTGATGCTATCAACGTTGCTATGAGAGAATTGTTCCTTCAGATTGTTTACGG
>CAZUXS010000237.1:0-2748 GCA_964624605.1 uncultured Lachnospiraceae bacterium | reverse complement strand
CTTTTTCAAGAGATACAAAAGCACGGTAAGTTTGATTTTGAACTTGTGTTTTTGTGTATGAACCCCGGTTACAATGCGGATAACTGGAGGATAATTCAAGATAACGCAAAAATACTCGGTATTCCTCTTACCGTGTTTGAAACGGAGATATTCGATATTGTTGCCGATATAGACAAAAATCCCTGTTATCTTTGTGCCAGAATGAGGAGAGGATATCTCTATTCCCACGCAAAGGAGCTGGGTTGCAACAAAATTGCACTGGGGCACCATTACGACGACGTGATAGAAACAACTCTTATGGGTATGCTTTACAGCGGAAAAATAGAAACAATGATGCCAAAGCTGCACAGCCAAAATTTTGAGGGCATGGAGCTTATAAGACCTCTTTATTTGATTAAGGAGGAGGCTATAAAGGCTTGGCGTGATTATAATAAACTCAATTTTATACAGTGTGCCTGTCGTTTCACCGAAAACTGCGTGAGCTGCGGCGGTGGAAGAGGTTCAAAGCGTGATGAAATGAAAGAACTTGTTGCAGAGTTCAGGCAAAGAAGCTCTTTGATTGAGGGCAATATTTTCAAGAGTGTACATAATGTAAATTTAGGAAAAGTGGTTGGATATACAAAAGACGGTATACATCATAATTTCCTTGACGAGTATTAACATTTCGCTAAAAGGTTTTTTCCTTAACGGGTATTAAATTTCGCAAAGGGGGTAAGTTTATGTACAAGGTATTACTTGTTTTCGATAATTATATGTTGCTTAACGAGGTTAAAGAATTACGTGTATGGGGCGATTCGTCCGAGTTTGAAATTGTGGATGTCGTCAATGACGGTGCCACGGCATATCAAAAAATGCGAAGAAGACATTACGACCTTGTGATAACCGAAATAAGAATTTCGGGCATGGACGGACTTCAATTGCTGAGAAATGCAAAGAGGGAAAGACTTTGTTCCCACATTGTGCTTTGCAGTGAATTTGCGGATTTCAACTATGCAAGGCAGGGCATAATTTTGGGTGCCTATGATTATTTCATAAAGCCCTTTGATGCGAGCTTGTTCATATCGTTATTCAGCAGAATAAAGAACGAAACATTTGAAACAGAGGCTTCGGGGCTTTATCATGCCGAGGAAATAAAGGACCTTTTCAAGAAAAGAAGTGACGATATATATAAGTATATTTCCGATATGTTTGACGAAATTTACGAGGGAGAGGACGATTTCATAAAGGCTGACAAAATGGCAAGGCAGGTTTGCCGCTCCGTATTCGAGGAAGTTTTCAACGATAACAAGTGGCTTGATTTGTACCTTGTGCAGCAGGATTTTTACAGCTTTGACGGTATAGACGAAAGCAATCAGGAATCCTATAAAAATCTTTATAATAAGATATTGTGCAGATTTTTTGCGGAATTTTGCGAGCTTTTCCCATACGTGAACAATGAAAAGATAAAGGAAGTAATACTTTATATATTGAATAATCCCGAAAATAACCTAAAACAAAAAAATATTGCATCCGAGCTTTACATAAACAGTTCATATCTGAGCACGGTTTTTCTTTCACAGACAGGTATAAGGTTTGTGGATTATCTCAACTCCGTGAAGCTTAAGAGGGCGGCATGGCTACTCAAAGAAACGGATATGAAAATAGTGGATATAGCCGCAAGGCTTGATTATAAGGACATAGGTTATTTTTCAAGGTTGTTTAAAAGCAAATATAACATAACCCCATCGGTTTACAGATTACCCGATGAATACGATTATCAAATATAAAAAATTTTGGGAGGCTGAAAAAGCCTCCTTTTTTGTGTGAAAAATTTATATAATTTTCAAATGGTTGATATGGAAAAATTTTGAAATAATTCATAGGGAAAAATTTTAAAATTTATTCGTATTTACATTGAGAATGCTCGGGTATATAATGACATCAGAAATTAACAATTCCTATATGTGAACTATGAAAAACGGGGAGGAAGAAGCGGTGAAAAAAATAATAATAGCTTATATGTTTTTTACGGCTGCCGGTGGAAAGAGTCGATGCTGTGGCAGAGATTGAAAAAGAGTTTTGAAAAAATTTAGTTTAGAATTGTTTTTAATATGAAAGAGAGGTTTTAAATATGAAAAAGAAATTACTTGCATTATTACTCGGAGCAACTTTGATAGCAACAGCCTTTACGGGTTGCGGAAGTAGCAGTGACGCTTCAACAGATGCCGATACAACCAATACGGCAGACAGCAGCGAACCCGTTACAATCACAAACGTATCTTATGACCCTACAAGAGAGTTGTATGAAGCATATAACAAGATTTTTGCAGAGCATTGGAAAGAAAAAACAGGTCAGGACGTTCAGGTTACACAGTCACACGGCGGATCGGGCAAGCAGGCACTTGAGGTTGCAAACGGACTTGAAGCCGATGTTGTAACGCTTGCACTTGAATATGATGTTAAGGCTGTTCAGGATGCGGGACTTATCGAAGATGGCTGGATAAATGAATTTGACAAGGACAGTTCACCTTATACATCAACAATAGTATTCCTTGTACGTAAGGGTAACCCTAAGAATATACAGGATTGGGATGACTTGGTAAAGGACGGCGTTGGTGTCATAACACCTAATCCAAAGACTTCCGGCGGTGCAAGATGGAATTATCTTGCGGCTTGGGCTTATGCGGATAAGCTTTATAACGGTGATGAAACACAGATAAAGGATTTCATCGGCAAGCTTTACAAGAACGTACTTGTGCTTGACTCAGG
>CAZUXS010000236.1:0-2756 GCA_964624605.1 uncultured Lachnospiraceae bacterium | reverse complement strand
TATTTATTATACTTTTACTATATAAGTCTAAAGCCAAATCATAATTTTGTCAAGTACAAGTTTTATATTAAGGTATATTTTTATGAGCCACATTTTTAATATTCGCTGTAAACCTTTTCATTATACCGTGATTATTAAAATATTCCAACAGAAAAATCAAAAAGAAAAATATGTTCAAACCACCAAAATGCCTCAATGCGAAAACAATATTCTCGGTTGACACTCCTCTTAAAAGCAGAATTGCCAAAATCAAAGATGAAAGCAACAGTACCAATACAGCCACAAATGTATAAATTTTTTCCACCTCAAATTTAACTTCAAACTCATTTTCTTTATTTCCGATTCTTTTTATATAACATCTGACTTTATGAAATGGATCTATGTCCTTTCTTATATAATACGAAGTATCCTTTTCACAATAGAATTTCATTTCATCTTCGGATTTATATTCAACAGCAAAATTGTAAATATATTTGTCAAAACCTCTTTTTAAACAAACATACACATCCTCGATTTTTTCAAAATCATCACTTTTTATGCGATAAATATTTTTATCCGAGTTGTTCCCCAATATATTCACCCTCTTTATCTCTGCAAACACTCATCCACCGCTAAAGCGGTCCCCCTTCCCTACAAGGGAAGGCTGAAAACTTAGGGAAACTATATAAGTTATAACGCAATAACGGCAGCTATCTCACAAAAAACATAAAAAAAATTAGTATTTTTTACAATGGTGGTTAAGCAGTTGCCCCTGCACACCCCGTAAAACGGGTAGGGTGCAGGGGCAACCCGCCACCATTTTCAGATGAACCACCAAACTATATGCCCCTGCCCGTTAGGGGTATGGGGCGAATCTAGTTTCAAAATTACGAAGTAATTTTGAAATCCCGTAGGGATTCGCAATTTTGCTTCGCAAAATGCGAACCACCCATCGTTTTTGGTTCTTTTTTCGTAAAAAAGAACAATCTTTTCCCGCACTCTTTGTTTTATAACAAAAGCCCATATTACACGGGCTTTTGTAAATCATATTTATTGTTGTGTCGCTGCTTCGGTTGGAACTTCAACCGGCACATCTGTCTGAGGTACTTCCTCGCCGCTGCTTTCTTCTATGCCCTCTGATGCATCATAGTTCTGTGATTCATCTTCGGTTGTGTCTTCATCATTTGCATACGCTTTCAATTCATCGTCTGAAAGTCTTGTAACCTTTGTCTTGTTAAAGTCGGATACGGAAACCGTAACTCTTGACTTATATTCCGTTGCCTTATCATCAACTGTATCCGTAAGGTTTATTACAAATGCATACTGAACAAGTGCACCGTTTTCATCGACCTCAAACATAAGGTTTGCGTATGAAAGTTCCATGGTTTCATTATCATCAAGACCTGCACCCTGTGCAGCCATATTGCTGAGCATAAATTCCTGATAAGCCTGTGGATCCATACTTACCGTATATTTCTTATTCTTACCCTTTTCCTCACAAGTTGCCTTGCTTATGTATTCTGAATAAATTTCCATTGAATAGGAATTGAGCTGTGAAAGAATATCCTCGCCGGATACTTCCATCTGCATCTTACTATCGCCTGTATCACAATAAAGCATACCATCTGCATAGTAATACTTCACTTCATTTGTTTCCGTTTGAGGTGCACCGGTACTGTCACCTGTTGCATCTTCCGTATCACCCGGATAAGTATAGCTTTGATTTATATCTACGGAAGCAACCTGATTGCCGTCTTCAAGTTCACGCTTAACAAGCATTGTTATCAACTGCTCACTGCCGTCATTTGTTGAATTTGAGTTTGTTGTGGCTATTGTTGCTGAATCTGCACCGTCAAGCCCCTCGAGTGCATCACTGAAAGCCTTAACAACTGAGTCCTTGTCCGTAACTTCGTATTTTGTATCTATACCCTCAAAAGCATCAGCCTTTTCTATTGAAGAATAGTCAACTCTGGGCACTCTGTCGGAATTGTTGTATGCCATATAGCCTGTGCCACCGAGAAGTGCAAGTATAATAACACCGGCTGCAATTTTTCCGCCTACGCCGCTTTTCTTAGGTGGTGCAGGTATATATCCGCCCTCCTCCGCAACGTTTTCATCGACTGTCACTTCGTCATCAAACTGCACTTCGGTTTCTTCAACAGCTTCATTGTTTACAGCTTCATCTTCAAGAACCTCGCCGCAATTCGGACAAGTCTTTAAACTTTCATCTTCAATCTCAAAACCACATTTTTTACATATCATTGACTTAATTCTCCTTAATTTTTTTTGCCATCAGCTTCATTTCCCTTGCGGCATTCAGTGTTACATCCGTAATCTGCGCACCGCCCATAAGTCTGGCAAGTTCATTATACACTTTTTCTTGAGATAATTCAACCACAACCGTAGTTGTATAAGAATTTTTAATAATTTTTTCTATCAAAAAGTGCTTATCAGCCATAGCCGCAATCTGCGGAAGATGTGTTATACACAGTATTTGGCGTTTTCTTGCAACAACAGCCATCTTTTCACCGACTTTTTGAGCCGCCCTGCCGCTTATACCCGTATCTATTTCATCGAAAATAAAGGTATCTATATTATCGGCATCGGCAAGCACAACCTTCATAGCAAGCATAACACGGCTCATTTCACCGCCCGATGCTATTCGGCTCAAAGGTTTGGGCTCTTCACCCTTATTTGCGGAAATCAAAAATTCCACATTATCTTTGCCCATGCTGTCAAAGCTTTCCTTTTTGGTTATGTTTATTTTAAACTCGCCG
>CAZUXS010000235.1:0-2757 GCA_964624605.1 uncultured Lachnospiraceae bacterium | reverse complement strand
TAGTTAGTTATTCTTGTGTATCTAATCTATTGTGATTAAATACCTCGATATCTAAAATCTAATTGCATTTGTTTAGAAATTGATTATACAAATATTCAGTTTTCAAGGTTCATATAAAACCGTCGAAACATCGACGTTCACGGCGTTTCAAGGCTTTTTTGTTTTGCCGTTCCTCAACCGTGCTCAATTATAATAACATAAGATTACACTCTTGTCAACACTTTTTTTCAATTTTTTTAAAATTTTTTTCAAAACTTTCAAAAAAGCCCGCAAAGCCCGTGAAAACCTAGCATTATAATTATCCCTCCGGACACAAAAGCGACCTTTTTGGAATTTATTTTTAAATTTTTTCCGATTTTTTTGCCGACTATCAATCCGGAAATTGCAAAAATAATCTGTATCGCAAGCACAATGAGCGGAAAAACAAAGCCGTTGTTTTTCCCCTGCGCCGAAACTCCGAAGCAAACCACGGTTGCATCAATCGAAACCGCAACACCGATTACGAACGCTTCAAATGATTCTATGGTTTTGGATTTGTCTATATCACCTGCCGACGGATTTGTGATTATCTCACAAGGTAAGTTTTCTTCTTTCTCTCCCCTGCACCCCTGCACTATCATCCATATTCCAAGCCCCGTTATCATTAACCCCGATAAAAGCTCACACCAAGTGCCGTCCAGCACCATTCCCGTAAACTTTCCCGCAAGCGTAGCCGCAAGGATAATCACAAAAGCCGTGAAATTCATCACAAAAATAGATTTCGGCGGAAATTCTATTCCGCTCAATCCGTAGGAAACTCCCACCGCAAATATATCAAAGCTGACAACAGCGGCGGTTAAAATCAATAACATAACATCACCTCTTAAGTATACTATTCAACTTTGGCAGTAAATGTCACTTAATTTGAGTTATATTAAAAAAGAGGAGATGAGAACATGAACACGCAAAAAATTATAGAGTCACTTTATGACAGATTTTGCAATATTTACATATATAATGAAGAAACAGACGAAACAACAGGTGTCACTTCATTAAAAAAAGAACTTGCATACAGCCAAATAAAATGCAGAATTTCTTATACCACGGGACTTTTTCAAGGCTCACTTAAAATAAACTCATCAAGTGATGACAATGTGAGCGCCAAACAATACGTAAAAATTTTTCTGCCACCCGATACCAACGTGCCACCCGGCTCGGTGTTTGAAGTAACCGAGGGCGATAAAACTCTGTATTTCAAAAACAGCGGAAGAGGCTGTATGTATAAAAACCATCAAGAAATACTTGTCGAAAGTGAGGAGGAATACAACTGATGCTAAACAATGTTACAGCTGCGGTAAGCAACGCAATATACAACGAATTTTGCAACGATTTTAAAATATATACAGAAAAAGTGCCGCAAAAATTCACACGCCCCGCTTTTTCCGTAAAATGTATAGAAAGTAAAAATGAAAGATTTCTGGGCAGACGCTACAAAAGCACAAACAAAATACAGGTGGACTTCTTCGCCGACGAAGAAAATAAAAGATACGTAACCAATGACGTAATCCATCGCCTAACCCTAGCCCTTGAATATATCACACTGGAGGGCGACCCAATAAAAACACTGAACATAGACACAAAAAAATCCGACGATTGCTTCACCTGCACTTTTAACGTGGATTATTTCTTCTATATTATAGAAGAAAGTGAAATGATGAAAAATATGAAGTTGACTTTTGGGGAGAATTTGGAGTAGATTATGTTGATTATTTAAAAAGGAGTGCAATACAAAAGCACTCCTTTTTATGTATATAAACTCGATAAGCACATTCCGTACTTTCCTCATATATTGAAAAACACCCAAAACGACATACATTTTCCGATTCATCTTTTAATTTATATCAATATACTTTTCTATGTACTCTTTATAACCTTTTTCAAGGATTTCAAAATCACAGCTATTATCGGTCAAAATCTGTTTACGCTTTGTTATAACCATATTATATATTTTGTCTGCTTTCTTTTGTATCTTTTCTGCATTATCAATACAAAAACGGTACTCTTTATTTAAAAGCGTTCTATATTTAACATCTGCAATATTTTTGATTATTAATCTTTCAAGCCGTTCTTCCGGAACCGGTAACATATAATTAAACCTTAATGAGCCTTTAATTTCTCTTTCATCACCCTGTATGCGTATCAAAATATTTGCTTCCTGTTTTTTATTGAAAGAAGATAATGCAACATAATAATTTATGCCATTAATCTGCATAACCGCACCAAAGGCAAATTTATTGCGGTCTGTATATTTAATATTAGGTACTTTTGTAAATCCTCTATGCTCTTTTTCATAAGCTTGCAGATATTTAATATAATCTTCGTCTATTCGGTAAAAGTCCATTTTATCCTCCGCAATCTAACAAAAAGAGAGATAATTGCTTATCTCTCTAAAAAAAAATTAATGGTTCACACTCAAAGCAGTGAAGCTCTTAAATTAAAGGTTTGCACTCAAAGTAGCAATGCACTTAAAACGGCAATCTCTCGCCTAACTATATTATATACCATTTTACAAAGAAAATCAATATTTTTTATTGAAATTTCAATTTAGCGGTCTTTTTTCCAAACAGTAGTTAAATAGTAGCTAAAAGCAAAAAAATAGATGATTTGTGCAACTTTTTAACTTGCAAAAACCATCTTGAAACACCTTTAAACAAAGGATATTATATAAAGCTGATAACGGGAGTCGGACCCGTGACCTCAGCACTACCAATGCTGCGC
>CAZUXS010000234.1:0-2777 GCA_964624605.1 uncultured Lachnospiraceae bacterium | reverse complement strand
AAACATTGATTTGATTTCTTCTTCGTAAAAATGAGGTGTTCCGCACTTTTCTTTAAATTTGCTGTTACATTGATATACCACTCTGCGGTATTTGCTGTTGGAGTGCCATACTTTTGCCCCGTAATAATTGCCGCAATCACCGCATTTTATTTTTGACGAGAAGATGTCAACTCCGCTGTACCTATGTTTGCACCTTCTTCGCTTTTCCTTTTCTTTCTGTACCATCTCGAAAACTTCGGGGGAAACTATACCCTCGTGGCTGTTTTCAACATAGTATTGAGGTACTTTTCCGTCATTGAATTTAATTTTCTTTGAAAGGAAATCCTCGGTGTAAGTTTTCTGAAGCAAGGCATCACCCTTATATTTTTCATTTGAAAGTATGCTTAAAACCGTGCTTTGACTCCATTTATCCTTTCCCATAGGCGATTTTATTCCCTCTGCGGTAAGTTTTTTTGCTATTGTGTGCGTTGTCAGCCCCTCAAGATAAAGCCTGTAAATTCTTCTTACAACAACCGCTTGCTCCTCATTCACCACAAGCGTTCCATCTTCGCCTTTATCATATCCTAAAAAAGAACTGTAAGCCATACTAAACTTGCCGTCTGACATTTTCTTTCTTAATCCCCATAGAACATTCTCGGAAATAGAACGGCTTTCTTCTTGCGATAAACTGGAAATTATGGTGAGTAAAATTTCAACTTTAGGGTCAAAAGTCCAAATATTCTCTTTCTCGAAATACACCTCAACGCCTTTTTCCTTTAGTTGCCTTATGGTTGTAAGGCTGTCTACCGTGTTTCTTGCGAACCTCGATACACTCTTTGTGATTATCAAGTCTATGCACCCCGAAAGTGCATCATTAACCATCTGCTTGAAACCCTCTCGGCGAGTTGTAGAAGTACCCGTCACACCCTCATCGGAATATATGCCTGCGAACTCCCAATCCTCTCTTCCTTTTATATAATTGGTATAATAATCAACCTGTGCCTCGTACGAACTTTGCTGTTCCTCTTGCTCTGTACTAACACGGGCATAAGCCGCAACTCTACGCTTTGTCACACTGTTTATAGCCGTTGATGTGTATCTGCTGATTGTTGCGGGTATTACCGTTACGCTTCTCATTTTTTACACTTCCTTTTTATTTTTTCAAGTTCTATAACTCTGCGTTTTTTCACTTTTTCATTTAAGTCAATATCGATTATGATTTCATGGTCGTTTTCTATAAGCAGGTCTTTGCCGTCCGCTGTAAACTGACCTCTCAGGAATCTGTTTCCAATGTACAATTCACTGTCTAATATACGAGCAATCGTACTTCTTGATAACTTGCCTCTTACAGTCTTATACCCCATTTCTTCAAGCTGTTTTGAAATAGCTCCGATACTCCATCCGTCAGCATAATACTTATACATCAGCTTAACCGCTTCTGCTTCATTATTAACTATCTGATAGCCGTTTTTACTCCATCGGTAACCGAAAAATCTACTGTGCGGGTCGGTATATTTTTTCTCATCTTTTGAAAAGTAATGAATTCTTGAAGTTTTCATCGTACCGTCATAAAAATAAAATTCCAAAATATCGGTATCTGTTGTAACTATTTTTTCAATTTGTTTTGAAAACAAAATCTCGTCAAAATCCTCAATACCAAGCACCTCACAGCAGCAACTTCTCAATCTGCTTCCCACTATACCTTTGGCATCGCAAAAGCTCTTATGCCATTTGTGTTTGCCTGCACATACCCAACTCTCGGCTAAACCGTCAATCGAATTTGTTTTTGTCATTGCCTTGATATAGTTTTGACCGCACTTGCCGCATTTTATTTTTTCCGAAAAGCAACTTGGTTTCACCATCTTATGTGCAATGGGATTAAATTCATAGCTTTCTTTTATCATAGCTTGAACCTTATCAAATGTTTCTCTGTCAATAATGGGCTGATGATTATTTTTTATATAATACTGCGGAAGCTGTCCTTCATTTTTAATAAATTTATGTGAAAGTACATCAACCGTAAAGTATTTTTGCAACCTTACATCACCCACATAAACCTCATTTTTCAAAGCGTGATGTACAAATGATTTTGAATTTACTCTATAACCGTTTTCTTTAAGCCATTTTGATGTTTCAGTCATAGAAATACCTTTTATAAAATTTTCAAAGATTACCCTGACCGCCTTTGCTTCTTCCTCATCAATTATGAATGTTTCGCCGTTCCAACGATAACCGAATGCGGCTGAATGCCAAGTCTTACCTTGTTGAAATTTCTTGCGGATTGCCCATTTAATGTTGTTTGAAGTCGATTTACTTTCTTCTTCCGAAAAACTTGCCAATATAGACAGCATAAGTTCTCCGTCAGAAGACATGGAACTTATATTTTCTCTTTCAAATCGTACCTCAATGCCTAAGTCTTTTAAATGCCTTACTGTATTAAGCAAGTCTACGGTGTTTCTTGCAAATCGGCTTATTGACTTTACAAGCACAATTTGAATTTTGCCTGTTTCACAATCTTCAATAAGCCTTTTAAATTCTGTTCTCTTTGCAATTCCCGTTCCACTGATGCCATAATCGGCATACACTCCGGCATACTCCCATTCGGGATTTTTTTGTATCAAGTCGCTGTAATAGCTTATTTGTGCCGATATTGAATGCTCCATTCGCTCCGACTCTCTCGACACCCTTGCGTAAGCCGCAACTTTGATTTTCTGCGGAACTGTAGGTATTCTCGGCTCTATTCTGCTGATTTTACGCATAAAACCACTCCTTTCCTACCTATTAATCACTCTAAAGAC
>CAZUXS010000233.1:0-2824 GCA_964624605.1 uncultured Lachnospiraceae bacterium | reverse complement strand
GTTGACGGTGCAAAGGATTGCTGTGTTGAGTTCTGCTCACTTTCAAAGACAGCAGGCTTCACAGGCACACGTTGCGGTTATACGGTAGTGCCAAAGGCAATCACAACAACAGCCTCAAACGGTACTGAAATGAGCCTTAACAAAATGTGGAACAGACGTCAGACAACAAAGTTCAACGGTGTTCCATACATCATACAGAGAGGTGCTGCCGCTGTATTCACAGTTGAAGGTATGAATGAGGCCAAGGCTATGATTGATACATACAAGGTAAATGCAAAAATCATTTCCGACACTATGGACGAGCTTGGCATAAGATACTTCGGTGGTATCAATTCACCTTATATCTGGTTCGAGTGCCCTAACGGCATGAACAGCTGGGATATGTTCGATAAAATGCTCAATGAAATTCAGGTTGTAGGTACACCCGGCGAGGGCTTCGGCAAGAACGGCACAAACTGGTTCAGACTTACATCATTCAATAATAAAGCCAATACCGAAGAAGCTATGGCTAGATTTAAGTCTATGTTTACAAAATAATTTTGTATAATTTTCACATTAACAGGTGCAGGCTGTTTCTGCACCTGTTTTATAATTTACAATTTAATTTCGACAGCATTTTTGTGCATTATTTTTTTGTAGTTTAAAAACAATGCACATTATTTTATTGCCAAATTTCAAAATTGTATAAATTTCCACCAAAGTACCCGAAAAAATTTCGTCAATAAAAAACATTGATTTTTTTTCAAAAAGTGGTACAATGGTTTTAGTCAACACGATAGGGTGTGCGCTATACACTATCGTGTGTAAACCATGGCGGCGACTGCGGCTGTGGTTTGTTTTTTTGAAAAAAAGTATAGAAAATTTAATCAAGAAACGGAGTGTTATTATGGAAGATTATACTTTTTTATTTGCCATAGCCTGTATATTGCTTTCGACAAAGATTTTCGGTTTGGCATCACAAAAAATTCACATGCCTGCTGTTGTGGGCGCGCTTATTGCAGGTCTTATTCTCGGACCGGCAACTCACATTGTTGAAATTTCCGATTTCCTTAAAAAGACATCCGAAATAGGTGTAATTCTTCTTATGTTCCTTGCAGGTCTTGAAACAGACTTGACAGAACTTAAGAAAAACGGTGTTGCTTCACTGCTTATCGCCTCAATCGGTGTTATTGTTCCTCTTATAGGCGGTTATTTCTGCTATAAGCTTTTCTACAACGACCCATCCGATGCAATGAACGTGCTTAAGGGTGTATTCATAGGTGTTACTCTTACGGCAACCTCCGTTAGTATAACGGTTGAAACATTGAGAGAAATGGGTAAGCTTCAGGGCAGAATGGGCACAACTGTTCTCGGTGCTGCCGTAATTGATGATATCCTCGGTATCATCGTGCTTACACTCATCACAAGTATGACGGACGAGAGTGTAAACCCTGCACTTGTACTCGGCAAGATTGCATTGTTCTTCGTATTCATTGCAGCAACTGCAATCATCGTACACTTTTTGCTCAGACTCAAAAAGCACCTTTCAAAGAAGAGAAGATTTGCAATTTATTCACTTGCATTTTGCCTCTTACTTGCTTTCTTATCAGAAGAAGTTTTCGGTGTAGCGGATATCACAGGTGCATACTTCGCAGGTGTTATACTTTGTAACCTCGGTATAAGAGATTACGTAGACAGAAAGTTTACAATAATGAGCTATATGTTCTTCTCACCCGTTTTCTTTGCAAGTGTAGGTATAGAAACATCATTTGCGGGCTTTAATTCAAAGCTTGTTGTATTCACAATTGCACTTCTTGCAATTGCTATAATAACAAAGATTATAGGTTGTGGCTTGGGTGCAAAGATTTGCAAATTCAACAACAAAGAAGCACTTTCAATCGGTGTAGGTATGGTTTCAAGAGGTGAAGTTGCCCTCATCGTTGCAGGTAAGGGTGCAAAGTACGGACTTATCGATAACTCCCTTTTCCCTGCAATCATCGTTGTGGTTATCGTAACAACACTTATCACACCGGTATTGTTAAAACTTATATTATCAGACCATTCAAAGCCCGATAAAGATTCCGACGGCTACGGTGCCGATATCCCGGATAAGGATTTGCACGACGAGGCAACATTTGCTCCTGCTGTGACTGCAAATTAATATGGTAAAAATAGACTAATTTTTCAAAAAACTTTTGTGGATTTGTTCACGAAAGTTTTTTGTTTTTTTAAAAGGATTTTGAAATAAAATGCAGAATATTAAGACTATAATGAAAATGTGTTGACGATGGTCAGCGCATTAGCAAAGGAGTGGTATTATGCGTTATTCATTTACAGGTAAAAATGTTGACATTACCGAAAACTTCCAAAACAAGATTATTGCAAAGCTTGACAGAATAGTGCGTCTTATTCCGGAAGAAGCGGAAGCAACCGTTAAACTTGACGAAATTAAAAATTCTAAAGGAGAAACATCAAAGAAAGCTGATGTTACAATAAAACTTCCAACGGGCAGGCTTTTGAAGGCGGAGGTTCTCAGCAGTGACCTTATGGTAGCCATGGACGAAGTTGTGGATATACTTGAAGGTCAGATGGTTAAATATAAAAACCGCCTTAAAGACAAATCTCAAAGAAGTCCGAAGTTTGCGGAAGAGCTTAATATGGTTGCCCTCTCCGATGACGAATACAGCGACGACGGCATTAAGATCGTGAAAAATAAGCGTTTCAACGCAAAGCCTATGGATGCGGAAGAAGCTGTTATGCAAATGGAAATGCTCGGCTTCAATTTCTTTGTTTTCCGCAATGCCGAAACAGACGAAATCGACGTTGTATATAAAAGAAATGACGG
>CAZUXS010000232.1:0-2854 GCA_964624605.1 uncultured Lachnospiraceae bacterium | reverse complement strand
GATTTTGCCGAGTGAACAGGGAGATTATATCAAAAATCTATGGCTTGAATTTGAAAATTGTGAAACTCCTTGTGCAAAATTTGCAAATACTCTTGACAGATTGCAACCGATTATGTTAAATTATATAACAGAGGGTAGGATGTGGTTGAAAAACGGAGTGCATAAGGCACAAGTTGTTGAAAGATGTCACAGAGCTACCAAGGAGGCAGACCCCGAAATTGTGAAGTTTATCATGGCTGTGATAGATGATGCGGTTGAAAAGGGCTATTTATTGCCTTAAAAAAGGAAGATGAATGAAATGGATAAAAACAGAGAAAACAGTATAAAAAAAGTAGTTGAAAAAGCACAGATACTTACGGAGGCATTGCCATACATAAGGGATTTCCACAATAAAAGAGTGGTTATAAAATACGGCAGCAGTGTTATGTCCGACAGTGAAGCGGCACAGAGTGTGCTTGATGATATTGTGTGGCTTAAACTCATAGGTATGCAGCCTATAATAGTGCACAGTGGCAGTGACGAGATAACACATTGGCTTGAACTCACCGGAAAGAACGTTGAGTTTATAAACAGAAACCGTGTTACAGACAAGGATGCAATTGAAATTGTTGAAATGGTTCTGGGCAAGACAAATAAACAGCTTGTGCAAAATATCGAAAAATTGGGTGTTAAGGCCGTGGGTGTTTGTGGTAAGGATAACAGTATGATACGTGCAAAAGAAAGAGTTATAGACGGCGTAAAATACGGCTATCTCGGTGAGATAACAAATGTTGACACAACTCTAATTGAAAATCTTCTTGCCAATGATTGTATTCCCGTGGTTGCCTCAGATGGTGTGGGTGAAAATTTTGAAAGCTACAACCTCATTGCCGATGATGTGGCTTGCGAGCTTGCAAAGGCGCTTAAAGCTGAAAAGCTCCTTTTCCTCGCAAGACAGGATGTGCTTGACGGCAGAAAGGTGAGAGTGCCATCCGCAATGATAAGCACACAGGATGCAAGGGAGCTTATAGAAGAGGGTAGAATAGATGACGATATGGTATATAAACTCAAATGCAGCATAGATGCGGCTGAAAACGGTGTGCACAGAGTGCATATTGTGGATGGTACGATACCTCATAGCATATTGCTTGAGTTTTTCACTGTTTTCGGTGTGGGTACTGCGATTGTGAAGGATAAAAAAGAATTATATCCTCACGAGGTTGAGTTCAGATAAATTTTTATTATATTTAAAAGGGGGAAATAAAAATGAAAAAGGCATTACTTTTAGGTACGTTACTTGCGGCTGTATTTGCGGTGCAGGCTTATGCTTCGGGATTGACTATTAAAGTTGATGACAAAGAGGTTGATTTTGAAGAGGGAACAGAGCCTTACAATGATGACGGAACAACATTTGTGCCGTTAAGAGGTGTATTTGAAAAAATGGGTTACAATGTTGTGTGGGATGCCGATAATCGTCAAGCAATACTCACAGCAAACAAGAGTGGTGATGTTATAGTTGTGACCGATGGCAGCAGTGTTGTTAAGTCAAACGGAACCGAAGTTGATATGGGTGTCAGCACAAAAAATATAAATGACAGACTTATGCTTCCGTTAAGAGCTGTCACGGAAGTTACAGGTGGCAGTACGGATTGGGATGCGGAAACAAAGACCATAGATATAAAGACAAAGTCAAAGATTGCGGAAGAAGCAGCAAAGAAAGAAAAAGAAGAACGTGACGCGGCAAGCAAGGCGAAGAGTGAACAAGAAGCCGAGAAAAAACAACAAGCCGAAGAAAAGAAAGCGCTTGAAGATGCAAGAGCTGCGGCAAAGGCAGCTGAGGAGGCAGTGGAAGCAGATAAAAATTATGATTATACAGCTTATCCCACAAAGTTGCTTGAAATTGCCGACACACTTGATGCAAAGCTTGACGAAGGATATAAGGTAGCAGTGAGAAGCTACGTAAATAATTCAAATGTCATTGTGCCATATTCAGACAGAATTCAAGAGTATATCACGGATACGGATACAGAGTTGAAAGAAACTACAATAAAGGATGAACAAAAAAATGTACAGACAGCATTCAATAATTATTACGAACTTGCAAAAAAAGCTGCCGGCTACATAAAGAGTGCATCAACTGCATCATACAGCGGTGAAAACTTGAAGCAGAGTACAAAGAAGGGCGACAGATCACTTGGTTCTATGAATGCATATAGAAAATTCCAGCAGGATTACGAAAAAAATCAAAGAGATCTCAACGATGCAAAAGAAGCATTGAAAACCGCTTGTGAGACTTATATAGCAAGCTTGAAGTAAAATGAGTATAAAAGGGACTGCCTTGTATAGTGTCGAGGCAGTCCCTTGTTTTATTTTTCGGTGACTTCGTTCAAAAGTTTTTCATTGTTTTCAAACATTTTAAGGTTTTCAAGTGTGGTTAGGGCAATGGCTTTCATAGCTTCTTTTGTAAAATAGCCTTGATGTGAAGTTATGATTACGTTGGGAAAGGTGACAAGCCTTGCAAGGTTATCGTCCCTTATGCCTTCATCGGATAAATCCTCGTAGAATATTCCTTCTTCTTCCTCGTATACATCAAGGCCGACTCCGCCGATTTTATTCCCCGCCTTTATCGCTTCAAGCAAATCATCGGTATCTATAAGCGCACCTCTTGATGTGTTTATTATAAATACTCCGTTTTTCATTTTTTCTATGCCGGCACTGCATATAAGATGGTAGTTTTCTTTTGTGAGCGGGCAGTGCAGACTTATTACATCGGAACACTTCAAAAGCTCGTCAAGTGAAACATAGTTTATGCTTAAAGTCTTGTTGGGGTAGGGGTCGTAGGCGATTATATTCATTCCGAAACCTTGAAGTATTT
>CAZUXS010000231.1:0-2870 GCA_964624605.1 uncultured Lachnospiraceae bacterium | reverse complement strand
CCGCTTTGAGGTGGAAATTATAAAGCTCAAAAAGGTGGCAGGTATCGGTAAGGGCACTGCCTATGTTGATGATAAAAAGGTAGCCGAGGGCGAGTTTACTTTTATGATTGGGTAAATGAACCGATGAACCGAAATGGCGGTTTAGTGGCTATTGAATAGTGATTAGATATGATTTTTTTGAAACCTTTTTTCTATCGCAAAAAAGGTTTCAAACTTCCAAAAAAATGCTCTTGGAGAAGCATGGGGCGTTGCCCCATACCCTATCCGCTTTTTGAAAAAAGCGGAGCAAAAACTTTTATGTGCGACTATCGCCGCAGGTGAGGTTTGGGGTGTAATGCTCTCTCCCCGAAAAGCGTTAGCTTTTCGGAAGTAAAAGTTTAGGTCAAGTACGCACCGACAAAATGGTCGGCAAGCCGTAGGCTTGCTTTTGCCGTAGGCAAAAGTGCTTTTCCTTTTTAAAGGCTTGTGGGGTGTGGGGCAAAGCCCCACGGTTTTAAAAAAAAGAGGATAATGATAATGGCTATATTTAAAACACCTTCATTGGAGGGGCTTAAGAACAGGATAAGTGAGATAAAGAACACTGTTCCGCAGAAAGAGAGTGCTCCAAAGGAAGAAGAGAATAATAAGAAGAAAGAAGAGATACCTGCCGGTTTTGTTAAGTGTGGCGGTTGTGGTAATCTGATAGATAAAAAAGCACTGGGCAGGCTTAAGATTTGTCCTAAGTGTGCTAAGCTGTTCCGTCTTAACTCAAAAGAGAGAGTGCGTATAATAGCGGACGAGGACAGTTTCAAGGAATTTGATGTTAATATGGAGGCTAAAAACCCGCTTAACTTCCCTGATTATGAGGTGAAGATAAAGGGTTTGCAGGAGAAAACGGGCTTAAAGGACGCTGTTAGAACCGGTGTTTGCACAATAGGCGGTCAGCCGACTGTGCTTGCTGTTATGGACAGCGGGTTCATGATGGGCTCTATGGGTTCTGTTGTCGGCGAGAAGATAACAAGGGCTTTTGAGTATGCAACAGAGCATAAACTCCCTGTTATTGCGTTTACTTGTTCAGGTGGTGCCAGAATGCAGGAGGGTATAGTATCACTTATGCAGATGGCTAAGACAAGTGCGGCTGTTAAGAAGCATTCAAATGCCGGCTTATTATATATAACAGTGCTTACCGACCCTACAACAGGCGGTGTGTCAGCTAGTTTTGCTATGCTTGGGGATATAATACTTTCCGAGCCACGTACACTCATCGGCTTTGCAGGCAGACGAGTTATAGAGGGTACAATCAAGCAAAAACTCCCCGATGATTTCCAGACAGCTGAGTTCCAGTTGGAGCATGGTTTTGTGGATAAGATAGTGGATAGAGAAATGCTCCCACAGGTATTAGGCGAGCTTCTTAAGATGCACGCAAGGGAGGTTGAATACGATGGCTAAGGCTTTTGATAATGTAAAGATAGCAAGAAAGATTACCAGACCAACGGCTCTTGATTATATTAACCATATATTCAAAGGCTTTATAGAGCTTCACGGTGACAGACAGTTTAGGGATGATAAGGCTGTTGTGGGCGGTATTGCGTGGCTTGATGATATACCTGTTACTGTAATAGGTATACAAAAAGGCAAGACGATGGAAGAGAATATAGACAGGAACTTCGGTAATGCACACCCCGAGGGTTACAGAAAGGCATTACGTTTGATGTATCAGGCGGAGAAGTTCGGCAGACCTATTATCTGTTTCATTAACACAAGTGGTGCATACTGCGGTGTAGGTGCGGAAGAGCGTGGTCAAGGCGAGGCTATAGCCAGAAACCTTATGGAAATGGCTGATTTAAAAGTACCTATCATCTCCATTATTATAGGCGAAGGCGGTAGCGGCGGTGCACTCGGTCTTGCTGTTGCGGATAGAGTGTGGATGCTTGAAAACTCCGTGTATGCTGTGCTTAGTCCGGAGGGCTTTGCAAGTATATTATGGAAGGATGCTAAACGTGCCAAAGAGGCGGCTGATGTAATGAAGATTACGGCGGCTGACTTGCTTGAACTCGGTGTGATTGAAAAGGTTATAAAGGAAGTGCCGGGCGGTGCTGACAAGGACTTTACATTCACAGCTAATCTGCTTAAAACAAAGTTAGAGATAGAAGTGCGTATACTTAAAGAAAAGGATACGGAAACACTTCTTGAAGAGAGATATCAGAGATTCAGGAAATTCGGTGAGTTTTCGGAATAAAACATATATACAAAGAGCGGTTTGCATAAAGCAAGCCGTTTTTTTGTGCAAATTTAACATATATGAACCGAGTTCACACTTTGTTCAAATTTAAAGTGTATTAGGTGCGAACTTGGTTCATAGTTTGATTTTGAATATTAAATTTGTGGAAATTGTATAGGGGGGTAAACCAAAGGGGCGTTAAAAAAACAGGGGATGTTAAAAGTGTACAAAACTAAGTCTTGTGTATAATACATATTGAAATATTTGACCGTAGGTATTATAATAAACACCGAATAGAGAGTAATTTGATATTTATAGCGAAACATGGTGTATTGTTTTAATCGGAAAGTTTTGTGCGTGTTTTGCTTTTTGATTTAGCCCCTGTTATTATTTTGAAAAGACATCCCGAATGTGTTTGTAGGCATATTCGGGATGTTTTTTATTGTCTGAAAATTTGTAAACATTTGGCAGTAAATGTCATATAATCTATTGTAAAATAAATACATAAGGAAATACAAAAGGAGGTGATATCAATGGAGAAACTTTTTAATATTTACAGTATTTCGGCGGCAGTGATTGGGGGTTTGCTTGCATCAATATTCGGTGGCTGGGACATGTTATTGAAAGCTATGGTTACATTAACGGTTCTGGATTATATAACAGGCGTGTT
>CAZUXS010000230.1:0-2914 GCA_964624605.1 uncultured Lachnospiraceae bacterium | reverse complement strand
TACCAAACACGCCACATTCTTCATGAAGTGTAGCCATTATTTATCCTCCTTGTGTGTTCAAAGAAACACCTAGTTAATTATGACGCTAAAATTTGAAAATTTATCAATTCTTGCCGTAAAAATCGGTAAGTCTTGCCCAAACTTCTCTGTATACGTCACCAAACTCACCCAAATCTCTTCTGAAACGGTCTTTATCAAGTTTCTTGTTTGTTTCCGCATCCCAAAGACGGCAAGTATCGGGGCTTATCTCATCGGCAAGCACGATTTCTCCGTCAGCTGTCTTACCAAGCTCTATTTTGAAGTCAACAAGCTTTATACCTATGTTTATAAATATCTTCTTAAGACTTTCATTTACTTTGAAAGCTATTTCGGTAATTGTATCAATTTCCTCTCTTGTTGTTATGCCGAGGGCAATTGCCTGATAGTCATTTATAAGAGGGTCATTGAGTTCATCATTCTTGTAGCTGAACTCAAGTGTAGGTGCTTTAAAAGGAGTACCTTCCTCAACACCGTAGTGTGCGGAAAATGAGCCTGCCGCAATATTTCTTACGATAACCTCAAGCGGAATAATATCAACCTTCTTCACAAGTGTCTTTCTCTCTGTAAGTTCCTCAACAAGATGTGTTTTGATTCCATCTTTTTCAAGCAAACGGAAAATATAGTTAGCCATTTGATTGTTGATTATACCCTTACCCTCAAATGAACCTTTTTTCTTACCGTTGAAAGCTGTGGCATCATCCTTGTATTCAAAAATACAAAGAGTTGGGTCCTCTGTTGTGTAGACTTTCTTTGCCTTTCCTTCGTAAATTAAATCAATTGAATCCAGCGTGCTCATTTTATTACCTCACTTTATATTTAAAATTGTACATACTATGTGTTTATTACAAATAGCAACACTCTTTATCATATCAAATTTTGCTCCAATAATCAACATTTTTATTAAAATTATTATAAATATTTTTGCTGCGGCACACAAAAAAGACCGTATATTGTTTTTGTCATACTTAAAATAACAAAAATACACACGGTCATATAACCTAAAAACTATTTTTCTTCACGTAATTTATTCAAATATTGCATTTCTTTTTCATCAAGCTCAGCACCCTCCAAAAGCTCGGGGCGTTTTGCGAGTGTTCTTTCTATGGATTTTTGTTTTCTCCATATATCGATATTCTTGTGATGTCCGCTGAGAAGTATATCGGGCACACGTCTGCCCATAAATTCTTCGGGGCGAGTATACTGCGGATATTCCAAAAGATTATTTGAAAAACTCTCGTCCATAAAGCTTTCTTCTTTGTTGAGCACACCCGGTATAAGCCTTGATACGGAATCAATAACCGTCATTGCTGCAAGCTCTCCACCTGTGAGCACAAAATCGCCCATAGATATCTCATCTGTCACAATCTCTTCAATCAATCTTTCGTCAACACCCTCATAATGTCCGCACAAAAGAATAATATCCTTGTTTTTTGAAAGCTCCACAGCCTTTTTTTGATTGTAGGGCTTGCCCTGCGGTGTCATATATATAACAGGGCAGCCCTCACTCACCTTTTCCTTTATGCTCATATAGGCATCATATATCGGTTGAGGCTGCATAACCATTCCGGCACCGCCGCCGTAGGGATAATCATCAACGTGTCTGTGCTTGTTTTTTGCAAAATCTCTTATGTCAACGGCGTTTATACTTATTATTCCGTTATCCGCCGCCCTTTTTATCATACTGTGATTAAGTCCGCTCTCTATCATTTCGGGGAACAGAGTAAGTACGTAAAAATTCATTACAGCAAGCCCTCCGGAATATGCACTGTCATAGTACCCTCTTCAAGATTTACATTCAATATACAGCTTTTTATGGCAGGCAAATATATATCCTTGCCCATCTTAGGCTTTACTATATAAACATCATTTGCACCCGTGAAAAGAATGTCGTTAAGTATACCTATCTCATTGCCGTCCTCATCGATAACATTCAGGTCATATAAATCTCTTAAATAATACTGACCTTCTTCAAGCGGAAGAGCCTTTGATTCAGGCACTTTAAGCTTAAAAGTTTTCAATCTTTCCGCTGTTGTCATATCATCAACGCCCTTAAACTTAAGCAAAACAAACTGCTTATGATAGCGTACATTTTCAATCTCATATTCTTCAAGTTTACCCTTTTTATCCACCAATACAGTATCTAAAATTTCGAAACGGGTTATATCATCGGTATGAGGTATAACTCTCACCTCACCCTTTATTCCCTGCGTATTTACAATTTCACCCACAACAAAATATCTTTCATCAGCCATAGTCAAATTCTCCTTATTGAAAAAAGCTGCCGCATAATAAAAGCGACAGCCCTTTTTTAAAATTACATAATCTTTACAACTACCTTCTTGTCCTCACGGCCTGAGGCAGACTTTATAAAGGTACGGATTGCTTTGGCAATCCTTCCCTGTTTGCCTATCACCTTGCCGATATCATCAGCATCCACCGTAAGTTGAAGGACTAAAACGTCCTCTTCCACAGTCTCGGTAACAACAACCTTTTCAGGCTTGTCAACAAGATTTTTAGCAAAAATCTCCAACAATTCTTTCATGTAATTCCTCCTGCGCCAAACAGGCTAATACGAATAAAAACAATCATTCAAAAAATTATGCTTCGATAGCACCGGCCTTCTTTAATAAAGCCTTTACAGTATCTGTTGGCTGTGCACCGTTGCTAATCCACTTCTTTGCTTCCTCAACGTCAACCTTCAATACAGAAGGAGTCTTAGTTGGGTCATAGTAACCGATTTCAGCGATAGCCTTACCGTTTCTAGGTGTTCTTGCGTCAGCAACAACGATTCTATAGAAAGGAGCCTTCTTAGCACCTAATCTGTTTAATCTGATCTTTACCATTTCAAATTTCACCTCCTTGAATTATTCTGAAA
>CAZUXS010000229.1:0-2942 GCA_964624605.1 uncultured Lachnospiraceae bacterium | reverse complement strand
TGTTAAATGTTACGTCAACATAGTTAAGCACATTTCCGTTACCTGTTTCCCAATGTGTTGACCAGTTTCCGTCAAAAGCATATTTCAAATATGATGTTGAATAACAGCCCTTGTTGTTGCTGTAGGCTGAAATATAAGCATCTTGTTCTTTGTCGGTGCCTATCCTGTATTTTTTCAGATAATCCGAGGACATCACCGTATCGCTTGCCTTAATTGCCGTGATTGTTGCAGCCGTGCTCACCTCTTCAGCTGCATCACCGTCATCAGGCAAATCTTCGTCCGTCACCGTATCGGTGATGGTTTCATCCGTGGCACTATCGGTATCTGCGGCATATATACAAATCGGCATTGCCGTGTTTACAGTCAGCGCCACACCTATACCAAGTGCAATTAAATTTTTAAATAACTTCATCCTTACCTCTTTCTTTCAAAAACATCAAAAACAAAAAGTGTCTTAAATCCGATTTTGGAATAAAAAACTCAAATTCGTCACAGCAAGAAAGGCGCAAACAAGAAGATACAACTTACTTATCCCGATTCTTGCCTAACCGAGCTATGGCGTATTTGGGCAATTTATGCAAAAGAACAAATTTCAAGACACCACCCATATATCACGCTTTTGATTTTATCTATTATAACAAAGCCACTATATCTTGTCAACGTATAAATTTAACAATTTTTAATATTGATATTACCTACATAGTTTACAAATATATTGCAGCTTTTAAAAAAAATCATTTACAAACAAAAATATATGCGGTATAATAAAATTAAGTAATAATATTGCTTAACACTAGCGAAAGGGATGACGAAATGAAAAAATTTATAACATCGGCTTTATTATCTGCTGTATTTTTGTTTAACACAACAGCGGCTTTTGCAGCCGAAAAAACGGATTTGGCAAGCATAGCGCCCGACTATGTCAACGGCCTTAAGCTTGCGGGCATTGCAGGCAACAATGTGAATTACGACGGCACAACATCAAACTCCACAATTGATATCGAAAGTGTGAAAACACTGGGTGAACACTGCCTTATAGTTACGCTTGGCAGCTATTTCCCAAATTTTGATGTAAATAACCTCACTCTTAAGGCATATACCTCAGATTGGTACAACCTTAAGGCAACATTGCTTGACAGAATAAGTTATGATAAATATGCAATAACAACAAACGGTGAGGGCAAAACCGTTATAGTATTCTACATAAACGAAACAATAAACAACAACGTTCTTGAGGACAGCTATGACGATGAAACCACACTCACGGATGCTGAAAAAACGGCGGCAATCACAACAGCCGACAATGAAATTTCTTGGCAGCTTGATAACGGCGGTTGGTACAAGGCTTACGATTTGCACAAATCAAGAGCTTGGGACGGCAAGGAGGAAAAGAACATCACTTCATCCGGCGGCAAAGGCTGGTCAGCTGCGGACGGAACACCTTGCGGCACAATAGATAACGATGCCACATACAGCGAAATGGAGGATATCGCCCTCGCCTACGCCTTGACAAATGACAGCAAATACAAAGAAAGTTTTGAAAAGGGACTTGCATTTTTGAAACTTTTGCAGTACCCTACGGGCGGTTTTGCACAGGTATACCCCAGCCGTGGTAAAAATTCATATTCCGATTACGTAACACTCAATGATGATGCCATGGCTAATGTGCTCATTATGCTTGAAAAAGTAAAGGACGAAAGATATCCTTTCAATACGGGCATTGTAAGCGAAAAAAGCAAGAGTGAAATTGAAACAATGATAAGCGGTGCAACGGACTATCTCATAAAGGCACAAATAGTTTGTAACGGCACATTGAGTGCTTGGTGTGCACAGCACGACCCCGTTACTTATGAGCCACGCCCCGCAAGAGCTTACGAACTTGAAAGCATAAGCGGCAGTGAAAGTATAGGCGTTATCAAATTCCTCATGCACCAGCAGGACAACCCCGATGCGGTTAAAGCTGCGAAAGCGGCAATTGACTGGTTTGATAGTGTCAAACTTGAAAACAAAGCATATAACAACAAAACAGAACCCTATATATATGACAAAGCCGGAGCCAATCTTTGGTACAGATTCTACGATTATGAAACAGGTGAAGGATTTTACAGCGACCGTCCGAAAGACGGCGAAGAATACGGCGGAAAATTCTATGACCTGAGTGAAATAAGTGAAGAAAGACGAACAGGCTACGCATGGATGGGCACATGGCCGCAAAAAATAATAACAGCTTATAAAACCTACGGCTACTATCCAAACAGAATAGTTGTGAGCGTGAGCGGCACATCATCAAAGGATGTAAACGGAAAAACACTCACAAAGGGCTTTTCACTTTCTCCTACGGAGGATAACATTGAAGAAACTATCAAAAACGGCACTCTCGGCAATCTTGGGGGCGATGACATTCTCTATGGTGATGCCGATGGAAACAATATTTTAGATTCCAATGATGCCGTAACAATATTGGATTATTCTCTCAACAACGATTCAAGAAATGAGAGTGAGTCTTGGCTTAAAAAATGTGATGTTGACGGATTTTCCGGCATAACGGCAAATGATGCTTCAATGGTACTTCAAAAAGCACTCAACCTTGATTTTGAATTACCCGTTGAAAAATAAATAAAACAAACTCGATTTTAGAGAATAAATCTCGCATATAAAGAATAAGCGGCAATCACAAACAAAATGTGATTGCCGCTTATTTATATCGCTTATTTATTACTCTGTAAATAATGGTGTTGAATAATATCTGTCGCCCGTATCCGGAAGAAGTGCAACTATTGTCTTGCCCTTATTCTCGGGTCTCTTTGCAAGCTCGATTGCAGCATAGAGAGCAGCGCCCGATGAAATACCAACCAATATACCCTCATAATGAGCGATTTCCTTGCCAAGCTTGAAAGCCGCTTCGTTTTCAACAGGGAATACCTCATCATAAGCATTTGTAT
>CAZUXS010000228.1:0-2944 GCA_964624605.1 uncultured Lachnospiraceae bacterium | reverse complement strand
TTCGTCCACCTTTTTTAAAAGGTGGTAGGGTTTGGGGCAACGCCCCAAGGTTTTATCTTCGTATAAGAGCATTTTTGGGGGTTTGGGCCCTTTTTGCGATAGAAAAAGGGTCCAAGAACTTCAAATTTGTTAAACAATTTCAACGTATAACAAAAAATCAGTGCACCAAACCGGCACACTGATTTTTGTTTTTACTGAATTATTCTCTTTGCACCAACATAAGTGCCTCTTGATACAGGTTTTGAAAGGTCTGAAATTGCACAGCCGATGCCGTAATCAACTTCATTTATGTACTTACCGTCGCCGATGTACATACCTACGTGAGATATTGCTGTACTGCCACCCTTGTTAAAGAAAACAAGGTCGCCCGGCTGTAAATCACTGAGTGCAACATAAGTACCGTTATTTGCGTACTGCTGTCTTGAAGTTCTGCTGAGTGTTATACCAAAGTTTTTGTATATACTCATTGTAAAGCCTGAACAATCCGCACCTGAAACAAGGCTTGTGCCGCCCCAAACATAAGGCAAGCCAAGGAACTGCTTTGAATATTCCACGATCTGATCTGCAAGTGCTGAAGAAGATGTTTTGTTTGCAGGCTTCTCTCCGTTTTTGAAAGCAACAAAGTCGCTTCTTATATAACCCACATCACCCTCATCGTCCTGCACATAAAGCCAGCTGTTTTCATAACCTAAAACAGTGAGGTTGTAACCTACGGGAAGTGTCTTTGAAACTCTTGCTTCATCATAAGAATCGGCATGGAGTGAAACTTCCTCGTCGTCACCATAGCCAACAGTCACAACATACATATCGTCTGTGCCCAAGTCGGCAAGGTCTGAAAGTATGATTTCGTTTGAATTGCCTGTTGTTATAACCACGTCTGCAAGTACAGCAGATGAACTCATAACAGTGCAAGCAAAACCAACAGCAAACATTCTTTTAATCTTGTTTAAATAACTCATATACTTTAACGCTCTCCTTAAAAATTTCTACTTCTCTTTTAATACATTTTTTTTACAATTTTCAAACAGCATTACGCTAACATTTCTGAAATGTTCTCCAGTTGTTTCAAAAATGTTACAAACCTATTTTACAGTATTATCCCTTTTTTGTCAAGTGAAAATGCTCATAAAACACAATTAATTTATATTTGATTAATATTTTCGTAATAATTAGGGTATTATATAGGGCAGAAATATAGAAAAAGATGGTAAATTCTTGTTAAAAACTTATAATATATATAACGTTTGTGTTAAAGTAGGGCGATGCCTAAATTGTTGCAAACTTCGTAACAATTTGAAACAATTTGAAACAATTTGTCATTTATTGAGTTTGAGTGAGGAAAAAGAAGATGAAATAACTCAAATAAAAAATATCTCTCATATTGATTCATTAAAAATCAACGGAGAGATATTTTTCAAAACCCTATTATCGGATTTTACGGCATTTAAAACCGCAAAACCTCATTATTTTTTAATTTTACTGCAAAATTCTCTTTGCACCGACATAAGTTCTCTTTGCGTATGCTGAAGAAATATCGCTTATTGTAACGCCGTTTACATTACCGCCGTCTGTTGAATGTATGTATTTGTTGTCGCCTATGTACATACCAACGTGAGAAATCTGTGTGTTGCCGCCTGTGTTGAAGAATACCAAGTCGCCCGGCTGTAAATCTTCATAAGCAACTGCTGTACCCTGCAAATACTGGTCTCTTGAAGTTCTGTTGATATTAACGCCAAACTGCTTGTACACACTCATTGTGAAGCCTGAACAGTCAACACCTGCTGTAAGGCTTGTACCGCCGTAAACATAAGGTGTGCCAATCCACTGCTGTGAAAAGTTTACAATCTGCATTGCTGTTGATGCACCCTCGCTTGACTGTGTGCTTAATGATGAGTTTACACTTGTGTTTTCCGGCTTTGTGCCGTTCATAAGTATAATATCATCGGCTCTCAAATAACCTCTGTTGCCGTCATCATCACTTGCCTCAACCCAGCCGTCCTCATAAGAATACACATCAACCGCATAGCCGTTTCTTAAAAGTGCAATCGCCTTGCTGTCTGTGGCAGGCTTGCTCATAAGTATTGCGGAATTGTCTGTTGAAACAATAGCATAAATATCAACCTGTGCATTTATGGCTGATGTAAGCTCTTCAAAGCAAGCTGAAATAGTAGGTGCTTGTGCTGTTGCCGCCGCTGTTTCAATAGCGGTTGCAGTAGATGTTGCAGTTGTCTGTTGTGCAACTGTCTGCACTACTTCCGCCTTTTTGCTGATATCATCTGCGGAAAGTTTGTTGTTTTCGTCTGTTTCCTTGCCCAAAGATGTAAGCAAACTGCCTGACATAACGCTTTTTGCAATATAACCTATCTGGTCGTTGTACTTAACAGCATAAAAATCACCATTCACACCCGTACAAACGAGCACAGTGCCCTTTGTTACGGTGCCAAGTGCCTCTGCTGAACTTTCCGGTGTTTTTTTGATGTGTGCCGTATCAGCCATGCAAGTTGCATCGGTCTGAACAACGTCCACATATTTTTCAGCCATGTAAACATTTGTCAATGTATCGGTTGAAACATTTGTCCAACCCTTGTCATTACCATTGATTCTCACAATTTGATTTTGAGATACAGAACCAAGCACATTTGAATTCATACTTGCCGCATCTCTGAGTTTTATTGCGGAGGCATTAACATTGCCGAGGTTAGATGCAAACACACTTGTGCCGCTCATAACCACAAACACGGAACCAACCGCTAAAGCTCTTTTAATAGTTTTAATATGGTCCATCGGAATCTCCCTCTTTCGGAATACTCATAAATATACCTTGTTAAAAAAGCCAAAACCATTTATACAATATATAAAAATAAATTTTGACAATTAATATTTTATTACAAGTGTACATAATTGTCAAGCAAGTTTTTCGCTTTTTAATATATCTGTAACATTT
>CAZUXS010000227.1:0-2950 GCA_964624605.1 uncultured Lachnospiraceae bacterium | reverse complement strand
GATTTGTATGTTGAAATCAGAGTTATACCACATAAGAAGTTTGTGCGTGACGGTCTTACAATTCACCTTGAAATGCCAATCACAATGACACAGGCTGCACTCGGTGCGGAAATTGATATACCTACAGTGGACGGCGATGAGAAGTTTACTCTTAAGGCAGGTACACAGCCGGGTGATAAAACGGTATTCAAGGGTAAGGGTATGTTCAACGTAAGAAATCAAAACCAGAGAGGCGACCAGATTGTTACCTTTAAGGTTGTGATACCGACAAAGCTAACAGAAAAGCAGAAAGATTTGCTTAGGGAATTTGACGGTGAGAAAAAAGACTCTTTCTTTGATAAGTTGAAAAAGAATCTATAATGACAAAGTGCTTATTCTTAAGGGAATAGGCACTTTTTTTATTGAGTGAGTATTGACTTTTTATCCTAAACGGTATAAAATTAATATAGGAATTATACAAAGGAGGAGATGCCGATGGAAACGCAGATATCAAAGGATATTGAGCTGACAATGTACAAGGCAAGCTACGACGAAAGTTGCAAAATCCTGCTTGCCAACAAAAAGATTCTCGGACACATCCTTAAAGAATGTGTTGAGGAGTTTAAGGACTACGATGCAAAATACATTACGGAAAACTGCATTGAGGGCACTCCCGAAATATCAAAAGTTGGTGTGCATCGAAATTCTCCGGAGAAAATAATCGGTATGAATACCGAGGATAAAACACTTGATGAGGGTGCGGTGTACTACGATATAAAGTTTGTTGCCGTTTTACCTCGAACGAGAGAAAATATAAGACTTATAATAAATATTGAAGCACAAAGAAATTATTATCCCAATTATTCATTGGTACGAAGAGGTTTGTATTACTGTTGCCGTCTTATATCCGCACAGTATCAAACCGAGTTTTCGGGTGACAATTATGATGATATAAAGAAAGTCTATTCGGTGTGGGTGTGTACCGATACCCCGAAACGTGTGCAAAATACAATCACAAGATATAAGATAGCGGAAGAAAATGTAATAGGAAGTGTAAAAGAAAAAGTTAAAAACTACGATATAATGAACGTGATTATGGTTTGCCTTGATAAGGATAGTAAAGAGGCAAGAAAAAACTACGGCGGCATTTTGAAATTGCTGAGAGTGTTACTTTCGGATAGAGTTGGATGCGATGATAAAAAATCAGTGATGGATTTGGATTTTGGCATAGAAATGGATGTAGAAATGGAAAAGGAGTTGAGAGGTATGTGTAATCTTAGTGACGGTGTATGGGAAAGAGGTCTGAATGAGGGCAGAGAAAAAGGTAGAATTGAGGAAAGGGAAATAAGTACGATTGAACATTTAAAGAAGATTATGGCTAATCTGCAATTGTCATTTGAACAGGCGGCAGCGGCACTTGGTTTATCCGAGGAGGATATGAAGAAGTATGCCGCAAAAGTATAATGATGTTTGTGCTAAAGGTGAAGCGGTGCGGTTGTTGCAATATGGATTTTTATTGATAAAATGAATTGTGTTTATTGTATTTAATAATATTTATATCGCTTTAGACTATGTTGATGTTATTTGGAATGTAAAAATGTGATTAAAGAGTGGACCGTTAAAAATGGTTCGCTCTTTTTTTTGTTTCAAAATTATACAATAAATTTGCTTATTTTTAACAATATTCTTGCGTTTTTGCTAAAGATAATGTATAATTATAATTGACCGATTGTGATATATTGTCAGTATACGGAAATAAAAGTAAAGGTGGGTTATGACATTGGATAAGAATTTTGATTTTACAATTGTTGATGAAGTGCTTGAAAAGCAGGGTTATCAGCAGAAGAATATCATTGCTATTCTTCAAAATGTGCAAGAACATTATCATTATCTTCCGAGAGAGGTGTTTTCACATATAGCATCTGCACTCGGTACGACGGAAGCTGAAATTTACAGCGTTGCAACATTTTATGAAAATTTTTCACTTGAACCTAAGGGTAAGTATGTTATAAGAGTTTGCGACGGCACAGCCTGTCATGTGCGTAAATCTGTTCCAATTCTCGAAAGATTGAGAAGTGAACTTGGTCTAAGTGAAAGTAAAATTACAACCGATGATTTGATGTTTACCGTTGAAACGGTAAGTTGTTTGGGTGCCTGCGGACTTGCACCCGCAATGACAGTAAACGATAAGGTTAATCCATCAATGACACCGGATAAGGCAAGTGAAGTTATAAAACAGTTGAGGGAGGCGGAAGCAAATGCGTGAAGTGGTTACAAACAGAGAAATGCTCGATGAATTAAGGCAGGCGTATTCATCCGCCGAAAAATTGCAGACAAGAAAGATACTTGTCTGTGCCGGCACCGGTTGTGTTGCCGGTGGTTCTCCCGAAATATATTCAAAATTTGTTGAGATAATGAAAGAAAGAGGTATAAATTGCACGGTTGAGCTGCAAAAAGAACCTCACGATGAATCAGTGGGTGTTAAAAAAAGCGGTTGCCACGGTTTTTGTGAAATGGGACCTCTCGTCAGGATTGAACCCGAGGGAATACTCTACACAAAGGTGCATATTGAGGACTGCGAGGAAATAATCGATAAAACAATAGTGAATAATGAGGTAGTTGAGCGCCTTGTATATAAGAAAGACGGAAAGGCTTATGTTCAGCAGGAAAGTATTCCTTTTTATGCAAAACAACACAGAGTTGTGCTTGAACACTGCGGTCACATAGATGCAAATTCAATTGAGGAATACATAGCCTACGGCGGATATGCCGCATTTGAAAAGGCTCTTTTTGATATGTCAAGCAACGATATAATCGATGAAGTCGAAAAATCCACACTCCGTGGCAGAGGTGGCGGTGGCTTCCCAACAGGCAGAAAGTGGCGTTCAGTTGCAAATCAGAAAGAAACCGAGAGATATGTTGTCTGTAATGGCGACGAGGGCGACCCAGGTGCATTTATGGACAGAAGTAT
>CAZUXS010000226.1:0-2957 GCA_964624605.1 uncultured Lachnospiraceae bacterium | reverse complement strand
GTGTAATCGCAGTCATAGCTGATGTTATATCTTGTTTTTGTGTCACTGCCGAGAATAACATTAAGGTTTGAATAAGCTGTTGAAAGTTTTGTTTCAAGGCTATCCCTGTTTGACTTAAGGTTATTATAAGTATTCTTTGCACTGTCATAGTCGCTTTGGCTGATAAGACCGAGTTTAAGTTTAACCTCATCAATCTTCATTGACTTTTCCTGAATTTCCATATTTTGTTCATACAAATCTATGGCATTTTCAGCTTCAACAATGGCTATAAAATATTCTCTTATGCTCTGTTCAAGCTGTTGCTTTGTAACCTCCATATTGTCATCATAGTTCTTTATGGAAGTTGCAAGTCTTTTATACTGAACGGCAAGGTCAAGATATTTGCTGTCACCGTCCTCATCACTGTCGTAATTTGTGAGTGATGTGTGAGTATTTTTGAAAGTCGTGTTTTCCAAATCCTTGTTTTCATCAAGTGTTTTAAGACGACTGCTGTTTGCCACTGCCTTTGCAAGTGCATCCTCAATGGTGAGGGAGGAAGTTTCCCCCTCCACCGTTGCAGTCGTTACAGACTTAGCACTTGTAAGTTTTGTACCTGATGGCACAAAAGCAAAAGCATTTGATGTCATTAAAAGACTTAAAGCAAGTGATATACAAATAATTTTTTTCTTCATATATTATTCAACTCCATCTCCCTCGTCCTCATAATCCAAATCATCGTGAGAAATTCTGATGTAGAATGCTCTAATCTTATCTTTCACACTGTTGATAAGTGAATAGAGAACCGGTATAAATACAAGTGTTACAAGTGTTGAAAGTGCAAGACCGAAGATAACCGCTATACCCATCGGCTGTTGCGTTTCCATACCTGATTTATTAGCTACTGCCATAGGCACAAGACCTATGATTGTTGTAAGTGTTGTCATAAGGATAGGACGAAGTCTTGCAGGACCTGCCGCCGCAAGTGCCTCCTTAACGGAAATGTTCTTATCCCTTTCAAGCAACTGATTTGTGTAATCCACAAGCACGATAGCGTTGTTAACAACCATACCGACAAGCATGATAAAGCCCATGAAAGCCGTAACGGTTATTGACTGACCGCAGATAAACAAACCAAGCAAAGCACCTGTGATTGAAAGTGGCATTGAGAACATAATCATAAACGGATATATGATAGATTCAAACTGTGATGCCATAATCATGTAAACCAAAAGAATAGCAACAACAAGCACAGTACCAAGGCTTGAGAATGAATCGTTCATAGTTTTCATATTACCGCCGAACTCATAAGTGTAGTTATCCGGGAATACGTATTCGTTTACTTTTTCCTGAACAAGACTCTGAATTGTTGATGAGTCAAGTCCGTCCGCATTACCGCTGACTGTAATGTATCTCTGCTGATTTTCTCTTGTGATTGAAACGGCACTTTCGCCCATTTCAATATCAGCAATGGCTGTAAGCGGAATAACCGTTCCGTTTGAAGCCGTAATTGTAAGGTTGTTCAAATCCTTCAAATAGTTAAGTTCATCATCGGGATACTTAACTCTGATATCTATTTCGTTACCGTCATCTTTAAGCTGTGTAGCAACAGAACCTGTGTTTGCGGCACTTATGATAGATGAAATATCACTTGTTGTAATGCCGTATTCAGCCGCCTTTGCTCTGTTAAGAACGATGTTACCCTCAGGTGTTGACTCGTCAAGTGAGGATTCAACATCTCTGAAACCGTCTATTGACTCTATTTTCTTAACAAGGTCATTTGCTATTGTACGGAGTGTTTCGGTATCCTCACCGTAAAGGTTAAGACGGAAACCGCCACCGCCGCCCATACCGCCCATGGCGTTACTGCTGGCTGATACACTGATGCTTGCACCTGCTATATTCTTAAGTTTGTTTCTTACATCGGTACAAATATCATCTGTACTTCTGTCACGGTCTTCCTTGTCTACAAGTTCGTAGTTGATTGATACGCTACCGCCGCCGTTCATACCACCGCCAACGGATACGTTGCTTCTCTCTGCTTCCGGAACTTCACCGATAGCATCAAGAATTGTGTACATCATCTCTTCACAAGTATCAAAGTCTGAACCGTCGGGAAGTTCCGCACTTACGGAAAGAGCAGACTCATCGGAGCTTGACATAAGGTCCATACCCAAAAGACCCATTGTAAGAGGCATAAGTGAAGCCGCAAACACAATCACAACTATAAGACAAGTTATAATTCTGTGTTTAAGTGCCGCTGTAAGCACCTTACCGTAAATCTTATCAAGTCCGTCAAGCATTTTACCTATAAGGTCACCTATAAACTGCAATCCTCTTCTTATAGGGTTCTTAGTTTTAATATTGTGCTTTTTCTTCTTGTTTGTATCCTTAAGAAGAAGTGAACACATCATAGGACAGAATGTAAGTGATACAATGAGTGATGCTGAAAGTGCAAACACGATTGTGAGTGCCAAATCCTGCAAAATCTGACCTATTGTACCATTCATAAATGCCATAGGACCGAAAACGGCTATTGTTGTGAGTGTTGATGCCGTAACAGCCATAGCAACTTCATTTGTACCTCTTGCGGCTGCACGCTTAGGCGTTTCGCCGTTCTGCCAATGTTTGTATATATTTTCAAGTACAACGACCGAGTTATCAACAAGCATACCGATACCGATAACGATACCACCCATTGAAATGGTGTTCATTGTCATACCCTTCAAGTACATACAAGCGAATGTTGCAAATATAGATGTAGGGATAGATACACCGATTACAAGAGCTGTTCTCCAGTCACGGAGGAAGAACAAAAGTATGAACACAGCTATGATAGCACTCTCAAACGCAGTTTCTGTTACGTTGTTGATTGATGTTTCAATGTAATCTGCTGTGTTTGAAAGCATTGTGATGTTAAGGTCGGGATAATCCTCCTCAATCTCTGCAATAGCCTGATTTATGTTGTTTGTTACTGTAAC
>CAZUXS010000225.1:0-2957 GCA_964624605.1 uncultured Lachnospiraceae bacterium | reverse complement strand
CTGTGAAAAATACACTCCGTCGGGAGGCAGCATTTTTTCAATCGGAGGATTTTGATTGACGGTTGGGAAATTCATTTGTCTTCCCCTTTTGTCACCGTGTTGCACCCTGCCGATTACGAGATACGGTTTACTTAAAAGCCTTACGACTTCCTCCATATCTCCCTTTGCTATAAGACCTCTTATCCTTGTGGAGCTAACTCTTTCGCCGTCGTAGTGCACGGAGGGTATACCTATCACCCTCACGCCGTATTTTTCCCCAAGGGAGGTAAGCTTTTTCAAATCGCCTGCCCTGCCCTTGCCGAAACAGTAGTTTTCTCCCACAACAAGCACCTTGCAATTTGTCTTTTGTATAAGAAGTTCAAAAAATGCCTCCGGTGTGAGCGATGCAAAATCCGCTGTGAAAGGATATTGCACAAGCACATCTATTCCCATTTTTTCCGCCACATACATTTTCTCCTGCGGTGAAAGCAGAGTTTGAAAAGAATGTGTGCTGTCAAAAAAGGAAACCGGATGAGGATAGAATGAAAACATAACGCTTTTGAGGTTCTCGCTTTCGCTGTATTTTTTCACCGTACCGATAAGTGCTTGATGACCCAAATGTATTCCGTCAAAATTACCCAGCGTAACAGCGGAGTTTCCCTCAATTTGAAAATCCGTACTTTCATATACTATCATAAAGTTCACCTATTAATAACAATATCATAGTTTAAACAAAGAATGTTTAAACAAGCATTGTGAGTGGCTTAAGAGAACCGTTGTCAACACCGTAAATGCCGATTATTTTTCCGTCCTCATCCTTAACAAGCAATTTTTCAGCCGTTATTTTTTCACCCACAAGGCTTAAATCTATCTTATTGCCGTTGTATAAATATTTATCGAGACTATGAGGCAATGTTATTTCATCGTAAGATGAAAGCACCGTCGAAACGGGCATAACAGCCTCTGTTTGTCTGTTTTGCTCCGCAAGTTCTTTGAGCACATCAAGTTTTATACTGTCCTCTATATAAAAGTTGCCGCTCCTTGTGCGCACAAGAGATGCCATAGCACCGCCGCAACCCAGCTTTTCACCTATATCTCTGCACAAAGTCCTTATATAAGTACCCTTTGAGCAAAGCACAAGAAACTCCCAATCCGTATCGGATATTTTTTTAACATCCGTAATCTCGTATATGGTTATGTGTCTTGTTTTTCTTTCAATCTCTATGCCCTGCCTTGCAAGCTCGTAAAGCTTTTTGCCGTTTACCTTTATAGCCGAATACATAGGCGGTGTTTGGTCATACTCGCCAACAAAGCTCTCAATAGCCGCTTTCACATCGGCATCGGTTGATGTGACCTCACTTTGAGTGAGAACCTCTCCCGACGTATCCTCCGTTGTGGTTGTTATACCAAGCCTTAAAACAGCCTTATACTGCTTTATATCAGCTTGAATATAATCCGCAAGCTTTGTAGCCTTTCCGATACATATAGGCAACACGCCCTCCGCATCGGGGTCAAGTGTGCCGGTATGTCCCGTCTTTATTCTGCCGAATAAACGCCTAACCACATTCACAACATCGTGTGATGTGAAGCCTTTTTCCTTATAAACATTTATTACTCCCGCAAGCTCACTTTTATTGCTCTTCATTTATTTTTTCCTTCAATATGCCGACTGCCTTTTGCACTGCCGCATTAGGCTCGCTGACTATGCCTGCACCTGCCGCAAGCTTGTGACCGCCGCCACCGAGTGACACGGCAATTTCACTCACATTCACACCCTTAGACCTGAAACTGAGCTTTGTGTAGCCGTTATCTCTTTCACTTGCAAGCACTGCAACCTCAATACCCTTTGTGTTAAGCATAAACTCACATATACCGTCCAAATCACTCTGTGAGGCATTGCAAGATGCAAAATCAGCCTTTGTCACAAGAGTTGAGGCAATTTTTCCGTCTGTCACCTGCATTTTGCTTATGGCACAGCCGAAAAGCATAGCCTGTGAAACGGAGTGTTCACAAAGTATCTTTGTGTGTACGTTCGGAGTATCAACTCCAAGCTCCACCAATTTGCCTGCTATCTCGTGAGTTCTTCTTGACGTACAGTTGTGCATAAACCCACCCGTATCCGTCAGTATACCCGTATAAATCGCCGTTGCAATATCCTTATCCACATCGACAATATCGTGTATAAGTTCGTAAACAACCTCACAAGTTGAAGAGGCACTGCCGTTTACAATGTTCACATCGGCAAAATTTGTGTTGCTTATGTGGTGGTCAATGTTATAGGTGAGTTTTGCTCTTTCAAACACAGCCTGTGCCTCCCTCAAACGGTCTATACTGCCGCAATCGAGGGAGAAAAACACATCGGGGTTAAGCTCCGAATAGTCACCCTTATATATAAAGCCACTGCCACCGAGCATATCAAATTTTGTGTCATATTCCTCCAAAAGCACAACAACCTTTTTACCAAGCTTGTCAAGTGCCTTTGCAAAGGCAAAGGAGGATGAAACGGCATCACCGTCGGGGTTCAAATGAGCCGCAACGGCAATAAGCCCTGCATTTTCAATATCCGCTAAAATATTGTTTTCATACATAGTTCTTCCTCCTTGTTTATTATTCCTCGTCCGTGCCGTTTTCGCCATGCACGTTTTCTTCCGCCTTTTGGATATCCTTTAATATCTTATCGATTTTAAAGCTGTAATCCAAGCTGTCATCAAGTATAAACGTAAACTCGGGTGTGATTCGAAGATTTATTCTTCTTGCCACAAGGCTTCTTATGAAGCCCGAAGCCTTTTTAATCACATCCATAGTTTCCTTACGCTTTTCATCATCACCCAAAATGCTGATATATACCTTGCAATATTTAAGGTCGTTTGTTGTGTCAACCTTGCTTACGCTTGTGACTATACCAACTCTCGGGTCCTTGATATCCGAACGAAGAATATTTGAAATTTCTTTCATAATTTCATCATTTATTCTTATCA
>CAZUXS010000224.1:0-2958 GCA_964624605.1 uncultured Lachnospiraceae bacterium | reverse complement strand
CCTCCGTCACCTTTTGAAAAAGGTGAACGAAAACTTTTATGTCCCGAAAAGCTACGCTTTTCGGGGAGAGGTAACATATCGTTAGTTTTTACCACCCTTTTTTATGCTATAGTTACACTGGCACAATTATGTTTCCCCCGCTTTTCAAAAGCGGGTCCGGGTCAAGGGACGGATAGTCCCTTGTAGGGTATGGGGCAACGCCCCATGTTGCCTTAAGAGCTTTTTGAAAGGTTTGGAAAACTTTTGCGATAAAAAAGTTTTCCAAAAAACTCAATTCAATCAACCATTTCACTCACCTATCCTGTTTCCCATTATATAATCATCATTATTATATTTTTGGAAAATAAGAACCATTGTTGTACCTTTGCCAAGCTCGCTGTAAACTTGTATTCTTCCGCTGTGGGCGTCCATAATTTCCTTTACAATGGCAAGACCCAAGCCGTTGCCGCCCATTGCACGGCTTCTTGCCTTATCAACCCTGTAAAATCTTTCAAATATTCTGTCAAGTGCTTCTTTCGGCATACCTATGCCGTTATCGGCAATCTCAACAATATAGCTGTATTTTCTCTCTTTGAGCAACACTCTTATTTTAGAGCCCTCACCGCTGTATTTCATTGAGTTTGACATAATATTTGTTATAACCTGATTTATTCTGCCGGGGTCGGCAAAAATAAGCATTCGCTTATCCGTTTCGGTATATTTTATTGTCTGCTTTCTTGTCTTTGCCACAATAATACTCTGCCTTACGCAACTGCTGACAATAACCGCAAGGTCAACAACCTCTTTATTAAATTTATTCACTCTGGTATCAAATCGTGACAAATCCAGCAAATCATCTCTCAAAAATGTCATTCTGTCTGCCGCAACATTTATCTCTTTCAAGAAATTTGTTGCCAGCTCCGTATCTTCCAACGCACCGTCAAGCAAAAGCTCCGTATAGCCCTTTATTGTGGTAAGCGGTGTGCCTATTTCGTGGCTTACATTTGCCACAAATTCCTTACGCATTTCATCAAGCTGTCTGTGCTTTGTGATATCGTGCAAAACGGCTATAATTCCGCTGACCTTGTTATTTACGGAATACGGAATGAGTGACACGGAAACATATTTTCCGTTTTCATTCAGTGTAACCTCGGCTATGGTGTCGGGGTGTATGTTGTCTATATCCAGTTTCAGCTTATCCAAAAGCCAATCCAAAGTTATTTTTATATTGTCAAGTTTGAGCATCTCATAACAAATTTTGTTTATGTGTATGAGATTTCCCTTGTCATCAAAGGCAAGCACACCATCTGTCATATTGTGAAGCACGATTTCAAGTCTGTTCTTCTGGTCCTCCATCTCCACAACGGTTTTACGCAGTTCCCTTGCCATTATGTTGAAACTTCTTGTAAGCTGACCGATTTCATCGTTGCTTCTTACCGTAACCCTCTGTTCAAGCCTACCCTTTGCCATCATATTAGCCTTTTTGGTAAGCACGGCAATAGGCGTTGTTATCGTATTTGCAAATATATAGCCGAAGAATGCCGCCAGCACAAGTGCAAGAAGCACCGCTACAAATATTGTTTTTGTTGTGTGTATTATGCTGTTTTCAAGCGTTTCCGAGTCGGTCTGCACATATATTACATATCTGACATCTTCACTATCCTCATCGACAACGGGATAAGCAAAACTCATCCATTTTTTAACCTGTGAATTTGTGTCAAATTCCTTTTTGCCGTCAAGAAAAGCCTCTTTTCCGCCAAGTGCGGAAATAACAGCCGAATTTCTGTAATCACGGAATGACGTTGACGTGGTTGCCGCAGATGAAGCAACCGTTTTGCCGTCGCTGTTTATAACACTGACTCTTATATTCCTCAAAAAGGAATTTATAGCCGAAAGCTCGGATAATTTTTCCTGAAATTCGTCCTCGTTATACTGTGCGGTAATCTGGTCGGCAACGTAGGTTGCACTTTGCCTAAGCTCATCCTGCACCTTGCTTTTTTCCTGACTTTCTATGCTCATTATGATGTATGTTCCGCTCACAATCATTACAATGAAAACAAGCGTAAGATACAAAAACACCAATCTCCATCGAATACTTTTCATATTTTATAACCTGTTATCAGTCAAAATTAAAGTAGTAGCCAAGACCTCTTTTTGTGACAACATACCTCGGTTTGCTTGGGTCGTCCTCAATTTTTTCTCTAAGTCGTCTTATTGTAACATCAACAGCTCTTACATCGCCGTAATATTCAAAGCCCCAAACCTGTTCCAGCAAAACCTCTCTTGTGAAAATTTTGGTTTTTTGAGTTGCTATAAACTTCAAAAGCTCAAATTCACGCAGTGTAAGGTTTACAATTTCGCCCTTTTTTCTAACCTCGTATCTGTCAAAATCTATTGTTATATCGCCAAACGCTTTAATATTGCCCTCTTTCACTTCGGGCACTTCCTTGACGGTTCTTCTAAGGTTAGCCTTAACTCTGGCTATAAGCTCTCTGTTGCCGAAAGGCTTTGTAACATAGTCGTCCGCACCCATTTCCAAACCGATAACCTTATCTACCTCGTCTGCCCTTGCCGTAAGCATAATTATAGGCACTTCACTGTCTTTTCTGATTTTTCTGCATACCTCGTAACCGTCCATTTTGGGCATCATTATGTCCAGCAGTATCAAATCCGGCTTTTCACTTTTAGCCATATCAAGAGCCATCTCTCCGTCCTCTGCCGTAACAACTTCATATCCCTCTTTTTTCAAGTTAAACGATATAATATTGACAATGCTTGCTTCATCGTCAACCACAAGTATCTTCGCCATTTCCAATACCTCCCGAACCTTTTTCTATTTCGTATACCTCATTCCAACCTTTTATCTTTAAGATTTTTTCCGGATAGAAAATTATATACTTCTACTTATTTACAGTATACAGCAAAACCTAAAATTTATCAATATATTTATTAACATTTTTACAACAAAAAAATCGCCGA
>CAZUXS010000223.1:0-2968 GCA_964624605.1 uncultured Lachnospiraceae bacterium | reverse complement strand
TGTATATGACTATGATGAAATCATTGCAACAGCCGAAAATGAAATATCCGTAATAAGAAATATTGATGATTTTGAATTTACGGACACTACCCCCACAACAGAAACGCACAAGAAAACAAGGCTTGACACACTTTTGAAATTCAAGCCTAATAACTGAATACGGAAACTCGCTCACCCGATTGGAACACCCAATTAGAGGTGATTTTTTTATACAAAAATTTAAGGGAGATGATTATATGTATCGTGCAAGACCTCCGCCGTATTTATTGCGGCAATACATTTTCAAGCAAGGAGGGAATAAAAATGCTTGAAGAACAAGGCAGACAAGGTATAACGGGATTGCTTAAAAAACTTTTGAAGTTTTTAGGCTATCACATTAAAAATATCGGTAAAGGTGTTGAGCAAAAGATAGCAAACCACATTAGCGAAACAGGTAAGAAATCCGTAAAAAGTCTTGTAAAAAAAGGTCGTGACTTGGAACTCAGTGAGGAAATCAAGTCTAAAGATAATCTAAAATCTATCTGCGTAGCGTGTAAAAAACAGGGATTGGCTTTTGCCGTACAGAAAACCGATAACGGCTACCGTTTGCTTTATCAGAGAAAGGACAGTGTTTTAGCGGCAACGGCTATTCAAAAAGTTTTGGGTAAACAGCTTGCACCAAAACGGTCCGTTGTTGATGTGATGAAAAGTATGCAAAAAATCAAACAGCCACATATCACACGAAATGCACCTATACGACACAGAGAGGTTGGTGTGCGATGAAAAAATCAAATCTTGTTTTTATCATCATCGTTGCCCTGCTTGTGTTTTACATAGGCAATCGGTGTGGTGATGTGTGGTTTCACTCCTCTGCAACTTCTGTTGCAGACAAACTAACGGAGGTTTCCGACAGCATCAACGGCTTTTTTGAGGAATTTAAAATTGCAACGGATATGAAGTCACTTGCTTGTGGTGGATTGAGTGTGTTTTTCTTCGGTTTGGGTGTTTTGCTTGTGATTTACAACAAGAAAAACACTATGCTGGGGATTGAACATGGTTCTGCGAGTTGGGGAACTTCAACTGATATTCAGCCATACATAGATAAAAATCCACAAAACAACATAATTCTCACGCAAACCGAAAGTTTAAGCATAAACACACGCAAAACTGTGCGTAACCTAAATGTGCTTATAATCGGCGGTAGTGGTTCCGGCAAAACAAGATTTTTTGCCAAACCTAATTTATTGCAGTTGCATACAAGTTTTGTTGTGACAGATCCAAAAGGAACACTCCTTAATGAACTTGGAAAGGTGTTTGCCGATGCGGGATATGTGATAAAAACATTTAACACCGTCGATTTCGGCAAGTCTATGCACTATAATCCGTTCACTTTCATACAAAGTGAAGCCGATATAAAGGTTTTTACAGACCTTTTGATAACCAGTACCAAGGAAAAAGGTGAAAAAGCGGCAGACCAGTTTTGGGAGAACTCGGAAAGGCTGTTGTATATGGCTCTTATCGGATATATTTACTTTGAACTTGATGAAACGGAACATAACTTCGCAACATTAATCCGTATGATAAATGCGATGGAAGTGCGTGAGGAAGATGAAACATTTAAAAATCCCGTTGACTATATGTTTGAGGAACTTGAACTCGGTACGGTTGAATTTTGCAAAAAATATAAAACCGAAATTGAGCCTGACAGAGAAATTAAGCCGCCGCAACCCGAACACTTTGCACTCAGCCAGTACAAAAAATACAAACTTGCGGCGGGCAAAACCGCAAAGTCTATTTTAATTTCCTGTGGTGTAAGGCTTTCCGCCTTTGATGTGAAGGAAGTGCGTGAAATGACTATGCACGATGAAATGGAATTAAGCACCATCGGAGATAGAAAAACAATTTTGTTTATAATCATCGACGATAAGGTGACAACTTTCAATTTCCTTGTATCAATGATGTATTCTCAACTTTTTAAGGAACTATGTGACAAGGCTGATAATGTTTACAATGGCAGATTGCCAATTCATGTGCGAATGATTTTAGATGAGTTTGCAAACTGCGGACAGATACCGAATTTTGAGAAAATCATTTCGGTAATTCGCTCTCGTGAAATATCGGTAAATGTTATTGTGCAAAATATGGCACAGATTGAAAGCCTTTACGATAAGCAAGCCGGAACGATTATGGGCAACTGTGATACCACGCTTTTCTTAGGCTCCGGTGAAGAAAAAACTATGAAATCCATTTCTGAAAGAGTTGGTAAAACCACCATAGACCACAGGAGTTCAAGCACAACAAAGGGTACACAAGGCAGTTACAGCCTGCAAGACCAAATACTCGGCAGAGAACTTATCACAGCTGATGAGGTCGGCAGACTTAACAATGATGAGTGCATACTTTTTATACGAGGTGTAAAACCTTTCAGGTCAAAAAAATACAACCTCAAATCTCATCGCAATTATAAGAAAACGGCTGACTTCAAAGATGAAAATTACTTTGACATTCTTGAATATAACAAGAATAAAGCCGAAAAAGACAAAAAAGAAATCGAGGACTTTAACATTGAGGATTACCTCATTGATGAAAAAGACCTTGAGGAGTTAATTATTGATTAAGGGTTATCTAAAATATTTTAGGTAGCCCTATTTTTATGTAAAAATGGAGGATATTATGAAACAGACAATGTTAAGTGAAAGAAAACGAAAAGAAGAACGAAAAAGTTTTATCTGCTCAAAGGCTATGAATTGCCTTGTTATGACAGCAATACTTGTTATGTGTGCCGCTGTAACCTGTTTTGCAGGTGACGGCAGTGATGCCATCACCACCGCAAAAGGTTTACTTGGTAAAGCCGCATCCGCAGGCGGTGGTTTGTGGGCAGTTTGGGGCATTGTTCAGCTTGGTATGGCTATCAAGGACCACAACGGTCCGGGTATGGGCGGTGCTATTTGGCAAATCATCGGTGGAGAGATTAAGTTATTGCGGACAA
>CAZUXS010000222.1:0-2983 GCA_964624605.1 uncultured Lachnospiraceae bacterium | reverse complement strand
TTACTACATTAATCGTGCCGTGTCAATAGTTTTTTTGCTTAAATTTTACTTTTTTTACGCCTGATTCAAAAGATATTCGGTATCTTCAATGCAATTTCATAATTTGAGGTATTCAAAAAAGGCATCGAATCTCTCCGATGCCTTTTTCGGTGTTAATATTTACTTGAATTTATCAGCTTTTAAGGTTTTCTATAGGTGTAAGATTACTTACATCATACTGTTCAGCCCAATCCGGCTCAAGCAGTATTGAAGTTTCATCTTCTGTTTCATATAACTTACCGTCTGTGGAAAGCGTTGTTCCGTTAAGAGTTACAATACCTACATAGTGAACAACAGGATCATTTTGAACATACGCTCCGTTGCCACCGGAATACTTAGCTACACCAAGGCAATGTGTGTTGTTGTTACCATCTACATTGTAACCATCACTTGATATTTGAGGTATGTAGCCACAGTATTGTGCTTTTCCGTCTTTATATGTGTATACAACAGACTCAGCCATTTCTCCGGGTACAAGTTCAAAAGTTACAATCAACTCAGGAACTCCATCCTTATCTATATCATAAAGAGAATATTTTGACTTACTCCAATAATAGTTTGTTGAATAATCAGGATCAGAATCAGGAATATATGTAGGTGCAGGTGCTTCCGCTAAAGCCTTTTTGTATGCCGTTACAATGTCATCTTCAACCTTATCCTCTGATATTACGGAGAAAACGGTAAGAACGTCCAAACCGCTTGCATCTGTGAGAGGATATTCAGGTATCGCATTACCGAAAACATTTTTGAATTCTGCACTACTTGCAGTCTTACCATTAATCTTACCGGTAGAACTTATATATTCATCGGAATCATCTGTATCATCTACAAAGAAAGATTCATCTTTTACAATATTCTGTCCATCAAGATAGTACGCATAGTGTACTGATGGATGTATTGTGCTGATGATTTCATCTTTGCCGTTATATTCATTAAAGGCTACAGGACCTGTAATCTTTCCGCAGTATACGGCTTCACCATTTTTGAATGTATATACAGATACACCACAACCCTCAACGTTTTCAGCTATGTATATCAAAAGTTCCGGAATACCATCGTTGTTAATATCGTAAATAGAATACTTGCACATAACATCATATTCACTGCTTGCAAATTCGCCGCTTCTGCTGTTTTGTGCCTCTTTGATTTTTGCCAAGTAAGCATTATACATAGCATTACCAAAAATCAAATCACGCTTAACACTTATTGATTTACCCTTATAAGTAATAATTGCAACCTTTGTTGCAGCTTTCCATTCAACCGTAGCGCCTACACTTTCCGCAATGGCTCTCACGGGGATATAATAAGAATCACTTATTATCTGCTGAGGAACATCGGGGGTTACAGCCTTACCATCTGTTGTGAAACTGCTTTCACCGTTTTTAAGCACTACAGTGTGGTCGGAATCCTTGATAGTAATGGTTTCACCGTTGATATCTACATCAAAACCCAACAATTTGAAGATTTCGCCGGACGGAACAGAAATAAGCATTCTGTCGCTCTTAATTACACCGGCTGAAGCAGGCGCAACTACCGTGTTTGCGTATACACCCTGTGCAAAACAGCTTGTAAGCATAAGTGCCGCCATTAAAAAACTCATTTTTCTTTTCATACTAAAAGCCTCCCTTAATAAGTTTTTTTCTGTTTGAGAAAAATTCTCAAATCCTTTTTTATAACGATTTTCCGAAATGTTTTTTGCTTCATCACCATTTATAAGTACACAGCAAATGTTGTTAAGAATATATTCCAAAATATCCATAATAAAGTATACTTTTTGGTGGTTGATTTTTTATGATAAAATTTATGATTTTATTGTTGACAATTCATTATAAAAGTGGTATATTTACATTATAAGTTATGTATATTGCACATCACTGTTAAAGTATACTTTATCAGGGATTTTTGTTAATATTATCCATTTTGTAATCTAAGATATAAAAAAGCCGTTGTAACCAGCTTTGATAAGCTCGTTATAACGGCTTTAATTGTGTGTTAAAATTTCTCTCCCCGAAAACGTAGTTTTCGGGATATAAAAGTTTTTGCGGAGCTTTTTACAAAAAGCGACCGGGGTGCGGGGCGGAGCCCTGCGAAAGGGGTGGTGGGGCAGTGCCCCACGGTCTTAAACTAAGCTTTCGCCTACTTTGTATACATCGCCTGCACCCATTGTGATAACCATATCGTTTTCCTCGCATTGGTCAAGGAGGAGTTCTTTACAGCTCTCAAATGAGTCGGCATATTGTGCGTTTGCACCGAGCGCTTGCAGCTTCTTAAGTAAGTCCTGTGATGAAACTATGCCTGTGTCGTGTTCTCTTGAAGCGTATATATCCAAGAGCACAACACGGTCTGCATTCTTAAGCGCACCTGCAAACTCATCGAGGAGTGCAAGCGTTCTTGTGTAGGTATGTGGCTGGAACACTATCCAAAGCTTGTTTATATCATTTGAACGTGCACTGTTTATTGTTGCTTGTATCTCTGTTGGGTGGTGTGCGTAATCATCTATTACCTTCACACTCTTGCCAAACTCACCCTTATACTGGAAACGTCTGTCCGTACCAGTGAATTTTGAAATACCCTTTATTATCGCCTCTGTGCTTATGCCGTAGCTGTGGGCAAGGGCAAAGGCAGCAAGTGAGTTATACACGTTGTGGATACCGGGGATGTGGAGCTTTACCTCGGCTACTTCGCCTGTTTTGTTGCATACTGTGTATGTTGCGTGGCCGAGTGAGTTAAAGCTTATGTTCTTTGGGTACCAATCGGCTGTGTTGTCACTGCCGTAGGTTTCAATTCTTGTTTCCAAGCCCTCTGTTACGTAGTCAAGGCGTTCTATTTCCTTATTTATGACAAGGAGTCCGTCTTTTGGCAGACGCTGAGCGAATTTACGGAAACTCTTGTATATGTTATCCAGATTTTTGAAGTAGTCCACATGGTCCATATCTATGTTGAG
>CAZUXS010000221.1:0-3005 GCA_964624605.1 uncultured Lachnospiraceae bacterium | reverse complement strand
TTATTATGAATGAAAAACGCAACACCATCGGCAGGGCTTACTATTTTTTGCAACAACTCACCGTCATACGGATTTCTGATTTCGGCAAGCGTCTGTCCCTCATACACTTCATCGCCCGTGGAAACCTTGCTTTCATAAATTCCCGCCTCGGAGCATCTTATTGTGCAAAGATTTTCGTCATTTATGACGTGGGATTTAAAGTGATATCCGCCTTTTACCTCACTTTTTACAATGCCGCATTTTATCATCATTTTTTCAATGCCTTTTATCGCCGCATTTGCACTTTGAGGATTTATTTCTTCCGTTGAGGTTGTGTATATACTGAATGCACTTGTTTCCCACACCTGCCAGTTATAGTTTAATGTTGTGGTATCAAAAGGACTCGGGTCTCTTGTCAAAACGTAGGGGAATTCAAATTTCTTAGCCGTTTCCACATCTTCAAAACCCGTTTTCATCATTCTGATGTGAGGCAGGAAATATCCCTCCATATAGTAAGAGGCAAACTGTATTCCGTATTTATAGTCCTTTATTTGTTCAAAAATTCCCGCTGCAATTCTCTGTGTTGTTTCACCCTTATCGTAGCCCGGAAACATTCTGTTGATATCGGTGTTATCCGTTGACCAAAATCTTTTGCCTGTGTTCATTGAATATGTGTTAAGGCAAGGTATAACAAGAATACTCTTTCCGTCCTCAATCAAATTTTTTTCTTCAAGCACTTTCAATCTTTGAATGAGCTTACTGCAAGCATACACCTGCTGTATCTCATTTCCTCTTGTGCTGCCCACAACACATACACTTTTTTCACCGCTTCCAAACTCATATCCCACAACCCTCATAGGCTCACGGTAAAGCGAATTTAATTCGTAAATAATTTTTTTATTCATATCAGCAATCCTCACACATCAATTATCCGTTTTAAGCAATCGCCCTATAAGCGAACCCTCATCAACAACGGGATATTCTCGTATTGTAAACAAAATTCCTCTTTCCTCAGCAACAATTCTGCAAAGCACTTCACCCTCCAAAGGGTTTATAATGCAGCCGACCTCATCTCCGACTTCAAGCATTTTCCAGTGCTTTGCACTCGGCAAAAATATTCCCGATTTGGGTGCATTGAAAAACACAACACTTTCAGATTCATCGGCAACAATAGGCTTTCTCACTTCATTAACTTCGCCCTGCCATATACCCATTTTTTTCATTGTGTTAAATATGCCGTCAACAAGCTGAATACAATATTCCTTTGTTATCCTCATTCCGACACCCATTTCAACCACAAGCGTAGGCGTGCCCACGCTGTTTAAGCTGTATGCAAGAGTGGACTCCAAAACAGTGCTTGTACCGTGTATCCATATAAAATCCACATTCATAAGCTCGGCGATAGGCACAAGCTTGTTTCTGTGCAGTTCGTTTATTCTTATTTGAGGGATTTCGGTAAGAAAAATATTGCTGGCGTGTATATCAACACACAAGTCCGAACCGACCAAATCCTCAATTATTTTGTGGGCAACATATTCCGTCATTGCACCGTCTTTTTGACCGGGGAAAATTCTGTTCATATCAAGGTCAAAGCCGGGTATTCCCCTTGTGATTGAATCTATGCCCAGAGGATTCATTGCGGGATAAATGTCCACAATACCTGTTAAAAGTTCGGGATTTTGCTTAATTCTTCTTGCCACCTCAAAGCACACATATTGCCCTTCCAGCTCATCACCGTGTATACCCGTAACTATACTTATACGCTTTTTTTCACCCGTTCCATCGGATTCAAATCGGTTTTTTCGTATATTTAAAGTTTCACCCACAGGCAAATTTACACTGCATATTGATTTTACCGTCATTTTCATACCTCACTGACAACTACTTTTATACTTTGATTTTGTGTTACGTTTCCGTAAAAATAACCCCTGTTCACAATACAATCCCTGTAATCTCTGCCGCTTGAAATTTTGATATAGCTATCATCCACAAGCTTATCATTTGTCGGGTCAAAGCCTTTCCAAAGATTTGAAACCGCAACCTCCACCCAAGCGTGAGAATAACCCTCGCCCTGCATCATACCAACAACATATCTGCTTGCAATGCCCTCCGAGCGCAATAAAGAAAGCATAATGTGTGAATAATCCTGACAAACGCCCGCTTTCAAGCTCATAGCTTCTTCGGCTGTGGTGTTTATATCCGTAACCCCCTGCTTGTACTCTATATCTTTTTTCAAGGCGTGCATAATTCGTGTTGCATATTCCTCATCGTTTTCGTTATTTTTTCTCTTATATTTTTTATGATATTCTTTCAATCGATATCCCGACTTCGTATAACAGGACTGATAGCGATATTTCATATCGGCATTTAACACAGGTGCAAAGGCATCGTCTTTAACTTTTGCAATTCCCTCAATATCCACACCGAATCGGTTGTGTTCCTCCTCTATTTTTCCGTACATATACCCGTTTCCGAAAGTGTCCGTATCCTCAAACACTTCACATTCGGGATTGATTTTAACCATACACTCCGTTATCTGTTGTCTTTCATCCGTATATGGTATCATTCTGAGAGTAAACTCGTGTTGCTTTACATAATCGGAAAAGACAAGTTCCATTTGATAGCGGAATTTTAAAGTCCGCTCCATACTTACTCCTCCAGTAAATTTTCAACAAGTCGCACAACACTTCCGTAATTTATCTCCGTATCCTCACCCGCAGATTTGCAAAGCTTTTCATATTCGTCCTCTTTGTATGACATCTTGCTTTTTTCAATCCTCGGGATAAGCTTCTTTATTTCATATTTCAACTGATTTGCACCTATTTTGAGCCTTGCATATAGGTCTATTCTTTCAACACACTTTCCCGTTTTGATGATGTTTCTTATTGCATCGTCGCATATATAATCATCGGATATGCCCCAAAACGCAAGTATATCATCTTCCACATTTTGAAGTTCCAACAGCGGTGCATTTGAAATTTTAGCCTTATTCATTGCATAAATTGCAAGCTGAATATATGACAGTG
>CAZUXS010000220.1:0-3007 GCA_964624605.1 uncultured Lachnospiraceae bacterium | reverse complement strand
GAAATAAAGAGAGTTCAAAATATGGATGAGGATGAGCTTTTCAATGCTGCAAAGGAACTCGGTGTGCCTTATGACTTGCTTTTGAAAGTGCACAACGACGGTAAACTTCCTGTTGTAAACTTTGCGGCTGGTGGTGTTGCAACACCTGCCGATGCGGCACTTATGATGCAGCTTGGTGCAGAGGGTGTGTTTGTAGGCTCAGGTATATTCAAATCAGGCAATCCTGCAAAGAGAGCAGCAGCTATAGTTAAGGCTGTTACAAACTACAACGATGCAAAAATGCTTGCCGAGCTTTCAGAGGATTTGGGTGAAGCCATGGTAGGTATAAATGAGGACGAAATTGAACTTTTGATGGCAGAAAGAGGCAAATAATATGAAAATTGGTGTGCTTGCAGTGCAGGGAGCTTTCATAGAGCACGAAAAAATGCTTGCAAAACTCGGAGTTGAAACATTCGAAATAAGGCAGAAAAAAGACCTTAATAACAACTTTGATGCACTCATTATTCCGGGCGGCGAAAGCACCGTTATAGGAAAACTGCTTAGAGAATTGGATTTGCTCAACGATATAAAAGCAAAAATAAAAAAGGGTATGCCCGTTATGGGTACTTGTGCGGGTCTTATTGTGCTTGCCGATAAAATAAGCGGTGAGGACACAAGGCACATAGGCACAATGCACATTACGGCAAAAAGAAATGCCTACGGCAGACAGCTTGGAAGTTTCAGCACAACTTCAAATTTCAAGGGCATAGGAAATGTACCACTCGTGTTTATAAGAGCACCTTATATAGAACTTACGGGTGATAATGTGGACGTGCTTTCAAGCGTGGATGGTAAAATTGTGGCGGCAAGGGAAAACAATCAACTTGTGACAGCCTTCCACCCCGAACTCACAAAGGATTTGAGGGTGCATAAATATTTTGTGGATATGGTAAAGGGTATATAAATTCGGGTTATACTTCATTTTGAATTACGATTGACGGTCACCTACGGCAAGCGAGACTAAATTGCTTGCGTGGGTGGCTGTTTTTTTAATGCTGAATTTGTTGACAGGATTATACTATTATAGTAAAATAAGAATATAAATGCGGTATATGAATTGAACAGTGAAATTATGAGAGGTGATTTCATGTTTATTGCTGATTATTCAACAACGAAAAATAATTTTAAAAGCTGTTGTGATGAGATTAGTGACAATGAGGAAATTATGAAAGCAGTGAAAAATGCAGAGTATCTGGATATGATTGACAGAGGGATTGAACAGCTTTCATCGGGGAATGGGCAGCAACACGAGCTGATTGAAGAGGGTTGAGGTTAGGATAGTGGAAATGTTATAATATAAAGTTTTTATGATGTTTGCTTTTTCCTAAATCCCTAGGGAAAAGATTGTTCTTTTTTACGAAAAAAGAACCAAAAACGTCGGGTGGTTCGCATTTTGCGAAGCAAAACTGCGAATCCCTACGGGATTTCAAAATTACTTTGTAATTTTGAAACTAGATTCGCCCCGAACCCCTAACGGGCAGGGCATGGGGTATGGTGGATTATCGGGGTACGGTGGCGGGTTGCCCTGCACCCACCCGTTTTACGGTGTGGTGGGGGAGTCCCCACTGTCCCGGATAATCGGAAGTTGAGTTTTCGACAGTTTGAGCCGTCGCTACTGTTTTGGTTGTTGGTTATCTATAAATAGTGAGATTAAAAGGAAATTGCAATATGAAGATTTTTAAAATAGAAAGTGCGCAGAACAAAACAATAAAAGAGATTAATGCCTTAAAAATGAAGAAAGAGCGTGACAAGACGGGACTCTTTGTTTTGGAGGGGGAGAGGCTTGTCGGGGAGGCTGTCGGTGCGGAGTATATTGCCGTGAGTGAGGACTATGACGGGGATATCCCCGAAGCCCCGATATTATATAAGATACGCCCCGATGTTTTTTCAAAGCTTAGCGAAACCGTTAATTCACAGGGGATAATTGCGGTTTGCCGTCAAATGAATTATGATGTGGAAGAAGTTTTGAATAAGAAAAATCCGCTTTTTGCGGTGCTTGAAAATGTGAACGACCCCGGCAATATGGGCACTATATTGCGTACTGCCGATGCGGCGGGTGCGGATGCCGTTTTCATATCAAAAGGCAGTGTGGATATGTATAATCCCAAAACCGTGCGTGCCACAATGGGTTCTATCTTTCATTTGCCTATATTTAAAGATGTGGATATGGGCGAGCTTATTTCAAGGTTTAAGGAGAAAAATATAACCACCGTTGCCGCACTTTTAAACGGCACAAGCACACCTTATGATGTGGATATGACAAAAGGCTGTGCCATATTAATAGGAAACGAAGCAAACGGACTAACAGAAGAAACGGCAGAAAAGGCGGATGTGCCCGTTCTTATTCCTATGCCGGGCAAGGCGGAATCCATGAATGCGGGAGTTGCGGCGGGCATACTCATATATGAGGCTGTAAGGCAGAGGTTGTAAAAAAATAAGGGTACGTTTGAATGAAATATTTTTAAATTTTAAAAGTATTTCGGAAGGGGAATGTAATACCGATTCGGTGGATTTTTGCCGACTCGGTATTTTTTGTATATATAGTGTTTTAAGTGAAAGTTGATACTATATATATAGCTTTTGAATTGCAACTTGTGTGAAGTGCACAAAAGCAGTGGGGTTTTATGTGTTTGCAAAGGTAATGATTTTAATACTTTGTAAATTTTTATAAAAATATATTGCAATTTTTTGTGATTTTGGTTATAATAGAGCTAACTATGAATATGTAATTCGAAGGGTTGAATGCTGTCTGTGTGGATGTTGATATTGTAGGCAGTATTCAGCGGGCAGCGTTAATCCTAAAGATAACAGTATTTATAGACAGAGGCAACAGCCTCTGAAATATATATAAAAGGAGGAATTTATCCAATGAAAAAGCGTGTTTTAGCTTTAGCACTGGCAGTTGCAATGACTCTGACATCCACATCATTGCCTACATTTGCTAAAGATAATGCTGATTCAACAGGAA
>CAZUXS010000219.1:0-3020 GCA_964624605.1 uncultured Lachnospiraceae bacterium | reverse complement strand
GACGAGCTGACAGGCAAGGCTGTAAATGCCTTACAGCACTTCACACAGCCACCCGCACGCTACACCGAAGCAAGCCTTATCAAAACGCTTGAAGAAAAAGGAATAGGCAGACCGAGTACCTATGCCCCAACAATAACAACAATACAGGCAAGACACTATGTCACAAAGGAAAACAAAGTTTTCTATACCACAGAACTCGGTGAAATTGTAAACGAGATTATCAAAAACAACTTCGGTGCCGTTATAAACACCGATTTCACAGCCGATATGGAAACGGCACTTGATAAGGTTGAAGAGGGCGAGCTTGAATGGAAAGAAATACTCAGAAAGTTCTATCCTCTGCTTGCAGACCTCATAAAAGAAGCCGAGCAAAAGGTTGAAAATGTTGAAATAGAAGATGAAAAAACAGATGTAATCTGCGAGGAATGTGGCAGAAATATGGTCGTGAAATACGGCAGATTCGGCAAGTTCCTTGCCTGCCCCGGTTTCCCCGAGTGCCGCAACACAAAACCTCTTTTTGAGGACACGGGTGTTAAGTGTCCCGAGTGTGGCGGCAAGGTATACATCAAAAAGACCAAAAAAGGCAGAAAGTATTACGGCTGTGAAAACAATCCCGAATGTTCACTCATTCTTTGGGATAAACCTACGGGCAACCGTTGCCCCGAATGTGGCGGCATACTCGTTGAAAAGGGTACAAAGAACAAGAGAATTACTTGCGTGAACCCCGAGTGTAATCACATAGAGAAGTTTGAAAACGAAGAAGAAAAATAACGGGAGGTACAATATATGAGTGCACCTATACTGTACAGAAGAAGATATATACCCGATGAAAAAATTCTGCTCAAAGATGACGAAATAATCGAGATAAACGATGATGTTGTTATAACAAAGTGGAATGTTCTTACCAAAAGGCATGATTTCACCCATGGTGCATCTTGCTACTATATCAACGAAGGCTTTAAAATAAGCAAGTTTATGGATGATAACGACAATGTTTTGTATTGGTACTGCGATATCATACAAACCGATGTTGATAAAGAAACAAACACCTACACATTCAATGACTTACTTGTGGATGTGTTGGTATATCCCGACGGCTTTGTGAAAGTGGTTGATGTTGACGAAGTGGCGATTGCCATAAAAGATAACATACTTGACAAAACAACAATTGAACAATTGATGATAAAACTTGATAAACTGCTCAATATAATTTATAACGGTGAATTTGACAAATACAAAGCTTGTATAGAAACACTCTGAGGATTGTGACTATGGACAAAAGAGAAGATAAGGGAGCCGAAAAAAAGAAGAATATACACAGCGGACACAGGCACAGAATGAGGGAACGCTTTATGCTGGAGGGAGACTTGGACTCCTTTCAATATCATGAAGTGCTTGAAATGCTGCTATACTATTCTTATGCAAGAACGGATACAAACAAAAAAGCTCATGAGCTTTTGGATATATACGGTTCCTTTGCCAATCTTTTGAATGCTTCACCTCAGGATTTAATGAACAGAACAGGTGTCAGTGAATCCACAGCTGTTTTGATTTCTATGATGCCGCATATTGCAAGGAAGTATTTTGCCTCCTTCTACAGCTACGGCGAATATATGCAAAACATTAACACCGTAGCGGAATTTTTTAAGTCAAGATTGTGTGCTCTGCCAAACGAGAGCTTTTACATCTTATTTTTGGATAAAAAATACAGATACCTAAAAGATGTGAAAATAAGCGACGGCGACAAAAATCAATCTTTTATTGCGCCTGCAAAGGTGGTTGAACTTGCCCTTTTATATAAAGCTCAATTTGCCATACTGGGTCACAATCATCCGTCCGGCAGTGAAAAGCCGTCACAAAGTGATATAAAATCCACAGAACTGCTCATGGATTATCTTAAAAAAATAGATGTGAGGATAGTTGACCACATTATAATATGCGGAGAAAACAGATATTACAGCTTTGAAAAAAAATGTTGTTGCACCATTAAACCAATGACGGATTAAATTGTGAATTTAATCTTATTTCAAGAGAGGAGAATCTTTATGAAAAAATTAGTTAAATCACGTGACAAAAAGCTTTGTGGTGTTTGCGGTGGATTTGCCGAATATCTCAACCTCGACCCCACACTTGTGAGAGTTCTTTACGCAATTATAACTCTCATTTGCGGTTTCGGTTCTCTCGGTATCATAGCCTATATTGTATGTGCTATCATTATTCCGGAGGATGACGGAATAATAGGTTGACATTTATGTTATAATGTATTATTATTTTATATATATTTATCAATGACTTTTTATAGGAGGACATTATGGAAAAGACAATGGAAAAAGTGGTTGCCCTTGCAAAGGCAAGAGGCTTTGTATATGCAGGTTCCGAAATTTACGGCGGTCTTGCAAACACTTGGGATTACGGTCCTTTGGGTGTTGAGCTTAAAAACAACGTAAAAAAAGCTTGGTGGAAAAAGTTTATACAGGAAAGTCCCTACAACGTAGGCGTTGACTGTGCAATACTTATGAACCCCGAGGTTTGGGTTGCAAGCGGTCACGTAGGCGGTTTCAGTGACCCTCTTATGGACTGTAAGGAATGTCACGAGCGTTTCAGAGCAGACAACATAATCGAAGATTATATGAAAGAGAACGGCATTGACGGCACTCCCGACGGTATGACGGAAGCCGAAATGCAGAGCTTCATTGATGACAACAATATTCCTTGCCCAAGCTGTGGTGCACACAACTTCACAGGCATAAGACAGTTCAACCTTATGTTCAAAACTCATGCAGGTGTTACCGAAGAAAGCAAGAATGTTGTTTACCTTCGTCCCGAAACAGCGCAGGGTATATTCGTAAACTTCAAAAATGTTCAGAGAACAACAAGAAAGAAAGTTCCTTTTGGTATCGGTCAGATTGGTAAGTCTTTCAGAAATGAAATCACACCGGGTAACTTCACTTTCAGAACAAGAGAGTTTGAGCAGATGGAGCTTGAATTCTTCTGTAAGCCGGGCACAGAAATGGAATGGT
>CAZUXS010000218.1:0-3134 GCA_964624605.1 uncultured Lachnospiraceae bacterium | reverse complement strand
TCAGCCTTCCCTAGAGGGAAGGGGGACCGCTTTAGCGGTGGATGAGTGACGGCAGAATGTTGAACTTGGAACAGTTGAGATGTAAGTTGTATCCTACATCTTATAATAAAAGACAGGTGAATATATGAATTACGGTGAAATTAAAAATTGTGATATAGCTAACGGCATTGGTGTGAGGGTCAGTCTTTTTGTAAGCGGTTGCACTCACCGATGCAAGGGATGTTTTAACGAGCAGACTTGGGATTTCAATTTCGGTCAGCCGTTTACGACCGAAACGGAAAATTATATATTAGATTGTCTTTCACCGAGCTACATAAAAGGGCTTACCATTTTGGGAGGTGAGCCGCTTGAAAAGGAAAATCAAGCGGCTCTTTTGCCTTTTGTGAAGAGGGTGAGGGAGTCTTATCCGGAAAAGAATATATGGTGTTATACGGGTTATGATTTTGAAAAAGACGTTACCTCAAGAATGTTTGAAAATTTTCCGCACACAAAGGAGCTTATTTCTCTTTTTGATGTTGTTGTGGACGGTAGATTTATTGAAGAACTTAAGGATATAACGCTTAAATTCAGAGGTTCTTCAAATCAAAGGGTTATTGATGTGAAAGCATCACTTGAACAAAACAAGATTGTACTTTATATGGAGTAAAATTATGGGACTTACTACATTATGTTATATTGAAAAGGATGACAGCTATCTAATGCTGCATCGTATAAAGAAGAAAACGGACATAAACAAAGGCAAGTGGATAGGCGTGGGCGGTCATTTCGAAAAAAACGAAAGCCCCGATGATTGTCTTTTGAGAGAGGTAAAGGAAGAAACGGGTCTGACTCTTACAAATTACAAGTGCAGAGGGCTTGTCACCTTTATTTCAAACGAGTGGGAAACGGAGTATATGTTTTTGTATACCGCCGATGAATTTTCGGGGGATATTATAACCTGTGACGAGGGCGAGCTGAAATGGGTTAAGAAAAGTGATATATTTAATCTCAACCTTTGGGAGGGTGACAAAATATTCCTTAAGCTTTTAGATGAATCCACGGAATATTTCAGCCTTAAACTGGTGTACGATGGCGATGACCTTATCAAAGCCGAATTGGACGGAAAAGAGTTGATTTTGAATGTCGCAGACAAAAAATGATTTTTCAAAGGGAAAAGTCTGGGTAAATATTGTCCGTCTTGCCGTACCCATGACACTTGCGCAGATGGTGCAGATACTATACAACGTTGTAGACAGAATGTACATTGGGCATTTGCCCAAAAATTCGGGCAATGCCATCACTGGACTCGGTGTCACTCTGCCAGTAATAATGATAATCACGGCTTTTACACAGCTTGTATCAATGGGCGGTGCTCCGCTTTGCAGTATCGAAAGAGGCAGGGGTGATATAAAAACGGCAGAAAAGCTTTTAGGCTACAGTTTTACGCTTTTGATTTTCATATCCGTATTGCTTATGGCTGTTTTCTACATATTTATGAAGCCTATACTGACGGCTTTCGGTGCGTCGGATATAACTTACTATTATGCTTCGGGCTATCTCAAAATATATTTGATTGGCACGGTATTTTCAATGCTTGCAACGGGTTTGAATCCCTTTATAAATTTGCAGGGTTTTGCCAAAACTGGTATGGCTACAATGCTCATAGGTGCTGTTGTGAATATAGTGCTTGACCCTATTTTTATATTTTGGTTCAATCTCGGTATCTTCGGTGCGGCTGTGGCAACCGTTATAAGTCAAATTTTAAGTGCCGTTTGGGTTTTGAAATTTCTAACGGGCAAAACGGCAATACTCACAATAAAAAAAGAGTATATGAAAATTACCGATTTTGCCTTGGTTAAGAAAATTTTGGGGCTTGGAATGTCGGGTTTTATTATGGCTGTCACAAACAGCTTAACGCAAATTGCCTGCAACAGCGTTTTGCAAAAATACGGCGGTGACGTGTATGTGGGTGTTATGGCACTTCTCTGCTCCGTAAGAGAAATGACAACGATGATAATAAGCGGCTTAAACAGCGGTGCGCAACCCGTAATAGGATATAACTACGGTGCGGGCGAGTATAAGAGGGTGAAACAGGGTATATTTTTCATTGGCGCCGTGGGCATAACATATACCTTTCTTGTATGGCTGCTTATTGACAACCGCCCCGATATATTTATACGTATGTTCACATCGGATGCTGAAATTGTGAAAAAGGGTATACCCGCACTAAAAGTTTATTTTCAAGGCTTTTTTATGATGAGCTTGCAATTTTGCGGTCAATCTGCCTTTGTTGCGCTTGGTAGAAGCAAAAATGCAATATTTTTCAGCCTTTTCAGAAAAGCGCTCATTGTGGTGCCGCTGGTGTATCTGCTGCCGCTTAAATTCGGCGTTGAGGGAGTTTTCTATTCCGAGCCTATAAGCAATTACATAGGTTGCACGGCTTGTTTTGTGACTATGATAATTGTTGTCGGAAAAATGCTGAGCGGTGAAAGTGCAAAAAATGAATAATTTAAAATAAAAAAATTCATTTTTTGAATAATAAATGCTTGTTTATTGCAGATTTAAGCTAAAAAATGAAGAATTGACTATTGACACAAGTCATTTTGTGTGCTAAAATTGAGTTAAGAATTGCGAAGAGCAGGTAGAGGGTGTATTCATCGCACGACCTGCTCTTGTTTGTTATAAATTAAAATGTCGTATGTTGTGTTTGTGTTCGGATTGGAGGAAAATGATGACGGATAAAAGAAAGTTTTGTCTATATGATGAATTTGAGAATATAAATAAAATAAAACCCGATTACTATACAAAATACAGGGTTAAGCGTGGGCTTAGAAATTCCGACGGCTCCGGTGTTATTGCGGGCGTGACGAATATATGTAATGTTCACGGTTATGTGCTTAACGAGGGCGAAAAAGAGCCTGCCGAGGGTGAGCTTACAATCAGGGGCTACAATATGCGTGAGCTTGTTGCCGCTGTTGAAAAAGAGGATAGATTTGGCTATGAGGAGATAGTATATCTTCTTTTGACTTCAAAACTCCCAACAAAGAGTGAGCTTGAAGATTTCACAAGAATTATTGACGAAAATCGTGCTTTACCACCGGATTTCTTCGGTGATATGATACTTAAAGCACCGTCAAAAAATATAATGAACAAGC
>CAZUXS010000217.1:0-3188 GCA_964624605.1 uncultured Lachnospiraceae bacterium | reverse complement strand
GTTATTATATTTGAAAGAATTAAGGACGAGCTTAATCTCGGCAGACCTTTGAAGGGCGCTATCAAGAATGGTTTCTCAAGAGCGCTCACAGCCATCATTGACGGTAACGTAACAACACTTGTTGCTTGCTGTGTTCTTATGTGGCTTGGTACAGGTACAATCAAGGGCTTTGCTCAGACACTTATGCTCAGTATCATAGTTTCAATGTTTACAGCTGTATTTATCACAAGAATCATTGTTAATGCTCTTGTTGGTATAGGACTTTCAAATCCAAAGCTGTATGGTGCAAAAAATAAATAAGGAGGAAATAGAGCTATGCAAAAAGAATTAAAAATTGTAAGCAAAAGATATATATTCTTAGCCATATCTGTCGTTTTTATCCTTATTGGTATTGCGGCTATGGTAATTAATCAGGTACAGGGTAACGGTGCATTTAACTATGACATTCAGTTTACCGGTGGTACTTCAATTGAAGTTTCAACAGGCAAGGCACTCACAAGTGCGGATGTTGATGCGGCTGTTGCAAAGGTAAAGGAAATCACAGGCACAACAAAGAACCCTACGGGTCAGATTGCAGGTGATGGCACAAACCTTGTTATCAAAACAACAAACATTGATGACACAGACGTAAGAACACAGGTTCAGGAAGCACTCGGCGAGCAGTTCGGCGGTCTTGAAAGAACAGCTTTCTCAATCCAGAACGTAAGTGCCACAATCAGTGGTGAGATGGTAAGAGATTCTGTTGTTGCCGTTCTTGTTTCTTGTGTATTCATGCTTGTATATGTAAGTATACGATTCAGAGATTTAAAAACAGGTGGTTCAGCAATCATTGCACTTGTTCATGATGCTTTAATCGTGCTTGGCAGCTACGCTGTATTCAGAATACCTCTTAACGGTACATTCATTGCAGCTATGCTCACAATCATAGGTTACTCAATCAACGATACAATCGTTCTTTTTGACCGTGTGCGTGAAAACAAGCCAAAGCTTGGTAAGAACAACCATCAGACACTTGTAAATGTCAGTGTAACTCAGACTATAAAGAGAACACTCTTCACATCATTGACAACATTCTTCACGGTTGCTTGTCTTTATGTGCTTGGTGTAGACTCAATCAAGCAGTTTGCACTTCCTATGTGCGTAGGTGTCATTTGCGGTACTTACTCATCTATATTCGTTGCTTGTAACCTCTGGTACATTTTCTCAGCAGGTGAAAAGAAGAAATAATTTTTGATTTAAAAGGGGTGTCGTTCATTCGATGCCCCTTTAATTGTCAAAGGACTTAAATTGAGGTTTAAATTTTTTGACAGTTTTTAATAAGGAGAATATATAATGTCGGTTTGGATAAAGAATGAAAAAAAGAGCGTTGAAAGCGTAAATAAAATGAGAGCTTATTTTGCGGACAAGGGTTTTGATATGAGTTTGCCGCTTGCATATGCCATACTCAACAGAGGTTTTGATACACCCAAAACGGTTATGGAGTATTTGAGCAGAGATATAAGATTTATGTATGATAAAGACCTTAAAACAATGTGCGGTATAGAAAAAGCACTTGAAATTGTGAGCAGGGCGATAACGTACGGTAAAAATATATGCATATACGGTGACTACGATGTGGACGGAGTTATGTCATCTTCCATATTATATAAGGGAATACGTTCGCTTGGGGGAAAGGTGTCTTATTTTATACCGGACAGAGTGGAGGACGGCTATGGGCTTAACGTGGATGCGATAAACAATATATGCAACAAAGGTTGTGATTTGCTTATAACCTGTGATAACGGTATAGCGTCCGTAAATGAGATTGCTTTTGCAAAAGAAAAAGGACTTGATGTTGTTGTGCTTGACCATCACGAGCCGCCTGTGATTGATGGTAAAGAAGTTTTGCCGCTTGCCGATGCTGTGGCAGATGCCAAAATAAGCACAAGTAAATATGCTTTTAGGGAAATGTGTGCAGGTGGTCTTTGCTACCGTTTTATAGCGGAGCTTCACTCATATACAGGCAAAGCATTTAAGGATGAAAAAGAGTACATAACACTTGCTTCAATAGCCACTGTGTGCGATGTGGTGCCTCTGGTGGCGGAAAACAGACTTATAGCCTACGTAGGTTTAAAGGAAATAAATACAAAAATAGATAATATAGGTTTGAAAGCGTTGGCAGAGCTTACGCAGGTAAATAAGGATGGAAGAAAAATAACCGAATCTGACTACGGTTTCAGAATAGGTCCTTGTATAAATGCATCGGGCAGACTTGAAAATGCCTCCGAGGCTGTGGAGCTTTTTATAACGGAAGATGAAAGCAGAGCAAGAGAGATAGCCGAAAAGCTTATATGGCTTAATTCCGAAAGAAAGAAAATGACAGAGGACGGAATGAAGCTTGTTGAAGAGTCATTGTATGATATAAATGACATAAAGGTCATTGTGGCATACGAGAGCAAAATACACGAGAGCATAGCGGGCATAATAGCAGGCAGACTTAAGGAAAAGTACAACAGACCTACAATAGTGCTTACGGAAAGTCACGGGCTGGCTAAAGGTTCCGGACGTTCCATAGAAGAATATAATATGTTTGAGGAGCTGAACAAGCACAGATATATTATGGAAAAATTCGGTGGTCATTCAATGGCAGCGGGTATGTCACTCAAAAAGGAAAACGTAGACGAGCTGAAAAGATTGCTCAATGAGGAGTGCAAGCTAACGTCTGAGGACTTGATAAAGAAGTACAGATATGATACTGTTGTCAATTTGAGCGATATTACGCTTGACTGCGTTGATGAGCTTGAAGTTATGGCACCGTTCGGCAGTGCGAACACACAACCGCTGTACGTTGCGGAAAATGTTATTTTATCCGGTATGAGAATTATGGGAGAAAACAAGAATGTTGTATCCGTGAATGCGAAACAGAATGGTGTAAATATAAGATGTATTTCTTTTGGTGTTGAAGCTGTGGAAAATATTAGGGAGCTTTTTGAGGGTGAATCAATGATAAAAGCTGATATATTATTCAGGGCGGAAGTGAATGAATATATGGGTAACAGAAGCGTTCAATTAAGGCTTGAGGACGCTAAAAAAGTTTTTTGAAAAAAGTTGAAAAAAGTTGTTGACAAATGTAGGAAATCGTGGTAAGATATTATTCGTCGCTGATGAAGCGAAGCAGCATAACAGCTTTATTTACCGAGCTTATGATA
>CAZUXS010000216.1:1470-3219 GCA_964624605.1 uncultured Lachnospiraceae bacterium | reverse complement strand
TCTTTGGAGTATTCAATTCTGTATGCAGGTGCTATGCCATCGGCAACAACCTCATCACTGAGGTACATAATCTTATCGAATCTGCCTGTTTTATCGGTTGTGCCCATATCATTCAAATATGTTGAAACAACAACCGGATAATCCGTTTTCTTCTCACTCAAACCCAAATATACAGGCTTTGAACCCGTAACATCTTTTGTCGGATTTGCTGTACTGCTTTCAATATGCCAGTTTGCAAAACCAAAACCATGCCTGCCGTTGTATATGTGTAACCCTGTTTAGGGTCGCCTACAGATGAAGTTGACTGCAATGGGTTTGCATCTATAACATTACCGTTTTTATCAACAACCGGCCAAGTGACAACCACCTTGTTATTAACCACTTCTGCCTCTAAATCTGTTGTTTTGCGATAATTATATGCCGCATTATCAAATCTGAAAGCCTCAACAGCCGTATCACCGGAAGCAAGTGCAGATGCACTCACAGGCAAAGCTGTAGAACCCATAATCAAAGCGGCAGACAAAAATACTGCAACCAATTTTCTTTTCATAATTTCACTCCTTGTTACTTTGTGTTACCTTTGTAAAAAATTTAAAATCTCTTCATTGACCTTTTCAGGGTCTTTGAAAAGTATAAAATGGTCACCCTCCATAATTTTAAGGCTTGCCTTAGGTATGGAAGATGCTATTTTCTTAGTGTGTGACTCTCTTATCATATCATTTGTGCCTGCCATAACAAGGGTATCCGAGTCTATGCAACTCAAATCAGCCTTTGTTAAATTAGGTTCTCTGACCATAAGAGCCAAAATTTCACCATTTACCTTTTTTGTTTTATCTATAAAACCTGCGAGAGATGTACAAGCATAGGCAAACAATATTGCCGCAAGGGTATCTATCTTAAGACCCCACACGTTCATATTTCCGCCCACAAGCACCAGCTTTTTGATAAGCCCTGCCTGCCTTGATGCCGCAATCATAGCAATATTTGCACCATCACTGAATCCAAGCACATTTATGCTTTCAAAACCCATCTTTTCCGATATATTTATAACATCGGTAGCCATAATGTTTAATGAAAGTATATCCTTGCCGAACCCCGACTCTCCGTGTCCTCTGCTGTCTATGCAAAGAACCCTGTAATATTTTTCAAAAAAAGGTATTTGATATTTAAAAAACTTTATATTTTCTCCGTTGCCATGCAACAGCACAAGCACTTCCTTGCTTTCATCTTCGGGGTTATCCGCCCCGTAAAGCTCGTAATATATGTTTGCACTGCCGGAATTTATGTAACCAGATTTCATTATTATTCTCCGATAAATATTTCCAAATTACATTTTTTTGCAACTTCGCTGTATACTTCACTTATAAGACCTACTATCTTATGTTCACACATGAAATAAGCATCAACATTCTTATCCAGCATGAGTTTATAAAACTCCTGTGAAATAAATTTTTCTTCATCGAATGTTGCACTGTTTTCATTTCTATGCATTGAAAAATCCTCGTGCATTTTTTTAAGGCGTTTCACCTTACTCATAAGCTCCGGATTTTCCTTTATATACTTAAGTGCCTCTTGGTAATCATGATATTCTTTGGTTTGTGTTATTTTTTTTGAAATAGCTCCTGCCATATTAAGTATTTCCGTACTCAACATATCTATCTCCACCTCATTTATTAACACTCTCGTATACGGCAAGCAAAACAACAGCGTCATCAAAACCGTAACGTAACTTTAACAAATCTCTTTGAC
>CAZUXS010000216.1:0-1370 GCA_964624605.1 uncultured Lachnospiraceae bacterium | reverse complement strand
TGTTTTAAAGCCGAACGTCACAGCATTGTTACACCGCAAAACTCTGTCATTTGAAATACCGTATCAACTGCCTTCGGTAAAAAATTTCTTAAGATAATCAGTGTGCCATACAGCCGAAATGGAAATATCATCTCCACTTCCGTCGGCACTTAACTGAGGGAGAAAGTCCCTCAATTCAGCAAACGCTTCATCACGATTTCTCTCGTAAAAATCTTCCATAAACATATTGCCGAATTTAAGGAAATTGCTTATACTGTTGAAAGAATTTCTAACACCGTCGCTGGTGATGATAACACCTGCAATGTTATCGAAACCGTAAGCTATTCTGAAATTTGAAATTGCATCCCTGTTGCACATTGACGTTGTCAAATTAAAACGCAATCTTTCATCATCGGGCACAGGCAAAGTCATTCTGCCGTCCTGCAACACAACGGCATCGCCGTCACCCAGTTGCAAAACAAGCCAATAATCATCCGTAACCACACTGGCAATAAAAGTTGTGCCATACATAACCTGTATATCACCTATCACCTCGCCGGAAAGCAGCTTTTCCCTTGCTGAGGAGGATAACTTAGGTATCTCCTCCTTATGGAGAGGATTTTTATCAAAATGCTCCACAACCGCACTGTCCCATTCAAAAATGATGTAGTTTTTCAGCGATTCAATTTTTCTATCATTTTCCTTCTCGTCTGCCTTGCTCAATCCGCCGTACTCAGTCACAAATTTTTTCATTGCCCTGAGTCCAACCTCAACGCCTTTTGTTGAGCCAATATCGCTCCTGAAATGCTTGTCACTGCCGTGTCCGTCGCAGACAATGGCAATAGCCATTCTGTCATCCACATAATAAGCAGAGCAATCTTGGCAAACTTTCTTTTCTCTTATATGACTTGAGCCCCTCACCGATACAGCAAAGCCTTTATATTGTAAATTCATAGTGTACCTCCAAAAGCTGTAAAGCATATACAAGCCGCCCACCGTGCACCTACACTTCACCGTTATTTAAAGAGCTTAATTCCACTTATTTATTCAAAGTCGGATGACTTTGTTGAATCAAGCAAAGAATCATCAAAGTCTGCAACTGCCTGTGCAAACTCTTCCTGCTTAGTCTTGGAGCCTTGACCTGCTCCTGTACTCTTACTGCCGATTTGTGATGATGTTACACTCACAAACTTAATAACCTGCTTAAGTGCCTCAGGCTCAACCTTAAGCACAGTATCCTTACTGCCGGTAAACTTTGCAAGCATTTCCTTATCAACATCATCGCCTATTGCAACTGCCGCTTTAAGTGCAAACTTATACCAATTATTCTTTTTCAGATTTTCAAGTGCCATTCTCCAATCGTCATTTGGCTGACCATCTGAAAGAAGGAA
>CAZUXS010000215.1:0-3224 GCA_964624605.1 uncultured Lachnospiraceae bacterium | reverse complement strand
CTTACCTCTTTCCAAGTTTTTCCGCCGTCCAAGCTGTAATCCCAGTGTGAACCCATTGCGGTATAATTTTCGGAAAGTATGATTTTGCCTGCATTTTCACCGTCAAATGAAAAGCTTGCAAGCTTGTTATTCTGTTCATCACCGCTTATAAGTCTTGTGACATCACGGACATTGCCGTTTGAACTGCTTTCCCACTTTCTTACGGCACCGCTTCTAAGCACGCTCATTCTTGCCTCAACAGTGGCATCGGTTATCTGCTTGTTGAGTATTACCCACAAATCATTTACGGGCAAAGGATTTTCACCCAGATTTTCAACTATAAGGCTTGCAAGCTCATATCTCTGCGTATCGCTTACATTCTCATCGTCTGCATAAGACCTTGCCCATGCAAGATAGGCATCAAAGTTGTATTTACATACTTCTGTAGCCTTTTTATACAAATCACGCTTTGTATTCACATCATCATACACATTTGCCATTTCCATTATTTTTTGTGATGTGGAATAGCTGTCGAAATCATCGATTGCAGGCTGTGAAAGCCATATATATGAAGCACTTGTGCTGTAATTTGTGTAGTTACCAACGCCCCAAGAGCAAAGTGGTCTTTGATTGTAATAGCCCTCATCACCCGTGTAGGTTTCAAATCTTGTTTGATCCCAACCGGATACGCCGTAACGAGAATTCCAAGTTACATTGCCTTCACTATCGGGTGTTGAATAAATATAAAATACGTGGCAAGGCTGACCGAGTGTCATTGTCGGCACGCCGTAAGCCGCAAAAACATTTGAACCCGCATTTGAAATATGCCAGCATATACCGTATGTTGCATATACCATCCAAAGTGACGGCGCATACTTCACGTTCTCAACACCGTAATCCAAGAAATTGCCGAAGTTTTTGCTGTATTCCTTAACCGCATCATCATCGTACAGCACATCATCATGCCAAAGCCAAGGACCGTTTTGATAATATATCCAATCATCGTATTTGAAATAATTTCCGTTAAAACGGTTATAAATATAATCTCTAAGCCACAAAATTTCTTCATCGGAAAGTTTTGTGTTCATTACAAAACGCATTTCCTCAACTTCAAGTTGATTGAAAGCCGGATAAAGCTTTCCGTCAAGATACATTTGCTTATAAATTTCGTATCTCTTTACGGGGTCTGATATATTCTTTTTGAGTGTCAAGCCGTCCGGATTTGCGGCATCACCCATCCAAAATCTTACAGTTTTGGAATGAGTGAGTGAAAGCGTAATCATCATTTTTTTGTAAAGCTCGCCGTTGGTTTCATCCTTTAAATCCTCTCCGTGAGCTTCAAGCAAATCACCCAAAACCTGCATTGACTTTACGTAAGTACCTGAAGGCGCACCACCCATCAAGTACATTTCCAAATTGTCATTATCATCAAAAAGCCATTGTATGGTTTCTCTGAACTGTTCATCGTAGGTTGCATAACTCTGCAAAAGGTCATAGCCGAAATTACTTACAAATGTTCTCTGTAAAAGGTTTGTTCTGTAATCCTCATTTTGCAAAAGCTCGGTTGCATTTTCAGCCGTTGCAACGTGCTTTGTGATTTCATCGTCATATTCTTTCAAAGTCTTTATGAAAGCGACTTTTGAATTTTCCTCGGTGTAATTTTTTCTTGAAAGTTTAGCATCCGCAAAAACAACGTGATCACAGTAGTTTGTGCCGTTTTGGAGAGTTACGAACTTCAAATATTTCGCATTTGAAATATCCAAATCCACATATACGGCATCATCGGTAATCTTTGTCGTTTTTGAATATATCTTCGTCCATGTATTGTTATCTTGTGATGTGTAGATTTCATAGCCTGCACCGTCACCTACCGTGCCTGCTTCAAGGTCTATACCTATGTATGCCCTAAATCTGTTATATCTGCACTTTTCAACAAAGTAAGACACATCATAAACAACATTTGCGGTGGCATGTGCAAGCATACCTTTAAGGAAATACTTTCTTGCTCCGTTCACAAGAAGTGAGATAGTGTTTCCTCTGTAATTTTGATCCAGCTTTATTGTGTCGCCGCTGCCTACACTTTGTGAAAGCAGATTTTCGGACGGCAAATCTGAAAGATAGATATAATCTCCGTCATATTCCTTGTAGCTGTCCTTTGCTTCTATAAGCCAAGGTTCCGATGTAACTTCAACACCCTCGCCCAAGCCTATTTTAACACGCAAATACTTGCCTTCTTCATCTTCCGTAGGAATATATGTTTGGGCATTTGCATTTTCTACATCGGCAAATTCGCCGTCAACAGAATCACCTATCTGCCAAACATAAGCCAAATTATCGTATTCTTCATCATTTACACCTGCCGTCAGTGTTGCACCTACCTGTGGTGCACCCATCATAACGGCTGTTACGGGTATGAATACACTGTCGGAATAAGCATAGTTTTCGCCGTCTATACTTACTCCCGTTCTTATATAACCGTTACTTTTTTCAACAGGAACGACATATTCATTCTCAACTGCGTTTTCAATATCCGCAAAATTTGAATTGTCGCTGCTGTACTGCCATTTATAATATATTTGCTCCGTATCGCCGACATATTTTGCCTCTGCCTGCAAAACGCCGCCTATTTTGTTATCACCCGAAACGGCTGCCTCTATACTGCCTTTGTACGGTTCGGAAATTTCCGTGCCGTAATATCTGCCCGTAGAGTCCCAAGCCTTTACTCTGTAATAACTTTTTACGGATTCTATTGTGTAGGTTGACTCATTTGCGCCCTCAATATCGTAATAATTTACGCCGTCGTCGCTGTACTGCCACTGATAAGCGGCGTACTGTTCACATTCAAAACCAACCTTTGCACTGAGAGTTTTGCCGACTGCCGCCGTACCGTTTATAATCACCTCATCACAAGGGAATCTCTTTTCCTCGGGACGGAGGAATGCAAGCTCGGAGGCACTTGCCCAGCCGTTGTTGGCTTCCGTAAATTCAAATCTGAGTTTTGTAAACTCTATAGTCCTCGGGAACGTAATCAAAACATAGCTTGTTGATACGGCAGACTCACCCGTCACAACCGCTTCCCAATCGGAAGTTTCCTCATTGTAGGAGTAAATAGTGAGTTTTTTGGGATAGCCCTTTCCCTTTGCACCGTCCTGCCTTGTGGAATATAACATTCTATCAATTTCGGTTGCCTTGTTAAATGTTACGTCAACATAGTTAAGCACATTTCCGTTACCTGTTTCCCAATG
>CAZUXS010000214.1:0-3338 GCA_964624605.1 uncultured Lachnospiraceae bacterium | reverse complement strand
TACCTCTGCCGTATGTGTCCGGAAGACCTGTAAGAATCTTAGCGTGTCTTGCAGCCTTCATCTCGGGTGTGTATACATCAAATACTGCCTGATTGTGTGTCTTGTGATATTCTGTGAATATCTTGTGAAGTTCGGCATTTGTCTTGTAGCCGTACATCTCGCATGACTGCTCAGCCATCTTAATACCGCCGTAAGGCATGAAAGCTCTCTTAAGAGGCTTGTCTGTCTGTAAACCTACAACCTTTTCAAGGTCTTTGTCAAGATAGCCTGCTTCGTGTGATGTCAAGCCTGATACGATATCCGTATCCATATCAAGTACGCCGCCCTTTGCTCTTTCTTCCTTCTGAAGAACCTGAAGCTTGCCCCAGAGTTTATCTGTTGCTTCAGTTGCAGGTGCAAGGAATTCCTCGCCGCCGTCGTACTGAGTATAGTTATTCTGAATAAAATCACGAACATTTATTTCTTCTTTCCAGATTCTGCCTGAAAAGCCGTTCCACTGTTCAAAATTTGTCATTAGAAATTACCTCCGTTGTTACTAAATAAGGTGATATTTATTGTTTAATACCACACATCTAGTATATTAACACGTTTTTGCCGAATTGTAAACACCAAAAAACATTAAAAAACATCTTTGTTAAAAAGTGTTATTTTTTTGACAATTTCTATTTTAAGATAGTCATTTTCTACAATACTCCCACCTACCCACATAATTTGATATGTTGATATTGTTTGTGTTGCCGCACATTTTTATTCATTACTCACGGACTATTTTTACCATAACAAATTTAACACATTTTTAAAGACTATTATAAATTATTATCTTTTTATATTTTATGTTGAATTTTGGCTGAAAATTATGTATAATAAAATAAGTTTTGAAAAATTTTTCGGAGGTGTCTGTTTTGAAGCTTAAATCCATGAAGTTTATCAAGGTTGTGGCAGGTATATGCTTTGCACTTGTTATTTCGGGCGCAAGCGTTTGCATGGCAAGTGCCGATACCGTGCGTATAGGTCTTACCAAAGTATGCAACAACGTAGCTGCCGTTAATATAGCCGAAAGCGCAATAAATGTCAGTGTCGGCGGAAGAACAATTTTTTATGTTGACGGAGGCAGCGGCGGATATACCGTCAAGCCTATTTCAAGCAAGTTCTATTATGTAGACACAAAATGCCCCACTTATGAGGAAGCGGCTAAGGAGGCACTTGCCTACACAAGTGCAAAAACCGTTATACCCGTTTTGAAAGATGCGACTTGGGGACTTTACATACAAAGTGATACCGCTGTTGAAAATTCCACACTTACGGAAACGTGGAAAAATGCGGTCACATTCACAAACAACGGCAAAATTATGTTTATTGTTGATGGCACAGACCCCGCAAGAGCAATGTGCGGCAGCGGTGTTATAACAGTCGGTTCCGTAGGCTACAGGGACACTGTTGAGTTTGATGTAAACGAAGATAAGATAATGGGCGTTAACGTAATTGAAATGAACAAATATCTTTACGGCGTTGTGCCATCCGAAATGTCCGCAAGTTGGCACGCCGAAGCACTCAAAGCACAGGCGGTTGCCGCGAGAACATACGCTTATGCAAACAAAGGCAAGCATAATCTTTACGACCTTTGCGACAGCGTGTGCTGTCAGGATTACAACGGCACAAAAAAGGAGAACACAGCCTCAACCGATGCCGTAAATGCAACGGGCGATGAAAGAATATACTATAACAACAACTTGATTTCAGCATTTTACTTTTCAAGCAGCGGCGGAAGGACCTCCAACTCCGAAAACACTTGGTCAGAGGTTATTTCATATCTGCGTGGTGTTGATGAAGTTGCCGAAAAGGAATTCAAGCAGTGGACAAGAACATACACATATCAGGATTTCACAAATATCTGCAAAAGCAAGGGGCTTGACGTGGGCACGGTTAAATCCGTAAATGCCGAATATGACAGTGACGGACTTGTGAGCGTGCTTTCATTCACGGGCACAAACGGCACAAAATCAGTATACAAGGACGGAATAAGGTCTTTCTTTTCCGCTTCTTCCGAGGGAAGTTTGCCAAGCCGAAACTTTTCACTTGCAACGGATAGCGCTATCCCCGCAGATGTGAGCGTGCTCGGTGCCGATGGCACATCAAGCATAATTTCATTCAACAGTATATCCGCTATGGATTCAACCACTTCCGTTACAAGGCTTGAAAACACTGCAACGGCAGAGGGAGCAACAGACAGCACAACAATAAAGCCTCAAAGTTCAACAATACCCGTTGGCACTGTTGTTATAAACGGTAAGGGCTACGGACACCTTGTCGGTATGAGCCAGTACGGTGCAAAGGGTATGGCTGAAGAGGGGTATACATACACTGAAATATTGCAACACTATTATACTGGTGTAACCGTAAAATAACTTATGAGGAACAATCCGCTCGGAATGAAATTCCTCAAAATAACAGAAAGGAAACAAAGGCAGTAAAATGTTAAAAAGCGAATTCAGCTTTGATTTACCGGAAGAGCTTATTGCTCAAACTCCTTTAAAGGACAGGTCATCATCAAGGCTTATGATATTGAACAAAGAAACGGGAGAAATACAGCACAGCATATTCAAAAACATAGTTGATATGATAAACGAGGGCGATTGCCTTGTGCTTAATGAAACAAAAGTTCTTCCCGCAAGACTTATAGGTGCAAGAAAAGACACAGGTTCAAGGGTTGAAATTCTTCTCCTTAAGAGAATGGAAGATGATAAGTGGGAGGCTATTGTTTATCCCGGCAAAAAGGCAAGAGTCGGTCACCGTGTTGAGTTCGGTGAGGGTCTTTTGGAAGCGGAAGTTGTCGAGGTCTTGGAGGACGGCAACAGAATAGTGAAATTCCACTATAACGGCATTTTTGAAGAGCTTTTGGATAAACTCGGTCAGATGCCCCTCCCTCCTTACATTCACGAAAAGCTTGAAGATAAAAACCGCTATCAGACGGTTTACGCAAAAAATGAGGGTTCAGCCGCAGCACCTACGGCAGGTTTGCACTTCACTCCCGAACTTTTGCAGCAGCTTAAGGACAAGGGCGTTAAAATCGCAAAGCTTACACTCCACGTAGGTCTTGGCACATTCAGGCCCGTAAAAGCCGATGACATACTTGACCACAAGATGCACAGCGAGTTTTATCAAATTGACGAAGAAAATGCTGCACTTATAAACGAAACAAAGAAAAACGGAGGACGTGTTATTTCCGTCGGCACAACAAGCACCAGAACGCTGGAATCCATATCCGATGAAAACGGTCACATCTCCGCAAAAAGCGGTTGGACGGATATATTCATATATCCCGGCTACAAATTCAAGGC
>CAZUXS010000213.1:0-3354 GCA_964624605.1 uncultured Lachnospiraceae bacterium | reverse complement strand
TTTGGTTCATATTTTGCTTACGGAATAAGAAATAAAAATAAAGGTATATTAGCCTTTGGCACAATATTGGTTATAGAATTTGTCTTCACAATATGGCAATCAACATTTCTTATGATGTTTTTGTTGGCAATAGGATATTCGTTTTTGATGTATAAACCTGTGAATATAGGTAATGATTATTTTACTCGTAGTTCTTACAAAAAATTATATTTGAAAAAAAACATATAAAGGATATCGGCAATGAGCAAGACAAAATCTTTAAAACTTAACTTTATAATGAACATAATCCTGACGATGTCCTCGTTTATATTCCCTCTGATTACATTTCCATACGTATCAAGGATATTGTTGCCGGAGGGAACGGGCAGGGTTGCATTTGCAACCGCCTTGATAACGTATTTCAATATGTTTGCACAGCTCGGCATACCTGTTTACGGCATAAGAGCCTGTGCGGCTGTCAGGGATGACAAAGAAAAGCTTACGAGGACGGCACATGAGCTGTTGGCAATAAATTTGTTTATGTCATTGTTGGCATATATTGCACTTGCATCAGCCTTGATTTTTGTACCAAGGCTGCATGAGGACAGAGCACTTTATATAATTGTCAGCTTTACAATCATTTTAACTGCAATAGGTATGGAGTGGCTGTACAAGGCTTTGGAGCAGTATACCTATATTACCGTTCGTTCGGTAATATTTAAGTTTGTTGCTCTTATTGCCATGTTTGTTTTAATCCACAAAAAAGAGGATTATGCAATCTACGGTGCTATATCCATCTTTGCGGCATCTGCATCAAACATATTCAATTTCATCAATGTACATAAATACATTGACTTAAAACCGATAGGAAACTACAACTTTAAAAAGCATTTCAAGCCCGTTGCGGTTTTCTTTGCAATGTCCTGCGCAACAACCGTTTACACCAATCTCGATAATGTTATGCTCGGGTTCATGGCATCGGATATTGATGTTGGCTATTACAATGCGGCGGTTAAAATAAAGACTATTCTTGTGAGCATTGTTACCTCTTTGGGAACAGTGCTTTTGCCGAGGGCATCATATTATATTGAAAACGGTTTGTTTGATGAGTTCAAAAGGATAAGCAAAAAGGCGTTGAGCTTTGTTTTCGTCATAGCCGTTCCGATGATGATTTATTTCATGATTTTTGCGAAAAACGGAATTTATTTTCTTTCCGGCAATGAATACAGCGGTTCAATTGTCCCCATGCAGGTTATTATGCCTACACTCCTGTTTATAGGCATTACCAATATTTTGGGCATACAAATTTTGATTCCTTTGGGTAAGGAAAAATATGTTTTGATTTCTGAAATTGCCGGTGCGGTTGTTGACCTTGCGGTTAATATGTTGCTTATACCTAAAATGGCATCTACCGGTGCGGCTGTGGGTACTCTGGTGGCAGAGGCGGTTGTGCTGGTTGTTCAGATGCTGGCATTGAGAACATCGGTTAAGGAGCTTTTTGCCAAAATTCAGTATGTGAAAATTGTTGCATCTGTGCTTGTTGGTGCTTGTGTTTCAATTGTAGCTCTGAAATTCGGCTTTGGTGATTTCATAACACTTGTTATTTCAGCAATATTGTTCTTCGGTGCATATTTTGCCGTGCTGTTGGTTACAAAAGAACCTATGACGGGAGAAATATTGAAAAGTGTCTATGATGTTGTATTAAAGAAATTTATTAAAGGAAAAAATAATTAAAGGAACTTTTAGGGAGGAATAAAAAATGTATGATTATTTGGTAGTAGGTTCCGGACTTTACGGTGCGGTTTTTGCGCATGAGGCAAAGGCTGCGGGCAAGTCCGTTTTGGTAGTGGACAAGCGCCCCAACATTGCGGGTAACATTTACACGGAAAAGGTTGAGGGTATTAACTTCCACAAGTATGGTGCACATATCTTCCACACAAACAACACAAAGGTGTGGAATTACATAACACAGTTTGCTACTTTTAATCGTTTCACAAACTCACCGGTTGCAAATTACAAGGGTGAGCTTTACTCAATGCCTTTTAATATGTACACCTTTAATAAGATGTGGGGTGTGGTGACACCCGAGGAGGCAGCTGCTAAGATTGAGGAGCAGAAAAAGGAGATTGACCACGAACCGCAAAACCTTGAAGAACAGGCTATCAGCCTTGTCGGCAGAGATATTTACGAAAAGCTTGTCAAGGGCTACACGGAAAAGCAGTGGGGCAGAGATTGCAAGGAGCTTCCCGCTTTTATAATCAAGCGTTTGCCCGTAAGACTTACTTTTGATAACAACTACTTCAATGCTTTATATCAGGGTATCCCCGTTGGCGGCTACACAAAGATGGTTGAAAATCTGCTTGACGGCATTGAGGTAAGACTTAACACGGACTACCTTGAAAACAAGGCTGAGCTTGATGCACTTGCAAATAAGGTGGTATACACGGGTGCTATCGATGCTTACTTCAATTACAGCCTCGGTAACCTTGAATATCGTTCCGTGCGTTTTGAAAATGAAGTGCTTGATAAGCCTAATTTCCAGGGCAATGCTGCTGTAAATTATACCGACAGGGAAACACCATGGACACGTATTATAGAGCATAAATGGTTTGAATTCGGCAAGGACGAGGACGGCAATGACCTGCCTAAAACAATCATAAGCCGTGAATACAGCTCCGAATGGAAACCGGGTGATGAACCTTATTATCCCGTTAATGACGAGAAAAACGGCGCACTCTATGCCGAATATAAAAAGCTTGCCGATGCCGAAAGCAAGATAATCTTTGGCGGACGCTTGGGCGAATATAAGTATTATGACATGGATGCTGTTATCGCATCCGCACTTGATATGGCTGAAAAGGAATTACAGTAATATTTTTTATGTTAAACAAATTGGAGAGGTACTATGAACGCAAATGATGAAATTATAATTGAATTATCAAAAAAGCTTCTGTCCGGCACGCCGTTTGATAAGGTGTATGATAATGAGGATTGGATTTCAGCATTTGAAAAAGCACAGGAGCAAAACATCACCGCATTGATGGCAAGTGTAATTTTGGAGTTGCCTAAAAAGCAGCAACCCTCAAACACAGCCGAATGGCAAAGGGTACTTATACAAACCGTTTATGCTATGGGCAAAAAGAATGCCGAGTTTGAGCGTGTTGTCAAGCTGTTGAGTGATGACGGCATAACACCTCTTTGCTTAAAGGGTACAGTGGTTAAGGATTTATACCCTACCCCCGAATTAAGAACAATGGGGGATTATGATATCCTTATCGATGCCGACAAGCGACACAGGGCAGAGGAGATTTTGCTTGAAAACGGCTATAAGGTAACAAGAGATACGCTGTTTAGTGAAATAGATAAAAACGGCGT
>CAZUXS010000212.1:0-3359 GCA_964624605.1 uncultured Lachnospiraceae bacterium | reverse complement strand
CTTATCACAACAGCAGGTGCTGACAGAGTAATCACAATGGATTTACATTGTGCACAGATTCAGGGCTTTTTCAATATCCCTGTTGACCACCTCGTTGGTATGCCCCTTCTTTCAAAATACTATGAAGAAAAATTCGGCGTTTCTTCAAACGAACTTGTTGCGGTTTCACCCGACCTTGGCAGTGTAACCAGAACTCGTTCATTCGCAGAAAGCTTGGATATCCCTATCGCTATTGTTGATAAGAGACGTCCAAAGCCAAACGTATCCGAAATTATGAACATCATCGGCGATTTCAAGGACAAGAACATAATCCTCTATGATGATATGATTGACACAGCAGGCACAATCACAAACGCTGCAAATGCACTTAAGGAAAAGGGTGCAAAGGCTGTTTACGCTTGTTGTACACACGCTGTTCTCTCAGGTGCTGCTATCGAAAGAATCGAAAAGAGTGCTATCGAAGAACTTCTCGTGCTCAACACTATTCCTCTCACAGAGGAAAAAATCAGCCCTAAAATCAAGGTTAAATCCGTTGCAAGATCATTCGCAAACGCTATACATTGTATACACAACGGTCTTCCGGTTTCAAGTATGTTTGATTGCTGATAATAAGATAAAAAAAATAAAAAAGGTGCTTGATTTTTCAAGCACCTTAGTTTATAATATAGTTAGACAAGATTATCGGAAGCTACTCCGATTTACCCTTGGCTGTCTGTTATCTTTTAAATAATATTAACTTAAAAAAATAAGCATTCACGTTTGGGCTTGTGGGATGCTTATTTTTTTGTGTGGTTGTCTATGTACATTAATGCCGTAAATACGACAAGCAACAGTGTTAAAACATCTGATACGCTAAAAAACATAGGGCAATCCCTCCTTTGTTATACTCAACAACCGAGGGCAACCATCGGAAAGCATCCTGCTTATCTAACTATACAACCTAATTGTACCACATTTATATATATTTTTCAACACTTTATATCATATTTTTACAATTTAATGATAACAAAAATGCATTAAACCTATAAAAACAAAAAGACACTCAAGTTTCAAGTGCCTTTTTGTCATATATTTTTCAACCCATTCTTTCCAAAATTACAGCTAATTGTGCTCTTGTAACGCTGCCCTTTGGAACAAGTTCCCCGTCTATACCGCTTACTATGCCTGCATTGCACGCCCATTTCACAGCTGCAAGTGCATATTCGCTCACATCGTCCGCATCGGTATAATTTGTGATATCCGCATTTCCGGAAACATCGGCACCTTTATATTTTTCATAGCGCTGCAAAATCGTTGCCAGCTGTTCTCTTGTAACATTTTTATACGGTTCAAATTTATCCTCTGTATAGCCTGCTACTATATTATTTTCAACTGCCCATGCAACCGCATTTTCATATCCGGAATCCGTCATTATATCCTTAAATTGACTTTGCGCATCAACCTCGGGTTCTCCGCTCATTTTATAGAGAACTCTTACAAGCTCATATCTTAAAATCGGAGCAGCGGGAGCGAATTTATTGTTGCCTATGCCGCTCATATAGCCATTTTCGGTGACATATTTCACACCCTGTGCATACCACGCATCGGACGGAACATCGGAATAACCCTCTTTAGTATCGAACAGTGCAAAGTATCCAAGTTCATCCGTATCAAAGATAGCATATTTCTCACCGTTGCGATTTATTATATCGTATTCAACGGGCACAGGCTCATCGGATTCATCCGTCAATCTGTAAATTTCAAGACCGTCATCGTGTACGCTACCCGGCAATGTTATTTTAAGCGCCACAATTTCATCCGGAAACATATCCAAGCTTTCAAGCGAATTATCTTCACCCGGCAAATACATTCCCACATAATAGCAATCCACAAGTCCGCTCGTGCCTGCATTTTTAAGTGCCGCATTTGCATTATCGGAAACGGGGGCGGTGCTTCGTGCAATCAAGCTTCTGTAATCTTCCGTATTGAAAACGCCGTATTCGCCTATCATTTCCACTCCGTTATTTTTAAGTGACACATCCAAATACGTAAGCATTTTTTCATACTGGTCGTTTAATATTTTAACGTTTTCATCACTCAATTTACTTCCGTGCTCATAAAAATACTTTATTGTTTCCAAAAGATTGATATGTTCAAAATAGCCGTAATTCATATCATCGGAGTCATAACAGCCCTTTATGATTTCGTGGTTTGGCAAAAGCTTCATTGCTTCCTCGGCAACATCATCCTCATCGCAGATTTTAAATTCCGCAGTAAGCTCACCCGGAACATCTTCCATAAGCGACGTTACCGTCACCTTTGCCGTTCCCTTTTCCACATTGTCGCTGTATGTAACCTTGTAATCAATACCCTCTTCAAGCATTTCCATACCCTGATAAAGCACTCTGATATTCGGTTCAACCGCCTCTCCCGTATACGCCTGAGGAACAATCGGTCCCAAGTAAAATTCATCCAAGTTTTGGAATACAACATAATCAACGGGATTTGACAAATGCACGATATTTTGAATATCCGTAAGAGCAAAATATGATTTATATGATGTGGTTTCCGTGCTAATCAATTCGCTCTTATCAAGCGACAATTCGTAGGTGTCTTCATCAACACTCTTAAACTCAATCGTTTCATCATAAACCTTATATCCCGTTATACTGCCGCTTTCCATATCATATATGGCAAGTACGGGTTTTACTTTCATCACATCGGCAGGGTCAAGACTTCTCTGAGCAATTTCGCCATCAGCTACAGGTGTGATACCGACAACCTGCATTTTTCCCAAATATTTAACATCTTCCTTATCAACAAGAGAATCCACATCGGCAGCATCGATATACATACAACTCAATTCGGCAAAAGTTTCCTTTCCGTTATCACCTATAACAACGGGGATTGTGTAATAATAAACATCATATCCGTCCTCATACAAATAATCCGCCATATTTACGGTTATAGGCTTGCCGTTTACCGTGTACCAAGTTTCATAGGGCACCTTTGTAAACTTATTCTCTTCCCAGCCGTCTGTCAGCATTTCTGAGCCGAGAAGATAATTCTTTGTGGAATAATCCTCATCGGTTTCGGAAAAGGTTGTTATGTAGTCAACTCTCTTTATAAGGTTAATATCCTCGGCAGGCTCAACACTTATGCTTGAACCCGTTTCTTCATCATAGCTATCTACGATTTCTCCATCAAACAACGGTGTCGAATTTGCAATCGACGTTGCACCCATAATATACAAAGGATATGAGTCACCCAAACCGAAATCTTTATATGAATCTATAAGTGTAAGCCTTTTTGAATTGGTCAAATCCATATTGCTCAACGGATAAAACAGTGTTAAGCCTATGCAGTTATTAAATTTACTT
>CAZUXS010000211.1:0-3378 GCA_964624605.1 uncultured Lachnospiraceae bacterium | reverse complement strand
ATTAGTACCGCTCGGCTGAATATGTCGCCATACTTACACCTGCGGCCTATCAACAATCAATAAATTTGATTTTAGACAAGCAACTTATATGGGCTTTTAGCTCAGTTGGTTAGAGCATCCGGCTCATAACCGGACGGTCCTGGGTTCGAGTCCCCGAAAGCCCATTCTTTTTTAATATTTATTGTCACATTTATGTGGCTTGGTAGCTCAGCTGGTTAGAGCGCCGGCCTGTCACGCCGGAGGTCGAGGGTTCGAGCCCCTTCCAAGTCGCTTTTTTATTTGAAGTCCCGAAAGGGTCTTTTTTTATGCAATTTTTTCGTAAGTAAATATCCATATAATCAGATTTATTATTTTAGTAAATATAAAATAAAGCTCCACGAAAAGTTTGAAACTTTAAGTGGAGCTTTGAGTTTTTAAAAACAATTTAATTATCGTCTATGGCGATTAGATTTTGTTTAATTTGCTGTTATGCTTACTATTTTGTTTGTACCATCCCAATCAACTTTAGCACCGAATGATTCGGCAACGGCTCTTACGGGAACCATTGTGTAGCCGTCTATGAGTTGAGCGGGAACGCCGAGGGAAGAGGTGACACCGTTTTTGGTTATAGCGGAGCTGCCAATGGTCATATTTACTGTTGTGCCGTTTGTTGTGCCTGTTACGGTCTGCGTTTCGCCATCCCAGTCAACCTTGGCACCCATGGCTTCAAATATTTCTCTCATAGGTACGAGCGTGGAACCGTTAATTATAACGGGGTCTTTTGATAATGAAAGCGTTGTGCCGTTAAGGTTTATTGCGATTGGATCATCATAGTATTTAAAAAGGTTGTTGCCTTTCTCTTTCGGGAATATTAAAGTATTGTTTCCATCATAGCCAAACAAATTCGTAAGTCCAAGGGCTTTCATAACTTCATCATCGTATGTACCGATATCCTCATTATAGGCATTTCCGTCTTGGTCATACCTTTGTGATGTTATAGCATAACTGTAGTCACTGTTATTGTAATGATAAGTTTCATTATAGTATACGGGATGGAATGTATAATTTTCATAGTAACCTACTCTTATGCCCGTTACAACATCGGATTCAATATTGGATTTAATATCATCCGTTTCGTGGTGTTTACCGTTTCTTACAGACCACCATACAACAGCATATTTTTTGTTGTTTTTATCTACGGCTATAAGGTGTTTTGTATAACCGCCGGTACCACCTACGTAATTTGCGATACCGCTCTCACCTTGTATGCCATTATCAATTAAATCTGGTAAATCGTTTTTGCAAGAAAGTTCTTTCAAATTATTATTTTCATACATGAATATGGTTGAATTAAACATATCACCGGAAGAGTCGTAATTATTCATAATAATCAATGCAGGTTTACGGTTATTGAAAATATCAACAACATAAGCATCTCTTAAATAATTATTTTTTTTGCTCTTTTCACTTTTTACTTTTTGGGTATATGCTTCTTTCATTGCACTGTAATTGTAGCCCTCATCTGCGTAGGTGTTAAATACGCACATTGAAAGGGCAATAGCAGCAGCGAGTGCGGTACTTAAAAATCTTTTAAACATAAAATTCCTCCTTGAATGTATTTGTTTTTTTCAAATGATTAAATTATTATTTAGTTTATGAATTTATACTTACAATTTTATTTGTACCATCCCAATCAACCTTAGCACCGAATGATTCGGCAACGGCTCTCACGGGAACCATTGTGTAGCCGTCTATGAGTTGAGCGGGAACACCGAGGGAAGAGGTGACACCGTTCTTTGTTATAGCGGAGCTGCCAATGGTCATATTTACTGTTGTGCCGTTTGTTGTGCCTGTTACGGTCTGCGTTTCGCCATCCCAGTCAACCTTGGCACCCATGGCTTCAAATATTTCTCTCATAGGTACGAGCGTGGAACCGTTGATTATAACGGGGTCTTTTGATAATGAAAGTGTTGTGCCGTTAAGGTTTATTGTGATTGGATCGTAGTTCCAAAACTTGAAAAGTTGACTACCTTTTTTATTAACCTCACTGTAGGGATTCTCTATAAGTCTTGTAAGACCGAAGTGTGAAAGCACATCTTCATCTTTGTAACCTACATCCAAATCGTATGATGAGCCATCTTCATTGTATCCCTTTGATGAAACAATGTGTCGGAATTCTTTATCATAGCCGAGATAATAGGATTGCTTATAAGCCAAATGGTAGGTTGTGCCGCTGTAGTAGCCCAATTCGATTTCGTTTACGAAGTCACTTAAATAACCGAATTCGGCTTCTTCTGTAACATTATGTTTCATAATACGCATATCGTATGACCTTATAAAGTATATTTTGCCATCCTTATCTTTTGCAACGTATGTTTCACTTCCACCGCCGCTACCGCCGCCATAAGACAGAAAAGAAGCCGAATCTGAGAAGATTCCATATCCGAGTGTATCGGTAAACACGGGAAGTGCCGTGGATTCTACAACATTTCCATCGGAATATAAGTATGTTTTGGAATCGGCACCACCATAAGCTTCGGATGCAACAATCAAAGCAGGTTCGTTATTGTTGTAAACATCAATTACATAAGCATCCAAAAATCCACTATTCTTCTTTTCGGCTTCAACTTTTTCGGTGTAAGCTTTTTTCATTCCTTCGTAATCATAGCCGTTGGCGGCAAAGGTCTGTACCGAACAAAGTGAAAACATTGTTACAATTGCCATAGCTGTACTTAAAAATCTTTTAAACATAAAATTCCTCCTTTATAAAAATATAACTGTGGTTTTAAACAAAACAACGGATATAAAAGAAATTGTTTTGTTTAAATTATACAATTATTGTAATACCATTCAACATAAATGTCAATAAAAATAATAAAAAACGCAGCACAAATATTATAATTTGCACTGCGTTTTGATATTTTTGATGTTTTTATGCCGTTATCGTTTTTTCTTTTTTCTTACAATAGAAGCAATAGCCAATTGTTATCACAAGTGATACAACCGAAACCATACAGCCGAGTTTAAGACCTGCGGGGCTATAGGTGAACACTATTGTGTGAGTGCCCTGTGGCACGTCTACGCCTATAACACCGTCGTTGCCTATTGAAACATTTTCCGTTTCCTTGCCGTCAACTGTGATTGTCCAGCCGGGGATATAAGGTATTGATGTGAACATAACGCCGTCCTTATCGGTTGTTATTTCGCCCTCAATTCTTGTATCTTCAAAGCTTGTAATATCAAATGTGTTTTCGTTGAGCTTATCGAAAGCTTCGTTGAACACATCTTCGTCGTATGATGCTGCGTAAAGCTTAACCGTACCGTCCTTACGATATGTCTTTTCGAACTCACCTATGTTTGTGAGGGCAAATGAAACGTTTATCTTTTCACCTGCTGAAA
>CAZUXS010000210.1:0-3401 GCA_964624605.1 uncultured Lachnospiraceae bacterium | reverse complement strand
CTGCCAAATCGAAACTGTGCAAAAAACAAAGCTGTAAACAATAAAATGTCAGAGCTTGCAAACAACATTGTTGAATATATATCTGAAAATCCAAAATCAAACAGACGCAAGATTCAAGAAGAATTTAACTTAAAACAAACAAACTGCATAAATATTTTAAGCAACCTTGAACAGCAAGGTTACATTCAAAAAATCAATAAAGGCAAAAATACCGCATATATTTTAGCTGAAAAGAATTAACAATGATAAGGGGTGCTTTCCGTACCCCTTATCTGTTTTTTTATAAATAAACTTTATTTACCACTTGCAAAACTCATACCAAAGTGTTACAATGTTGTCAGCAAGGAGATGATATTATGGCATTGAATATAGCAGGTTACTGTCGTATTTCTGTTGATGAGGAGATGGACAGGGACAACACGAGTATAGAAAATCAGAAGTCTATAATTGAAGACTATGTGTTACGAACATTTCCCACAGCAAAACTTGATTTTTACTGTGACAGAGACCGTTCCGGTTACACATTTGAACAGCGAGAGGAGTATCAGGTACTCAGGCGTAAACTCATGAGTGGTGAATATAAAATTCTTATAATAAAAGATTTCAGTCGATTTTCTCGCCGTAACAGCAAAGGTTTAGTGGAGCTGGAGGATTTGCGTGATGCCGGTGTGAGGATAATCTCCATAGGTGACGGCATTGATTATCCTACCTATGATGACTGGACTGCTATTCAATTTCGTTTTCTTATAAATGAGATGCCTGTTACCGACACAAGCAAAAAGGTTAAAAATGTTATCCGTCGCAGACAGAGTGACGGTAAATGGATATGCCAAGTTCCATACGGCTATGTGATAACGGACAGCAAAAAGATGAGTTTTGAAGTTGATGAGCCTGCGGCAGAGGTTGTAAGGGAGATTTTTAAACTTTACAATCAAGGTTGGGGCTACAAAAAGATTGCAAATCACCTTACGGACAAAAAAATTCCCACACCCCGTATGCACGAAAAAGCACGCAAGGATGCACTGGGCATTGAAAATAAAATAATTTCAAGACCGGAATGGAGTATTGTAACCATTCAAGGTATAATTGAAAATGATTTTTACATCGGCACATTAAGACAAGGCAAATATAAGCGAGTCAAAATAAACGGCTACGATATCAAAAATGCCGAAAGTGAACATATAGTTTTTGAAAAGAACCATGAGCCTATTATTGATGAAAAGGTATTCAGCACAGCTCAATCACAGCTTAAAAAGCGTACAACCTCACACTACAGAGGTGTAAAAAAATATGACAACAGCTATTCCGGCTTTCTTTTTTGCGGAGATTGCGGTAGCCCAATGTTTTCTATGAGCCGAACCGATATTCCTGCCGCATATACTTGCGGAACATATCACAAACGAGGCTTAAAGGGCTGTACATCACACCATACAAGGGTTGACCTTTTGGATGTGTTGCTTAAAAATTATATAAGAATGGTCAGAAATAACTCAGCCGATATGATATTGGAGCTTGAAAAGGCAATCAAAGACGAACCAAGCTATATCAAAAAGAACACAAGCACAATTGATAAACTTGAAGCGGAGCTTGAAAGTGCCAAAACTCAACTAAAAAACATATCAAAACAGAAAATGAGAGAGTTAATCAAACGCCCCGACCATACCGATACCATTGAAGAGATGTATGATGAAATGGAAAAGGAGCTTCTTGACCTTATTGAGGGACTTAAAAGTCAGCTTTCAATGACTACAGACAGACGCAATAATTTGGTTAATATAAACCGAAAAGCCAAAACGGTATTAAGTATATTCGATGATATATTAAACAAGGAAACTCTTGATAAAACAGATATAGGTTATATTATTGAAAAAATAATTGTGTATACCGACCATATTGATATCAAGCTCAAATCCGATATTGATACTCTTCTTAAACTTAATGAAGATGTTGAGCCAAGTGAAAATACAGTAAATTTTAATTTAGGCATCGATAAAACCACTTCGTCACGCTATGTTCTTAGCTGCAAGGTTCGTAACCATAAGGCTAAGGTTATCGGTGTCAATGTTATCAGTGACGGTGACTCTTTGGAAATATACACAGACAGAGATGGCATTATCGCACTTAAGAAATATTCGCCGATAGGTGAAATGGGAGCTTTTGCCACAGAATATGCAGAAAGTCTTGCGGTCAATGCGGGGCACATCACCTGTATTGTAGATAATGACCGAATTATTGCCGTTTCAGGCGGAGCTAAAAAGGATTTTATGGAAAAGCACATCAGTTCCGAATTGGAAGATGTTATAAGCAATCGCAACACTCACATTGCGGCAAGGAATGAGAAAAATTTTGTACCCATTGTCGAAGATGAAGAAAACAATTCCTACAATTATGAATTGATAACCCCCATAATAAGTGAGGGCGACGTTATGGGTGCTGTTGTTATGCTGAGTGACAAAAGCAAAATGGGCGAAGTCGAGGGCAAACTTGCCATGACTGCCGCAGGCTTTATAGGCAAACAAATGGAACAATAACAAACGCAGCCGAAAATCGAAATTTTTGATTTTCGGCTGTATTTATTTTATACATAAACTAAACTGTTGTGTCGATTAAATTGCGTTAGATTCAAAGATTTCGCCCCGTAAAACAAACCGATTTTGCCGTTTTCAACCATAACATCGGTTTAAATTCCAAATCAATTATCCTCAACATTTATTTTAAGCTATAATTTTAAGCTATAACTATAATTTTAAGCAACTATTTTATGCAATACTTTTCAACACTAAAAAACACACAAATATTCCATTTTTAATTTTGTTTTAATGAACAAATTGCCGTAATTTGCTATAATCAAATTATAATTTATTATAGGGAGGTATTAAATTTGAAAAGGAAAATTATAAACACAATTTTTATTTCTGCGGCGATAGGTTCGTTTTTGAGTATGAATGTGAATGCCGAAACAAAACTTATATACGGTGATGTGGATTGTAATGGTTCTGTCACAAGCGAAGATGCCGCCATGGTACTTGAAAAATCACTCAACAGTGCATACAAGCTCCAAGTTGAAAGCGATTATCCGGATTATTATTTGAAAGTTGCCGATGTAAACAACAGTGGCTACATTGATTCAGATGATGCGGCGATTATACTTGAAAAATCACTTAATTCGGCATACAAAATGCCTGCCGAAAGCAACGGAGATATAATTGTTGATAACAATTCCGGTAATAACTCAACCGATAATTCGGGCAGTAATTCAAACGATAATTCAAACGGCAATTCCGATAACACCAATGCGGAAGTGACTTATAATTCCGATATTGTGCTTGCCGACGGCAATATCACAGTAAACGGTTTGAGCGAAAGCAACGGCGGTGTTGATATATCCGATAACGGCATAA
>CAZUXS010000209.1:0-3405 GCA_964624605.1 uncultured Lachnospiraceae bacterium | reverse complement strand
GCCTCTATTTCATCTTCAATAAATGTTCTTACCTCGTTACCAAGCTGACCGATAACAGGTCTTTCCTCCTTACTCAAATCCTTCATACCCTTAAGTATCTGAGTAAGCTCACCCTTTTTACCCAAAAAAGCAACTCTCAACTCATCAAGTGTTTTAAGGTCTGTTGCCTCTGAAAGTCTTTGCTCCGCAAGAGCTTTAATCTGACTTAATTTTTCTTTCATTGTTGTTCTCCTTTCAAAATCATTATAGGATATACCATTTTTTTGCAAATAAAAAACCGCCCTGCATAGTAATCTACACAGGGACGGAGAATAAACCGTGGTACCACCCAAATTTCCGCAAAGCGGACACTCTTGTCGGGGACAAATATCCCCTTAATGAATAACGACATAAACCGTACAAGCCTACTCGATAATCTTTAAGCCCGTAAACTCGGGTGCGAACTTCACTTATGCTTTATTTCGGAAACACTCTCAGCCAACGGCATTTCCTCTCTTTGAAAACCACAAAAGCTACTTTCACCTTCACAGTTGTTTTAGTATAAACACATAAATTTATATTACAATATTTTCATTTATTTGTCAAGATGTTTTGAATATAAATTCAAACATTTTGTCATACTGCTCGTACATCTTCTGCACACCGTTTTCAAGTATGTAGTAATGAAAAATATACGGCACAAGCAACACAAAAAACAGTGCCGTAAGTGCCAGAAACATTCCGCTTTCAAGTGCCGCAAAGGCAACAAGGCTTATAAGTGTCAAAAGTGCAAATGTAACCGTCACAATGAGGTGAATGAGCCTTTCGTGCATAAAAAACTCAATTTCCCTCAAATGTCTTTTAAGCAGCAGCTCATCTATTCCCTCGTTTTTATTCAAAATCTCATCCATATATTTTATGTGAGATTGTATTCTCTTCTTCATACCCGCACCCCGTGTCCGAAACTATATTACAGCTTTGAAAAATATTCCTCGATATTTTCCTTTTGTGTATTCACAGAACCCTGCACAAGGAAAGGCTTTCCGCCGCCTCTGCCGTTGAGTGCCGTGTTCATTTCCTTTGCAAAATCTCTCAAATTGCCATCCTTTTCACCTATGGCATACTTATATCCGTTTTCATCGTCACCGCTGAAAACAGCCGCTCTGCCACCGCAAGTTTCCATAAGTTCACTTGCAAGGTTTCTTACGGCATCGGGGGCAAGACCTGTTTCAAACAAGAGTACATTGCCCTTGCCCTCATATTTTTCCGCAATCACGGCAAACATCTTCTTTTGAAGTTCCGCAAGTGCAAGTCTGTTTGCCGCATTTTCATCGGCAAGTCTTTTAACAGCACCCGCAGTTTCTCTCACCTTTGCGGAAAGCATAACGGAAACAGCCTTGTTCTGCTCATTTATATCATTGAGGTACTTCACAGCTCTTTTACCGCAAAGCATTTCAATTCTGACACCCTCGTGGAACTTCTGCACGCTGACCAGCTTCACAAGTCCTATCTCGCCTGCACTTGCGATATGAGTTCCGCAACAAGCGCACATATCCGCATCGGGGAATTCCACAAGTCTCACATCGCCCTCAAGTTCTTTCTTGCTTCTGTAATCTATTTTTGCAAGCTCTTCCTTGCTTGGCACAAAAATATTTACGGCGATGTTTTTCCATATATAGTCATTCGCCTTATCTTCGATTTCGGCAAGCTCCTCGGCTGTAATCATACCATTCAAATCAACGGTTATCATTTCTTCGCCCATGTGGAAACCAACATTGTCATAGCCGAATTTTTCGTGTATGATACCACTTACAATATGTTCTCCTGAATGTTGTTGCATGAGGTCAAAACGTCTTTCCCAATCAAGCACGCACTTAACCTTTTTGCCGACTTCAACTTCACCCGTAACGGTATGCACAACCTCGTCATTTTTCTCCTGCACATCAACAACGGCAATGCCGTCTATAGTACCGAAATCACAAGGCTGACCGCCACCCTCGGGGTAAAAAGCGGTTTCGTCAAGCACTACATTGTAGCCCTTATCAACCTTTTCGCAAGACAAAACGCTTGCTTCAAATTCTTTCATATACGCATCTTCATAATATAATTTCTTAGCCATGATTTTCTCCCTTATTCATACAATGTTTTACTGCCGAGCATATTTACGATATATCCCCATCCGGATATTTTGCAAACCTCTCTGCCCGTTATATATTTTGGTTCAACAACATAGGTGTTGTTATATGCATCTTTCACTCTGAAAAACTTTGCATTTACGTTTTTGTAGTTATCCAAAGTGCTGTCCACTATGCCTGCCGTGTAGGTGTCATCATCCGTGAATGTTATGAAATCACCCACACCTATCTCGGAGGCATCTATAATGCCGATTATAACGCAATCTCCCGTGTTATAAAGCGGTTCAAGGCACTCATCCGATATAGCATAAAGGCTGTAGCCCAAAAACGTCTTTTTAGGCGTTTTTGATGCCGCAAAAATAAGCAGCGAAAGAAACAGCATAAACACCACTATCCAAATTACAATATCAATCAATATCCCTATTGCAAGATTTAAAAAATAATTTTTGCTGAAAACAATTTTCTTTTTTCCTATGTGCACGTTTTTGATTGCCTCTGAAAATGTTTTTTTGCCCGATATAGGTTGCATATCCGCCATCGATTGCTTTATTTTGCCGAAGTTATGCTCCATTTCAATAAATTCATGCGACTTATCTCTCAAATTATTTTTTTCATCTATCACGGACTTAATTATACTATCCGCACTTGTTCTTGCTTTGGGTTCGTCATTTCTGTTTGCCAAAACAATCATCCTCTTTATTCATATTTATACCACAAGAATAATTATAGTATAATCATCGGTAAAAATCAACAAAAAAATCTCCGACACGCAAAATTGTGTCGGAGAATATATAGCAAAATTACAATTTGATATGTCTTGGAAGACCGTCAACCATATATGGAAGAATTTCACCCTGAATAAGTGGCTTGATATAGTCTATAACTTCCTGTGAAAGACCTGTGCCATCGTTGATAATCCATTCCTGTGGAATGTTCTTTACAAGGTTGGCAATCTCATTTACATCGTGGATGCTTGTACCTACGCAATATGGCTTATCTGAAACTCTCTCGAAGATACCAACCATACCTGTCTTACCCTCAAATGCAGCCTTTACAGCCTGTCCGCCGATGAGGAAAGCTTCGTTTACGTCTGTAAGAGAACCGATGTGTGAAGCACATCTCTGAATTGTTGAAAATTCGATAGGTCTTGTTTTCCAGCCTGTCTTATCTGCAACGAGGTCTGCGAGTGCCTTTGCTGTGCCTGAAAGTGCCTTATGACCGAAAGCATCAATCTTAATATCCTTTGCGGCAGCTTCACAAACATACTTTCCGTCAGCTGTTGTGATACCCT
>CAZUXS010000208.1:0-3405 GCA_964624605.1 uncultured Lachnospiraceae bacterium | reverse complement strand
CGTACTTACCTGTGAATACATCGGGGTTACCGTTGTTCCAGCAAGCACAGTTTGTGTAGCTCAAATCCTTTGTGTAGTCTGTCTTGTCAAATGAATCCCAGCCGTCATCGCCGTTATCAAATGAATAACAGTAGCTGAATGTGTTGCCTGTTGATGCACCGAGCTTTGGAGCAAAACCGTCTGCATTACCTGCTCTTGTGTAAACGTCACAGTTTCTGTAGCTGTAAACCTGTGTGCAAGTGTTGTATGATGCACCGCCTGTAATCTGAACGCCGGCATCATTATTATATCTTACGATACAATTCTTGATAGTATTGTGGTTTGCGCTTGAACCCTTAATCTGCACACCGTTGTCGCCTGCTTTTTGTATGATGAGGTTTTCAAGTGTGTAGTATGAACCTGTGATTCTTACACCAACCTGTGAGTCACTTGAAGCCTTAAGGGCTGTACCCTTAGAACCTATTGTGCTGCTTCTGAAACTCTTAAAATCGATAACGGGATATGTTCCGTCACTCTGCTTAACGCCGACAATCTTTATTTCCTTGCCGCTTGTGCCTGAAAGTGCAAGCTGAGCCGTAGCATCAATCTTCTTTGCGTTTACGTATATTGTGCCGCCCTTGCTCTTTAAAGAATTTACCGCACTTGTAAGCTCTGACCAAGAAGTAACCGTTGTACCGCCTGATGTGCTTGTGCTTGATGAGCTGCTTGAACTTGAGCTGCTTGATGAGCTTGAGCTGCTTGAGCTTGAACTTGAACTGCTTGATGATGAACTGCTGCTTGAGCTGTCAGATGTATCAAGCTGAACCTTATATACGTTTACACCGCTGTTTGTTGAATAAATATAAACATCACCGCTGTAGTCGAATGAACAGCTGTTTGTTGCGGCAGATGTACCTGCTGAAATTGAACCAAGCTGCTTACCGCTCTTGTCAACAACGGTAAGTGTTCTTGCTGAAGAACCGCTTGACTTACATGTAACCTTAAGTGTTGATGAGCCGTTCGCCTTAACGGAAATTGAACGTGCACTTGTTGAACCAGTACCACCCATTGCAAGTGTGTACTTAAATGTATTTGAACCTACTGTTGCCGTTTCTGCTTTAACACTCATTGTCTTTGAGCTTGATGCTTTGAGTGTAAGACCGTTGATAGTTGTTGATGAACTGATTGTACCGAGACTTTTAAACTCCGTATTACCCATATTCCAAGAAGTTGATGCGGCAGCAACCGGAGTAGTGAGAACAAACATACAGCTTGATAAAGCAACCACTGAGCTTAATACCGCAGCTGTTAATCTTTTCTTCATAGAAATTTTCATTAAGAATGACCTCCCTGTCAATATTTAAAAAAATAATAGTAATTTGGATATGTTCCCCATATCCACCCCCGAAAAAACGATTGAAAACATCCCCGTATCCGCATATTTGAAGATATTTTCAAAAAACTTCCATGTAGACTTTACCATATAATTTACCTATTGTAAATATGTAAAACAACCAATATTAAACCTTTGCTTTTATCTATTTTTACTATATGTTTAAGACTATTTATAGGTTTTATACAATTTTCATTTTCCTTTTAATATGAAATAAAGCTTTTGATTGTAAGTTTTATCCAAAACACAACTATCACCACCTTGCTATATTTTATTTCGAATAACTTATATAACCCAAAAACAAAGTATCACCAACACATTTTCCTATATCTTATAAGTCTTTCCGATATATCACTGAGTCTTTCCACAATATCCGTGAATATCTCCCTGTTGCTTTTATCCGTGCCGTAACTTATGCTCACATCACCCTCTTTCACGGATTGCACGGCCATATCAAAATCTTCATCATCAAGCTCACCCGTTGCAAGCTTCTTTTTCAGATATTTTCCGCAGGCAAGTTCCGCACACGCAGACACAAGCTCGGGCGGCAAATCATTCAAATTGCAATAATCCAGTATGTAATCCCTTGCCAAGTCAATGCAAATCCTTACAAAATCATCATCCTCCGCTTCAAATCCAAAACCCGATATCATATCGGTTACTCTTTCAAACATAATTGAATTACCTCCTCAAATATTTATTATATTTGTATGGTAACACCGAATTACTGACATTTACTGCCAAAATATATTGATTTTTATTTTATTTATGCTATACTGGCTTTAGGGGGTGTTTTTTATGATAAAATTTGATAAACGTGGCAATGTAAGCATAGCTGCAATAATATTTTTTATACTTTTTCTCTGCCTTTTAAGCTCCTGTGTGGAAAGCTGCTGTGAAACTATGGAGAAAAATCCTCTTGAATGTACCTTGTTTTTTCTCTGGGGTTGGGGAATAATAACCACATTGGTGCTTATTATCGGAATTTCCGATTATGTTAAATTCAAGTGGAAAAAGGAGTCTCTCAAAAAATTTATTCTCGGTTGCTCCTTAAGCTATGTTTTTTTGATATTTATGATATATTGGTTCGGATTCTTTTCCGATACATCGGTTAAGTTTATGGAAGAACAATATCCCACTATAAAGAGTGATTTTCTTGACATAATCGATAATAAAGAAGTTGCCGAAGCTTTTAATGATTATGTTGTAACGGACGGAGATGTACACAACAGATTTATAGACGATTCCATAACATATTATGTTAAAAACGAAAAATTCAATACCCTTACCGTTGATGAGATGTGTCAATATTTCAGAAAATCCAAACTGTACGATTGCAGTATGTATTCACCGTCTAAGGATAAGCTTTCAAAAGCTCTGACAGATGAAAAATATTCCATTCTAAATTACAGAATTTCGGGGAGATACAGTAATGATACATTTTATTACGCAGGTGTTATCTGTGGTGATAATACTTACAGTATGGTTAATCTTAACGGTGATGAAGTCGGTAACTATTATGTACTCTATATAAATTCAAAACCCGTATGCAGATATAACTACATCGGCATAATAGCTTTTGCGAATGATTTTACGAATGACGGATATTTTGAGGGGGATATGATACGCAATGAATCAGCCTATGAAAAGGCATATCCGCCATATACGGAAAGCAGTTCAAGCAGTTCCGGAAGTTCCGGAAGTTCCTCTTCCAAGAGTTATAACAATCATTCGGGATATACCTATACTCCATTTTCTGACGATGACCCTTATAACGTATATGACTACGATGACCCCGAGGATTTTTATTACGATAATGAGGATGACTTTGAGGATTATGAAGATGCCGAGGATTATTATTACGAAGCTAATGGTGAGTAAAACAACAATAGGCATGTCGAAAATCGACACTCCTATTACCATATATTTTGATTAATTTTAAATTTGTTTTTATTAATTTATTTTTCTGCATCCCTAGAAAAAAGATTGTTCTTTTTGAGGGCAAAAAGAACCAAAAACCTCGGGGCGTTCCG
>CAZUXS010000207.1:0-3410 GCA_964624605.1 uncultured Lachnospiraceae bacterium | reverse complement strand
TAGTTAAGGCAGAAGTTGAAAACATCAAAAAGCTCGGTGTTAAGATTGAAACAAATGTTATCATCGGTAAGACTGTTTCAATTGATGCACTTTTCGAAGAAGAGGGCTTTGATGCCGTATTTATCGGCAGTGGTGCAGGTCTTCCTAAGTTCATGGGTATTCCTGGCGAAAACGCTATGGGCGTTCTTTCAGCTAACGAATTCCTCACAAGAGTAAACCTCATGAAGGCATTTGATGAAAGCTATGACACACCAGTAAAGATTGGCAAGAAAGTTGCGGTTATCGGTGGCGGTAACGTTGCTATGGACGCTGTAAGAACAGCACTCCGTCTCGGCAGTGAAGCTCACATCGTTTACAGAAGAGCAGAAGAACAGCTCCCTGCAAGAGTTGAAGAAGTTCACCACGCTAAGCAGGAAGGCGTTGTATTTGACCTCCTCACAAATCCAACAGAAATCCTTGTTGATGATGAAGGTTGGGTAAAGGGTATGAAGTGCGTTAAGATGGAACTCGGCGAGCCTGACGAGAGCGGCAGAAGAAGCCCTGTTGTTATAGAGGGTTCAGAGTTCGTTATGGACGTTGACACAGTAATCATGAGTCTCGGTACAGCTCCTAACCCAATGCTCAGCAGCAATACACCGGGTCTTGAAGTAAACAAGAGAAGATGTATCATTGCTGAAGAAGAAACAGGCCTTACAACAAGAGAGGGCGTTTACGCAGGCGGTGACGCAGTAACCGGTGCAGCTACGGTTATCCTCGCTATGGGCGCAGGTAAGAAGGCTGCAAAGGCTATTGATGAATATTTAAGCAATAAATAATTTGTGAATTGAGATATAAAAGGGAAGAGTGAAAGCTCTTCCTTTTTTTATGCCTAAAAGATTTTGATTATAATATGTATAGTTGTAATGATAATTTTTTATGAAAAATATACAGTATAATGTGCCGTTTTAACCTAATTTGTAATTTTTTCTTAAAAAATCGAAAAAAAACACTTGCATTTTGTTGTCGAATGTGGTAATATTCCTTGTATGGGAAACAGATGTTTTTCAATGGAGAACAAAGTAGGGAGTACGATGGAGATGGAAGTTGAACAATCTTCAAATTATTATATAGTTGATAAAAGGGTACTGCCTGATGTTTTTGTTAAGGTTGTGAGTGCAAAAAGGCTTATGCAGGCAAATCGTCTTATGACGGTGCAGGAGGCTGTGAAGCGTGTGGGTTTAAGCAGAAGTGCATTCTATAAATACCGTGACTATGTTTTCACCTTGGATGATAATTCCAGAGGAAAGACTATAACGGTTGGCTTTGACCTCAAGGATGAGGCGGGCTCCCTTTCCGATGTGCTTAACACGATAGCGGAATGTGGGGCTAATGTGCTTACAATAAATCAGACTATACCTATCAACAATGTAGCTAATGTTACCGTCACGGTTGATATGGGCAATATGCAAAGTGACGGTGCCGAAGTTTTAATAGGCAATATAAGTAAAGTCGAGGGCGTGCTTGCTCTCAAAATACTGGCGAGGGAGTGAAAATATGGCTAATATAGCTGTTTTAGGTTACGGCACGGTAGGTTCCGGAGTTGTAGAAGTTATAAACACCAATCGTGCAAATGTTGAAAAAAAGGCAGGACAGGCTGTCAATGTGAAGTATGTGTTGGATTTGAGGGAATTCCCCGGCGATCCTATACAGGAAATAATTACTCACGATTTTAATGATATTTTGAATGACGATAGCGTAGATGTTGTTGTTGAAGTTATGGGCGGCACAAATCCCGCTTACAGCTTTGTAAAGAGCACACTTCAAAAGGGCAAAAGCGTTTGTACGTCAAATAAGGAACTTGTGGCTAAGCATGGCGGCGAGCTTATGAGAATAGCTGCCGAGAATAACGTAAACTTCCTTTGTGAGGCAAGCGTTGGCGGTGGTATACCTATCATAAGACCACTTAATACAAGCCTTACACCCGAAAAGATAGAAGAAATTTCGGGTATATTGAACGGCACAACAAACTATATGCTCACAAAGATGTCACAGGAGGGGCTTGAATATAACGATGTCCTCAGTGATGCACAGGCAAAGGGTTATGCGGAAAGAAATCCCGATGCCGATGTAATGGGCTATGACACTTGCCGTAAGATTGCGATACTTGCTTCACTTGCAACGGGCAAGACCGTTAATTTTGAAGATATATACACAGAGGGCATAACCGAGATTACAAAAACGGATATGGACTATGTGAAAGAAATGAACTGCTCCGTAAAACTTATTGCAACAGCAAAGATAAGCGATAGCGGTGTATGGGCAAGGGTTGCACCTATAATTGTGAACCACAACAATCCACTCAATATGGTTGATGATGTTTTCAATGCAATTCTTGTAAAGGGCAATATGCTTGGTGATGTTATGTTCTATGGCAAGGGTGCAGGTAAGACACCGACCGCAAGTGCCGTTGTCAGCGATATTATAGATGCTGTTAAGAACAAAAATACAAACCTCGGCATAGGATGGTCAGAGGAGAAGCTTTCTCTTGTGAGCATTGATGAAGTTGAGGTACGTAAGTTTGTTAGAGTTGAATACAATGATAAGGCGGTTGCAAAGGCTTCCGTAAATAAGGTATTCGGCGATGTTGATTTTACCGAGTTCTTCGGACTTGATGAGGAATTTGCCTTTGTTACACCACAGGGCAAGGAAAAGGAAATCAATGCAAAGCTTACGGAATTAATAAATTGCGATGGTGTTGTGGGTATACCAAACACTATCCGCACAGAAGGCTGGGAGGAATAAAAAGTGTTAATCGTTAAGAAATTCGGTGGTACATCTGTTGCAAATGCGGAAAGAATAATGCACGTTGCACAGACAATTATAAACAGCTACAAGGAAGGCAACAGTGTTGTTGTTGTTTTGAGTGCTCAGGGTGATACAACGGACGACCTTATTGAAAAGGCTGCCGAGATTGACCCAAAGGCTAAGGGCAGAGAGCTTGATATGCTCCTTGCAACAGGTGAGCAGCAGTCAGTTGCACTTATGGCTATGGCTATCAAGAAGCTCGGATATCCCGCAATATCATTGAATGCGTTCCAGTGCCCGATATTTTCATCAAGCACTTACGGCAATGCTAAGATAAAGGATATAAAGACAGACAGAATAAATGCGGAGCTTGATAAGAATAACATTGTTATTATTACGGGCTTCCAGGGCATAAACAGATATGATGATGTTACAACACTCGGCAGAGGCGGTTCAGACACATCAGCGGTTGCACTTGCAGCTAAGCTTGGTGCAGACCTTTGTGAGATTTATACGGATGTTGACGGTGTTTACACAGCCGACCCAAGAGTAGTTAAAAATGCTAAAAAGCTTGACACGATTACCTATGATGAAATGCTGGAGCTTGCCACACTCGGTGCAAAGGT
>CAZUXS010000206.1:0-3415 GCA_964624605.1 uncultured Lachnospiraceae bacterium | reverse complement strand
AGGATTGCTCAGTTGAGTTCTGTGGTGGTACTCACCTTACAAACTCAGCACAGGCTGGCGTATTTAAGATTGTTTCCGAAACTGGTGTTGCGGCAGGTGTGAGAAGAATTGAAGCACTCACAGGCTTTAACGCACTTGAATATTTCGAAGATAAGGATTTCTATATGAATGAGTTTGCCGTTATGCTTAAGGCAACATCAGGCAATGCAATGACTAAACTTCAAGGCTTAATCGATGAAAACAAGCGTCTTGCAAAGGAGCTTGAAAGACTTAAGGCTAAAATGAGCGGCGGTCTTGTTGACGATATAGTAAACGCTAAGGAAGATATAAACGGTGTTGCTGTTGTTGCGGCTTATGCTAAGGGTCTTGATATGAACGCACTTCGTACAATGGGCGACCAGATTAAGGATAAGCTCGGAAACGGTGTTATCGTGCTTGCAAGCGACGGCAACGACAAGGTTAGTTTCGTTGTTATGTGTAGCGACGATGCCGTTAAGAAGGGTGCTAAAGCAGGCGATATAGTTAAGGCTGCGGCTACTCTTTGCGGTGGTGGCGGTGGTGGCCGTCCTAACATGGCACAGGCAGGCGGTAAGGATGCCACTAAGATTCCACAGGCGCTTGAAGCGGCTAAGGAAGTTGTGAAGAACAACGTAAAATAAGTAAGTAATTATTAGGGCTGTTGCACTTTGTGACAGCCCGTTCCGAAGATATAAGGGAGAAAATATGAACAAAACAGGCGAGGCTTCACTTGCATATAAGACAAAAGAAATAATAAAGCACTATGATTTTAATTTCAAAAAAAATTTCGGACAAAATTTCCTTGTGGATGAGCGTGTGCTTGAAAAAATTGTGGCGGCTGCGGAAATAACGGAAGATGATGTTATTATCGAGGTTGGCCCCGGTATAGGTACGCTCACACAGGCGCTTGCAAGTGTGGCAAAAAAGGTCATTGCGGTTGAAATAGATAAAACCCTTATACCTATGCTTGGTGAATTGCTTGCGGATTTTGACAATATTGAAATTATAAACGAAGATATATTGAAAGTGGATGTTGCGGAGATTGCAAGGCAGAATGAGGGCAAAAAGCTTAAAATGGTTGCAAACCTGCCTTATTACATCACAACACCCATAATAATGAATATACTTGAAAATAAAATTCCCGTTGAAAGCATAACGGTTATGATTCAAAAAGAGGTTGCCTACAGAATGAAGGCTGAACCGTCATCAAAGGATTACGGTGCTTTGTCGCTTGCCGTGCAGTATTATTGCGAGCCGTATCTTGTGGCAAATGTACCTCAAAACTGTTTTATGCCACGTCCCAATGTTGATTCGGCTGTTATAAGGCTCACAACTTTGGATAAACCACCTGTTGAGGTGAATGACGAGAAACTTATGTTTAGGCTCATAAAGGCGGCTTTCAGCCAGAGGAGGAAAACACTGCTTAATTGTATGTTCAACTGCGGTGATTTTAAGCTCACAAAGGATGAGATAACAAATATCATCAATACAGCGGGCTACGATGAAAGAGTGAGGGGCGAAAGCCTTAAGCTTCAAGACTTTGCAAATATTTCAAATGTGCTTGAAAAGTATATTTAACATCTTTTCCGAATAAATATAAATAACAAATGCTGTGGAGGAAAATATGGCATATTCAAGGTTATTTATTATTTTGGAACAGGGTGAAGATGAATTTGCAATAGGCTCAAACAAGGCTGTCGGCAGGTGCATAATTGAATTTAACGGAAACACGGGCAGACTTTTTTTGCAGGCTCAAGGCTTGAAAAGCGGTACTTACAGAGTGTGCGTGCTTAGCAAAAATTCTTATGCCGATACGGCTGTGCTACTTGTTGTGAACAGGTTTGGCAGGGGAGAAATCAGACGTTCTCTTGAAAGTGACAACATAAACTTCGGTGCAAAAGAGATATTCGGGGTTGTAGTGCTATCGGGTGAAAAAACCGTGCTTTTGGGATTTACCAACGGTGAATACAACTGGCAAGCCTGCATGATGGCTAAAACAAATACACAAGAAGATATAACGGAAACGGGTGAAGAAAAATCCGAAGCGGTTGAAAACGTGAAAGCGGATGAAACTTCGAAAGAAATTTCAAAACCGAAAGAGGATGTTTCCGTATCTAAAGATAATGAGGAAAAAGATAAACAAAACATAAAAAATATAGTTTTGGAATTTGATAAAAAGGTTGAAGAACTGCGTGAAATGGGCAAGGCGAAAACGGAAGATATTATATTCGGCGGCAAGGCTGTCACACCTTTCGGGAATGACGGCGTTGTGTGGATAAAGGCGGGTATACGTGAAATTTCCGCAATTGACAAGCTTTGCAGTTATTCGCAAAATCCCTTTGTTGTGCAGAGTTTTAAAAAATACAGGCACCTTTTGCTCGGCAAAACGAGTGATGGATTTGCCCTCGGTGTGCCATGCGTATATGACGAAAAATATTCGGGCAGTGCCGAGTTTAAAACAACGGACGACAAGGAACTTAAAAACAATACATTTTGCTATTGTATATTGAAAGGAAAATTGAAATGAGAATAAGAAAAAAGCCATGGGCGGAAGAGGAGTTTGCAAACAACAAGGCTATTGTTGCCGATCCGACATCGTTCAAGGGAAAGTGGAAAGAGGTTTTCGGCAACGATAACCCAATCCATGTTGAAATAGGCTGTGGTAAGGGTCAGTTTTTGAGAGATATGAGCAAGGCTAACCCAAACATAAACTACATAGGCGTTGAGAGAGAACCGCAGATTATTGTTACGGCACTCAAAAAGAGCCGTGAGGGTGAGGTTGATAACAACCTTAAGTTTTTTGTGATGGACGTTGCAGAACTGCTTGAAGTTTTTGAAGCCGAGGAAATTGACAGACTTTATATAAATTTCTGCGATCCATGGCACAGAAAAAAGAAGTGGGCAAAACGCAGACTTACACATAAAAACTTCCTTAACCTCTATGAACAGCTTTTCGGCGAAAAGGGCGGCGAGGTTTTCCTCAAAACCGATAACAAAATACTTTTCGAGTTCAGTCTTAACGAAATAGCCGATAAGGGCTGGAGACTCCATAATATAACACTCGATTTGCATAACAGCGATTATGAGGGCAATATTATGACGGAATACGAAAAGAAATTTTCAGAAATGGGTATGCCTATTTATAGGTTAGAGGGATATTATAAAAAAGAAGTAGAGTAATATTATTAAAGACCGTCGCAAGGTATACTTTGCGACGGTAAAATTTCGGAAAATTAGTATATTTTTTATGCAAAATTTCATAAATCAACAGACCATCGCAAAGTATAATTTAAGACGGATTACGGAGGAAAATTATGTTTACAAATACGGACTTATCGTCGATTGAAGTAAGAAAGAAACATTATAATTGTATGGATTTGTTCAAATTTTTATGTGC
>CAZUXS010000205.1:0-3446 GCA_964624605.1 uncultured Lachnospiraceae bacterium | reverse complement strand
TAATGAAAATCTCACTCACGGCTCTCATGTGACGGGCATTGCGGCAGGTAATAGTGATAAACTAAAGGGAATTGCACCCAATGCGCAGCTTGTGCTCATGAGATGCGGCACAGATGAAGGAGAAGTTGATGAGGCTGCGATGCTTGCTGCTATAAATGATGCGGTTAAGATGAAAGTTGATGTTATCAATTTGAGTATAGGTGCAGTCTACGCAAATTGCTCCGATAATCCATACATCGAAGTAATGAAAAATGTTGCGGCAACATCTACCGAACTGTTTGCAGCGGCAGGAAATTCAGGTATGGGCTACAATATTTCCAATCAGGCTTATACAAGCGAGGTATCCTATGATACGGGTGGTTGCCCTGCGGGTTCAAGTGAGATTGCTGTTGTGGGTAATGCTTACGGATCTAATTTAAAAACAGTTTGCAACACAATGAATCTTTTTGCGGATGATGGCACATCACAAGGAGTTTGCAATTATATTCAGGGTGGTGGCAGTTCTTTCACGGCTGCTTTTAACGATAAGCAATATGAGCTTTATTATGTGGGTTATTGCGATAATGTGAGTGACCTTAACGATATGGATATAACCGATAAAATTGTTGTTGTGGAAAAAGGTAATGACCTCACAAGTTTTGATATAAGAGAATTTGTTCAGTCGAAGGGTGCAAAGGGTGTAATATTTGTTTTTTCGAATATTACCGATGCTATTATGGATACGGAGGGATTCCCCGCTGCCGTTATCAGTTATGACGGTTACGAAAAAATTAAAAAAGCAAAGTATTTTCAAACAACCGAAAAATTGGCTGAAGTAGCCTTCGAACAGCAAATGCATTACTCATCAAGCTATGCAATAAATGAATATCTGAACGGCGGTGTTCAGTTGAGTGCAAGAGGTACAGGAGTTATGTCAAGTATATCCGATGATAATTACGCAGAAATGACGGGTACATCAATGGCATCACCAATGGCAACGGGAGCTTATGCTCTTGTGAAGTCATATCTTAAAAACAAATATGAAGATATAAACTCGGAAACTGCGGATTTCACAAACTTATGTATGAGTATGATGCAGAATACGGCAGATATTATATATAATCCAAATCAAAAGGTGAGTGTGCCGTATTCACCGAGAGTTCAGGGTGCGGGTTATATAAATCTTTCCAATTTGACAAAATCCGATGTTGTGCTTACAAATAAGGAAAGCGGCAAGGGTATGGTTTATTACGGTGCGGTTGACGGAAATGAAATAGATTTTACTCTTTGCCTTGAAAATCTTTCCGATGAAGATGTTACGTATAACAAAATAAGCGGAATAACAATTAGGGATGATGTTTCAGATGACCTTATTATTAATGCTTCCGCAAAGGTGGATTCAAGTTTCAAAATGTATAGCGGCATAACGGTGCCTGCCGGAGAAAAGGTTGAGTTTCCCGTAAAGGTGGTTTTGAGCGAAGCAACAAAAAACAAGCTTGATTCAATATTTGAAAACGGATTTTTCCTTGATGGCTTCATCACATTCGAGGGTGATGATGTGCAGCAAATTTCAATTCCTTTCACGGGATTTATAGGGGACTATTTCAAAGCACCCGTATTGGACAGAAGTGCTGCCAAAGGGGAAGCATTGTACAAAGGCACGGATATTATATACAGATATTCCGACTCGGATGGGAGTGTAGAGAAATTAGCTCTGATTTCTCCCGATACGGATAAAATTGTTATTTCCGAAAATCCGAACAATTTTTATCTGAAAGAAAACGGAGAAACAGATATAGGTTTTTTCCAACTCAGAGGAAGTCAAAAAACATCTTTCACTGTCAAAAACAGTGATGGCGAGAAAATATATGTTAATTATATGGATGATGCATATAAATATTGTGAGGAATATATGTCTCTTGCTGAGGCTTTATCCGACCAAAAAGAGGGCGATTACAGCGTAAGTGTTGAAAGTGTTCTTAATTCGGATAAAAGCGGAAACACGGTTGACAGCATGACCTTTGATATTTATTTGGATAATACGGAGCCTGTGATTGAAGATATTGACTATGGTGATGAAAATAATACAGTGACGGTTACGGCAAGTGATAACTATGGTTTATACTGTGTTGAAGCTATTGACGATAGCGGAAATAGTGTGGATGCTTATTTCACAGAGACGGACGGTGTATATACGGCAGAATTTGATGACAGTAGTTTGGGTGAAAATTATGAAATCTATGTTATGGACTATGCCTACAACTATGCATCAAATGCGGAATATATCGTTGATGACACGTCTGTTTCCGTGAGTGATATCGGTGGCATATACAGTGGCAACATATACTATAAAGACATAGATATAACCAATAATTCGGATGAACCGTTGAGCTTAATTCCCATTTTAGCAATATACGATAAGGACGGAGAATTGCTTAAAACCGTAAAGGGCGAGGAATTGAAGAATTTTGAGGGCGTTAGGTCATGTCAATTCAAGGTTAAATTGACGGAAGATAAATTCCCGAATTTTAAAATTCCCGATGATGCGGAGATAAAGGTGTATTTATGGGATTCTTTGGAGAATATGCACCCGATTGAGTATAAGAATACATCAGAAAATTCAAAGGGATAAACCTATGCAGGACATAAAAAAATAAAGAGAAAAAGACTCATTCCCAATGAGGTGCCCCCTTAAAGTTAGACTTTACAGCGTAGTAGTTTTAAACTGCTACGCTATTTTTATGCGGATTTTAGGTTAAGTCTATATTCTACAAGGCTCAACCAACCCAGCTTTTCCTTTATTCGTTGTTCATTATATTCATAACTATATTTTGCCATTAAAAAACTGACCTCCTAAAAGTTAAATTTTTTAGGTCTAACTTTTGGGGGTCAGTTCACAAAAGGTTTGAGTCTTTTTGTTGTTATTTTGTCTTTTTGCAAAATTCAAAACACATCATTGTGATATCGTCAAATTGGTCTGTATTCTCGCAGAAAGAGAATATATTTTTTTCCATATTCTTCAATGTGTCGGTTACGTCAAGGGCACTGTTTTCGTTGAGTGCATCAAGCATACGTTCAGCGCCGAATTGTTCACCGTTTTTATTGTTTGCTTCGGCAACACCGTCCGTATATACAAATATTCGTGAACCTATATCAAGTTCAATTTCATATTCCTTATATTTCACATCGGGCATACCACCAAGCACGAAACCGTGTTTATCTTTTAAAAGCTCATACTCTTTTTTGTTGCCGCAGCGTATGGCGGGATATTCATGCCCCGCATTGGCACAGGTCATAATGCCTTTTGAAAAATCAACTATACCTATCCAAGCCGTAACAAACATTTCGGCATCGTTTCCCTCGCAAAGAAGAGAGTTGGCTTTTTCCAATATTTCCGCAGGGCTGTTTCCCGTTTCGGCAAGACTTTTTATTATTGCTTTACTCTTCATCATAAAGAGGGCGGCAGG
>CAZUXS010000204.1:0-3460 GCA_964624605.1 uncultured Lachnospiraceae bacterium | reverse complement strand
AAAGATGAAGATACAAATAAATCACTTGACGGTGTAGACAAAGAGGAAGCCGTTAAGGCATAAAAAAGGGAGGTAGCTTATGAAAAGAAAAAGAGTTTTAAAGGGGTTATGTGCAGTCATTCTTGCCCTGTTGCAGGCTGTGACGGCTTTGGGTGCAACGGCGAATGTGATTGTAGACGGTAAAACCGTTGATTTTGGCGGTGATGAAAGTGTGATTGTGGACGGTACAACATACGTGCCTATACGAGCAGTGTTTGAAAACTTCGGCGATGGTACAACAGTGGACTGGGATTCCGACGAAAAGGCTGTGCAGATAAATTACAGCGGTGAAAGTCTTAAACTTTACACCGAAACGGGTGAAGTAAGCTATAAGGGCAACAGCACAACCCTCTCAAACAAGCCTTTACTGCAAAACGGCAGAACGCTTTTGCCTGTCAGAGAGCTTTGCGAAATGCTTGGCGGTACTGTGGACTGGGACGGCGAAACAAAGTCTGTTGTTGTAAACAGCCAAAAGGACAAAACGGCAAAGGCAAGTGAAGAGGTTGTAATTCCGTCGGGCATAAAGGACGAGGTTGCGGAAGAAATTCGCTCCGTTGCCGGAAAGCCCTTGCCACAGGCTGTTTATACGATTTTTCAAAGTGAAGAAAACTACGATATAAATGATGTTGAAATTTTGTGCAGAGTGGCGGACTGCAAGGGATATGAAGCACTTGAACAGGCTTTGAAAGATATACTTAATGCAAATGAATACGATGATAGTGATAAATATTTCAACAATTTCGCAAAGGAATATCTTAATGCAATTCTCAAACTTGAAGATAAAAGTTTTATCGAAAATAAGATTATGAAAAGCGTTTTTGTTGACAGCAATATAGTTGCCGACAGAACCGTTTCCGTGAGGGAAACAGCCGAAAAACTTTCAAAACCGTTGGATTTAAGCGGTGAAAAAATAGCCGTAAATGCCAATATGGAAGTGCTTGCAAGGATTTGCTATGCTTTGGGAAGTTTGTGTGACGAACATTTGACGACAAGTGATTTATTGGACAGCAATTTCTCGGTTATGTTTTGGTATGCAAATGCCGTACTTGAAGAAAATAAGGGCTGGGCATCTATGTTGCCCGATTATCCGTCCTTACTCACTTTGCAGATAAGATGTTCCGACGATGTGGAAGAACTCAAAGGCGAGATATTGCCAAAGGCAATTTACGAAGTTTTTAACAATAACAAGTTCAACAGCCAATTAAACCAAGTTAAAAATTTGAAAAAGGCACTTGAAATAGCCGATTCCAAGGGATATGAAAACCTTAAAAAGGCTTTCGAAGTTTACGTGAAAAATCTGGAAGCGTCTTATTATGATGATATCGATTATAATGATGATTATAATGATGATGTTGTTGATGCTATCGGGTTGTATTTTGAGACACTTGCAAATTTGAAAGACAAAAGTTTTATGACGGGACCGACAGCCGAAATTTATAAAAACGGTTTGGTTAAGGTTGATGAGTCTGTAACGGTTGACGATATGATTTCATCAATAGATAAGCACAGCCGTAATAAATCCGAAAAGGTGGTTGCACCGCCCGAACTGGAGCTTTTGGCAAGAATGTTGACGGTAATTGTGGAAAACGGTGATATAACCAAAAGTGAAAATGCCGGCACACTTATGTATGTCCTTGATTATGTGGTTTATGAAGTGGGAGAAAATGAATTGATAAGTGATAACAATGATGCGGCAAGCTATATTTTAAATATATACAAGACGTATTACTTTGGTTATTTGGAATCTTATATGCACTGATGATGTATTGCCAAACATAAAAGTATAAAATATAAAAACAAAAGCACTTAATCCTGTTGGGGTTAGGTGCTTTTTTTGCCGTAGAACCTAAATTTTAATCATATTTTAATTTTAGACTTATTGATTTTTAAGTGTTTTGGGGTATCATACTGTTATAGGTAGTGAGAACGAAAGTGAGGTAGATATATATGAAAAAGAATATTATTCCGATTATAGCATCTTGCATTTTAATAGGCGGTGTATTTTTGGGTACGGCTTGTGTTTCGGCTGACAGTGTTACGGTGACTATAGACGGACAGGCTTTCAATGCAAATGTTATTGTGGAGGACGGCGTAACGCTTGTTCCTATGCGTGATATATTTGAGGCTTTGGGTATGAATGTAAACTGGGAGGGTTTAAACCAAACAATTTATGCCACAAAGGGCAAAAAACAGCTTACAATGACAGTGGGCGAAACAGCCTACACAAAAAACGGCGATGAGGAAACTCTTTCCGTTGCACCTAAGATAGTGGACGGTAAAACTTATGTGCCTTTGCGTGCCGTAGGCGATGCACTCGGTGCAGATGTGGATTGGAACAGCGAAACAAAGAGGATTACAATAACAACAGATACAAAGGAGTCAGACGATTCTTGGAAGAACAACACAGCAAGCATTAATCTTGATGACGAAACCGGTGACAGTGTTGAAATCACCGAAGCAGGCGACTACACTATCAGCGGAAGCTACAAGGGTATGATTGTTGTAAACAGTGACGGCAAGGTTAAACTTAGATTGAACGGTGTGGATATCACAAACGAAAACGGCCCTGCAATATATGTTAAAAATGCGGACAAGTGCTACATAACACTTGAAGACGGCACAGAAAACACTCTTACGGACGGCAGTGAATACAGCAGTGACAACGAGGATTTGAAAGCAACAATTTATTCAAAGGACGACCTTGTTATAAAAGGCAAGGGTACTTTGACGGTAAACGGCAATTATCAGCATGGTATTGCATCTAAGGACGAAATTACAATCGAAAACGGCACAATAAACATAAATGCAAACGTAAATGACGGTATTCACGCCAATGACGGCGTTAAAATAGAGGGCGGTACGGTAAATATAACCGCAGAAAATGACGGTATACAGTCAGAGGGCTATGTGGAGATAGCCGAGGGTACTGTGAACATAACCACAAAGGGCGAAGTTGATGCACCTAAGGGCGATGAGCCTATGGGCGGTGGTGGCTTCGGCGGTGGCAGAGGTATGGGCAAAGGCAACAAGAGCGACGGACAGAGCGGAGAGCAAAGTGATAAATCCGAAACTCAAAACGGCGAGCAGGGCGACAAACCACAAATGCCAAACGGAGAACAGCCACAGATGCCTAGCGGAGAGCAAGGACAACAGCCTCAAATGCCGAACGGCGAACAGGGTGACAGACCGGAAATGCCTAGCGGAGAGCAAGGACAGCAACCGCAAAGACAAGACGGAGAACAGCCACAGATGCCAAGTGGCGAACAGGGTGACAGACCCGAAATGCCAAGCGGTCAACAGCCGGAAATGCAAAACGGCGGTATGCCCGGTGGTATGGGTGAGCAGACAGCCACAAGTGATGATGAAGATGAAGATTCAATCAGCAGTAAGGGCATAAAGGCTGACGGCAACATCACAATAC
>CAZUXS010000203.1:0-3540 GCA_964624605.1 uncultured Lachnospiraceae bacterium | reverse complement strand
ACGTTATGGAAATTTTTGAGCCGGGTGACCATATCATTATTGAAAATGATTTATACGGTGGAAGCATAAGATTGTTTGAAAGCATAGGAAGCAAAAACGGAATTGAATTCACATCCATCAATTTCAGTAGTGACGATGTGGAAAAATATATCAAGGATAACACCAAGGCGTTTTTTATTGAAACGCCGACCAATCCTATGATGAATATTACAGATATAGAAAAACTCAGCAAGATATCAAAAAGCAGAAAAATACTGCTTATCGTGGATAATACTTTCCTGTCACCGTATTTTCAAAATCCTTTAAAATTGGGTGCGGATATTGTAATACACAGCGGCACAAAATTTTTGGGCGGTCACAATGATACGCTTGCAGGCTTTGCCGTTACGGGCAGTGAGCTTTTGAGCGAAAGATTGAGATTTGTGATAAAAACAACCGGTGCGGGGCTTGCTCCTTTTGACAGTTGGTTGGTTTTAAGAGGTATAAAAACGCTTGCTTTGAGAATGGAAAAAGCACAAAAAAATGCAATTGAGATAGCAAATTGGCTTTTGAAGCAAGAAAAAATAACAAAAGTTATATATCCGGGTTTGAGTTCTCACAAAGGATATGATATAATAAAGAAGCAGAGCCGTGGATTTGGTTCTATGATAACATTTGAGGTTGATAATAAGGACTTTGCTCTGTCTGTGCTTAATAATGTGAAGCTTATCAAATTTGCGGAAAGTTTGGGCGGTGTGGAAACACTTATAACATACCCTATAACCCAAACACACGCCGATGTACCCGCCGATGAGTTGGAGAGAAACGGCATAACCGACAGAATAATGAGACTTTCTGTTGGTGTTGAAGATTCCGAAGATTTAATAAATGAGCTTGACAGAGTTTTTAAAAAGTCAAAGGAGAATATATAATGGCTGAAAAAAATATTGATTTCGATACAATAATTGACAGACGACATACTAATTCACTTAAATACGATTTTGCAAAACGCAGAGGTAAGCCGGAGGATGTAAAACCGTTTTGGGTTGCCGATATGGATTTCAAAATATCTTCATATATACAAGATGCTCTTTATAAGCAGGTTGAACATGGCATTTACGGCTACAGTGAGGTACAGGAGGAGTATTTTGAGGTTATAAAAAAGTGGATGAAAAACCACTATAACTGGGATGTTGATATAAGGTGGCTTATAAAAACTCCGGGTATTGTTTTTGCTATTGCAATGGCTATAAAGGCTTTCACAAACAAGGGTGACGGCGTGCTTATACAGCAACCCGTATATTATCCTTTCAGTGAAGCTATAGAGGATAATGAGCGAAGAATAGTGGATAACACCTTGGTGATAGATGAAAATGGCAAATATCACATTGATTTTGAGGATTTTGAAGATAAGATAAAAAAAGAAAGAATAAAGCTTTTTTTGTTGTGTAATCCACAAAATCCGAGTGGCAGAGTTTTCACTAAGGAAGAGCTTATAAAAATGGGTGATATCTGCCTTAAATATGATGTTATTGTTGTGAGTGACGAAATTCATGCGGATTTCGCTTTCAAGGGACAGCATCATGTTTTTGCTAATTTAAAAGAGGAATATAAGGATATTTCAATTGTGTGCACTTCACCAAGCAAAACATTCAATCTTGCAGGTACGCAGATATCAAATATATTCATTCCGAACAGACAGATAAAGCATAAATTCCGCAAGCAAATCGATGCGGCGGGCTACAGCCAGTTAAATGCAATCGGGCTTGTGGCTTGCGAGGCGGCATATAAGTACGGTGAAGAATGGTATCAGGCAGTTTACGTTTATATTAAAAATAATATAGCCTATACTAAAAACTATATTGAAGAAAACATTCCCGAAATTAAGATGATAGAATCAGAGGGAACTTATCTTGTGTGGCTTGATTTCAGAGGACTTGGTTTAAGTGACAAGGAGATAAACAATCTCGTAATAAATAAAGCAAAACTCTGGCTTGACAGCGGTGAGATATTCGGAAAATCCGGAGAGGGTTTTCAAAGAATAAATGTGGCTTGCCCGAGAGCTTTACTGAAAGATGCGCTTGACAGGCTTGAAAATGCTGTGCATGGCAAATGATTTAGGTGATATTTATTGTGAAAAAAATAATTGGAACAGACTTGGACGGAACGTTGTTGACTTCCGATAAGAGGATAAGTGAAAATACAAAAAAGGCAATCGAAATTGCAATCGGTAACGGTGTTTCGATTGTACCTATCACGGGCAGACCTATCGGAGGTTTGCCCGATGATTTGTGTGATATTAAAGGTATAGACTACATAATTACATCAAACGGTGCGGTGACATACGATGTTGTCAATAAACGAATTGTGAGATACTGCGGTATTTCGCCGAAAACGGTTATTGATATATATAATATTGTGTCCGATTTTGATGTTATTTTTGAAGTTTTTCAAAATGGTTACGGCTATGCGGATAAAATCGATTTTGAAAAATTGATGAGCAAGTATGATGGGAAAGCAATAAAAAATTACTTGATTAAAAGCAGAAGAAGCGTAAATTCAATGTGTGATTTTCTTACCCAAAACAGGGAGGATATTGACGGAATATCCGTTATGTTTAAATACGATGAGGATTGTGCAAAATCCAAGAGCAAACTTAATTGCATAAGTAATTTGAATGTAATTGAAAACAGTTTGAATGATATAGAGATAAATCATATAAATGCCGATAAGGGTAAGGCATTTTTATATTTGGCGGAATTTTTGAATGTTCCGCTTGAAAATACCGTTGCAATAGGTGATGGCAGCAATGACTACAGCTTGCTTAAAAGTGCGGGTTATGCCGTGGCTATGGGAAATGCAAAAGACGATATTAAAAAAATCGCCGATGTAATAACCGATGATAACGATAATGATGGTGTTGCTGAATTTTTGAATAAATACCTGTGAGTTAATTTATACTATAAAAAATTTAAAATTTTTTCATATTGACGATGTGTAAATTTGTGATAAAATTAATGTGTAATCGGTAATTCATATTGAATTACATTAATGAGAACCGATTGGACAACCAAAGGTTTTGATGTTTACTTTGTGTGAACTTCAAAACCTTTTTTTGTTAAAAATTTAAATTAAAGGGGGAAATTTTTTTATGAGCAAAATTAATCAATCTATTACGGAATTGGTGGGAAGAACACCTTTGTTACAATTAAACGGTTATGCCAAAAAGCATAATTTGAACACGGATATTATAGGTAAGTTGGAATTTTTCAATCCCAATCAGAGCGTAAAAGACAGAATTGCGCTTTCCATGATTGAAGATGCCGAGCAAAGAGGGGCACTCAAAAAAGGAGATACAATTGTTGAAACAACAAGCGGCAACACGGGAATAGGTCTTGCGGCTATTGCAGCTGCAAAGGGATATCCTTTCAAGGTTTATATTCAGGACCAAGTAAGTGAAGAAAGATTTAAGGTAATCAAGGCTTTTGGCGGTGAAACTGTGAAATTATCCGAAGAACCCGTACTTAACAGAGTTTTGTCAGAAACAGACGGTGACTTTGT
>CAZUXS010000202.1:0-3558 GCA_964624605.1 uncultured Lachnospiraceae bacterium | reverse complement strand
CCGAGTAAATCCCTGTTTTGCTTAAAATAAGGTATTCCCATGCTTAATACCTTCACTGAAAGTATAAGCCCTATGAACGAACCAAATATTGTTGTAACTGCCAATATCGGATTTGTAACAAATATCAATACAAGGCATCCTATGATGGTTGCTATAGCTGTAACAAGTGTGGGCAAAGTGCTGCTAAAAGACGTAGACAATATATCAATATCATTTGTCATCGTTGAAAGCGTATCACCCTCATGCGTGGTATCATAATAATTAAGAGGTATCTTATTTGCCTTAATATTAACCTCTTCACGCATTTTATGTGCGGTTTTCTGTGAAAGCAGAGGTGAAAGAAACGTCTGTATAAAATTGCACACGAATGAAGCAAAAAGAGCAGCTACAGTCAAAAATACATACTTTAACGCATAATCCTTGTCAAATTCTCCCGTAATACCGGTTTGTATTTCATTTACAATATTTTTGGTGAAATTTGGTGTGATAACACTCAACACGGAGCCTAAAAAGGCAAAAAGCACCACTAACAGAAGTATCCCCCACAATGGTTTAATATACTTCAAAAGTTTTCCGAATACATTGCTGTTTTTCTTCTCGGAAGTATCTTTTTTCGCCATCTGTTACACCTCCTCAGACATAAGCTGTGACAATGCTATCTCACGATAAACCGAACAGCTTTCGAGCAATTCATTATGTTTGCCTTGACCTACTATCCTTCCCTTGTCAAGCACAAGTATAATATCTGCATTCATAATACTTCCGATACGCTGTCCTACTATAATCTGCGTAGAATCCTTGGCGTTTTCACGAAGTTTTTTCCTCAAAACAGAATCCGTTTTGAAGTCAAGAGCAGAAAATGAATCATCAAAAAGATAAAATTCGGGATCTCTGCAAACTGCTCTTGAAATGGTAAGACGCTGGCGCTGACCTCCGGAAAAGTTAGAACCGCCCTCTTCCACCTTCGCATCATACTGACCCTGTTTTCTCTCAACAAACTCCTTAGACTGCCCCACTTCTGCGGCTTTTTTTATTTCAGCAAGAGTGTTTTCAAGTCCACTCTTAAATCCGTAGGCAATATTTGAACCTATAGTACCCGAAAAAAGAAAACTTTTTTGCGGCACATATCCTATCATATCCCTCAGTGACCAAAGATTGTAATCCGTAACATTACGTCCGTCCACAAATACGGCACCCTCGGTTGCATCATAAAAACGAGGGATTAAATTCAGAAGTGTTGTCTTACCCGAACCCGTTGAGCCTATAATTGCCAAAGTCTGACCCCTTTTAACGGTAAATGATATATCATTCAAAGAATTTTCCGCTGCTCCCGGATATTTGAATGAAACATTTCTGAATTCTATAGTTCCGAATTTTCCGTTTAATCCATTTGTAGCCATACCGTCTGTTATTTCAACCTCCGTATCAATAACCTCAACCACTCTCCTGAGAGAAACTATGAGTCTGGGAAGTGCAACAATAACAACGAGTATTATGGCAAATGCGGTAAACGCCTGCAATGAATATGATGAAAAAACAACCATCTGCGAAAAAGTCTGTTGTTTTAAAGCGATATCGTCCATACCAAGTATCATACCTGCTCCGAGAATGTATATAACAAGTGTAAGGGCACTGACACTTACATTAAAAAAAGGCAATATAGCTCCTATATAGCGGTTAGCTGAAACAGTGGTTTTCATAAGCATATTATTTGTTGTTTCAAACTGATTTTGCTGATACTCATATCCGTTATAGGCATGAACCACACGCATACCCGAAAGATGTTCTTTTGTAAGCCTGTTTACATCATCAGTCAACTTCTGTACCATTGCCGTTTTCTTTACGGAGAGCAAAAACAGCAAAATAGTTATTACTGTTATCAAAATTGCCGTTACCACCACGGCTGACATCCATGCGGAATTTCCCTTCATCTTCATTACAGCTATCATTACCGTCAACGGACACTGTACAATTGCCTGAATGCCGATACTTATAAAAAGGTTTATCTGCTCCATATCATTTGTGCATCTTGTTATAAGACTTGATGTGGAAAAATTTTTCATTTCCGCAAGATTAAATGACATAATTTTAGCAAATAACTCTTCACGCATTCTCATTATAACCGTTGCCGAAGCATAGGATAAGCAAAAACCCGATACCACAGCACTTAATACCGAACCTAACGAGCAAACAAGCATTTTTACGGAAGCCGGAACAAGTGCCGACATACCGCTTGTATCACTCTGCATAAGGTCTGTAATGCCTGTCATATATTCCGGTATTTTCAGTGACAGAAAAACCTGAACATATACAAGCACTAAAAATATAACAAAATAAAGCCACTCAAGTCCTTTCATATATGAGATAAGTTTTTTCATACAGATTTGCCTACCCCCCCTTACAGAACCGGAGTTTTGGAATCCCGAACAACTCTGTGTACCGGATGAATTAACTCCGCTTTGATACCAAGCTCGGAAAATATCTTTATAAGTTCATTAACATATTTTTCGGTAGCCAGACCATAATATACATTAAGCAAAAATTTATCATTCACCTGCATCATAAACAGGTTGTAAATGCTGTTTGTTCCCATGTCGAAATCAACTATATGTTTATTGTTATCACCAACATCAAATGTCCCCACATAAGTTACGGTTCTGGACTTAAATACGGGATTTTTTTCATAAGTGGCGAATAATCTTCTATAGGTTATAAAATAATCCTTTGTACGCTGTTTATCCACATCTTTTCTGATTCTGCCGGAAACCTCGGCAATGGATTTATTCATAATATCATCACAGGTGACATAAGTCGTTGCAAGCCCTACAGCATTCGCTACACTTTTTTCAAACCCGAATAATTTTCTTTCGGATAAAGTAATATCAAAAACAATATCCTCCTTTATCTTCGGATTGAGTGCATAAGCCGCCTTTGCAAGGAGGGTACACATCATAGAAGAAGGATTTGTACCGTTTTTCTTACACAGCCCTATAAGCTCATCAACCGAAACCGAAATACCTCCCGCATACACATTTCCCTCCTCATCACGCACCATATCCTCATCAATATAGCCTGTGCAGAAAAGAGGCAGCGTATAAAGCGGAACCGGCGTATATTCCTGTGAAAAAACATCTTCCAATGTTAAGCCTTTGTAATACTCACCGCTGTTTCCTCCCTCTGTCAAATCGACAATCGGGTTTTCATCTTCATGCCCCGTATACATTGCCAAATACACATAAAGAAAGGCAGTAAAAATCATTTTTAAGCCACCGCCATCTACCAATGTGTGATAGGCACTTACAGTTACCGTTCTTTCATAATAGCTGATACATATAAATCGTTCACCGCATGCTTCGGTGAACGGTTCTATCGGTGCCTTGCTCCTTATAGGGTCATTTACACCGCTTTGTGCCTTGACAAGATACAAGTGATCCATTTTGTACTTTTCTCTTGTGACAGGATCCATATTTATATAAAAATCCTTATCTCCGTGTTCCAGTTCATAAACCGCATCAACGATAGGATATACCCTTTTTATTTTGTCCCATGCCTTTTTGA
>CAZUXS010000201.1:0-3632 GCA_964624605.1 uncultured Lachnospiraceae bacterium | reverse complement strand
AAACGGATTTAATTATTTTGATACCGCACACGGATACTTGGGCGGTAAAAGTGAACAGGCTTTGAGAGATTGTCTTACAAAACATTATCCGAGAGAAAGCTACATTCTCACAAATAAACTGACAGCACCTTATTTTAATAGGGAAGAAGATATTCGCCCGTTTTTTGAAAATCAACTCGAAATTTGCGGTGTGGATTATTTTGATTTTTATTTAATGCACGCTCAAAGTAAAGAAATATTTGCTAAGTTTAAAAAGTGTAATGCTTACGAAACTGCTCTTGCTTTAAAAGATGAAGGCAAAATTCGTCACTTTGGTATATCATTCCACGACAAGGCGGAGATACTGGAACAGATTTTGACAGAATATCCTCAAGTAGAGGTTGTGCAAATTCAGCTTAATTATGTTGACTATGAGGATGCGGCAGTACAAAGCCGTAAGTGTCTTGAAATTTGCAAAAAATTTGACAAACCCGTTATTGTTATGGAGCCTGTCAAGGGTGGTTCTCTTATAAATCTTCCTCAAAAAGCACAGAAAGTTTTCGATGAGTTGAACGGAGGTAGCAATGCAAGTTATGCAATCAGATTTGCGGCAAGTTGCGACAATGTGTTTATGGTGCTTTCGGGAATGAGCAATACAGAACAAATGAAGGATAACATAAGCTTTATGAAAGATTTTGTTCCTTTGAACGATAGGGAATATGATGCTATTAATAAAGTTTGTGAAATTTTTAAATCACAGGGACTTATACCTTGCACAGCCTGTCGATACTGTATAGATGGCTGTCCTAAAAATATTTCAATCCCCGATTTGTTTTCTTGTATGAATTCGAAAAAGGCATTTAACGATTGGAATCAAGATTATTATTACAATGTGGTACATACCGTCAGAAACGGCAAGGCATCGGATTGTATAAAATGCGGTAAGTGTGAGTTTGTTTGCCCACAGCATTTGAAAATAAGAGATTTGCTTGAAGATGTTGCAAAAGAGTTTGAAAAATAGAAGGTCGATTTTTATGAATGATATGGATTTGATACGCTTCTCGGTTTTGAACCTTTAAGACAAGCGGATATTGAAAAGATTTTTGAAATATGTTTATAGGAAAACGGAGAATATTGTAATGTCAAAAAATCTTATTGTTTATTATTCAAGAAAAGGTGAAAATTACTGGCTTGGCGGTGTTAAAAATTTAATTAAGGGCAACACGGAAACAGCGGCGGAATTTATACAAAAGGCTGTTGGCGGTGATTTGTTTGAGGTTGATACGGTAAAACCTTATGCAGAGGATTATCATATATGTATCGATGAGGCAAAGAAGGAACTTAATGCAGATATAAGACCGGAAATAAAGAGGTTTTTAGATAGCATTGATGAATATGATACAATTTTTGTCGGTTTTCCCAATTGGTGGGGTACAATGCCAATGGTTGTAAAAACATTCCTTGAAAATAATGATTTATCCGGAAAAACAGTTATTCCATTTTCTACTAACGCAGGTAGTGGTTGGGGTAGTAGTCTTACCGATTTAAAGAACCTTTGTCCAAACTCAACGGTTATTGACGGTTTTTCAATAGCCGGAACAAATGCCAAGGATGCACAGAAAGAAGTAAATGCTTGGCTTGATGGTTTGAAAAAGGAGTGATTATATGAAAAAAACACTTGTAATAACACTTGTGTCGGTGTGTATGCTTACAGCTTGTGGGAGAGTATACGATGAATCTATAGATGAAACCATACAGATAACATCTCAGGAAAGTACAACGGAAATAGGAGATATTAATACAACACAAGAAACAACACAAAGCTCGGAAACAACACTTATTGCTTATTTTTCAAGAGTAGGCAATACAAATTTTGATGCCGGAGTTGATGCTGTAAGCTCTGCAAGTATTAATGGAGATAACGGTAATTTTACAGGCAATGCACAAATTCTTGCAGGCTACGCACATGAGGCAACAGGTGGAGATATATTTCTCATAGAAACTGTAGATAAATATCCGTCCGATTACAGTGAAACAACAAATGTGGCAAATACGGAAAAAAGTAATAATGCAAGACCTGAACTTGCATCAAGGGTGGATAATTTTGATAGCTATGATAAAATTGTACTTATTTATCCAAATTGGTGGGGTACAATTCCAATGCCTGTTGCTACATTCCTTGAAAACTATGATTTTACAGGTAAAACCATAATTCCGATTTGTACTCACGAGGGAAGTGCTATGGGTAGCAGTGTAAGTGATATTAAAAAACTTGCACCGAATGCAGAAGTTGTATCGGGACTTGATGTAAGAGGTGGCAGAGTGGGCAGTGCAAAAGATGAAGTTGAAAAATTTTTAGCGGCAAATTAAGGTGAGTAATATGAAACTTGACTACATTATTGAGCCTAATGTACAAATCTCGGAAAGTCGAAAACGATTTTCAAATGCTGATTTAAAAGCATTGATAATACCCATAATTATTGAACAGTTTCTTGCTTTGCTTGTGGGAATTGCTGACACGCTAATGGTAAGTCATGTTGGTGAGGCGGCGGTTTCAAGTGTTTCACTTGTTAATCAGCTTAACAATGTGTTTATAATGGTGTTTACTGCATTGGCGGCAGGTGGAGCTGTTGTGGCAAGTCAGTATATCGGTAGTGAAGATAGACAAAATGGTGTGCTTGCCGCAAGTCAGCTTGTAATGATTACGGGATTAATTTCTGTTATATTTGAAGTGCTGGTTCTCATTTTCGGCAAACAGATTTTTACTATGCTTTTCGGTGATGTGGAAGATGATGTGCTTGAAACGGGTCTTATATATTTAAGAATTTCGGCTTGGTCATTTCCTTTTCTTGCAATTTATAATGGTTGTGCGGGATTGTTCAGAAGTATGAGTAAAACAAAAGTGCTTATGAATGTATCTATTATAATGAATGTTATAAATGTGGTTGGAAATGCCATAGGTGTATTTATATTGAAAGCAGGTGTTGAGGGCGTTGCTTATCCGTCACTTATTTCAAGAATATTTGCCGCCGTTGTTATGCTTTATCTCACATCGGATAAAAGGAATGTGTTATTTATAAGGTTTAGCCAAATTTTTATGTGGAAGCCAAAAATGGTAACAAGAATATTTAAAATTGCAATACCGAATAGTGTGGAAAATGGTCTGTTTCAGATTTCAAAAGTTGCACTTAGTTCTGTTGTTGCCGGTTTTGGCACGATACAGATTGCGGCAAATGGTGTTGCACAAAGTTTTTGGTCTATGGCTGCATTGTTCTGCCTTGCGATGGGTCCTGCATTTATAACGGTAATTGGTCAGTATATGGGTGCGGGAGATACCGAAGGTGCTGAATATTATATGAAAAAACTTTTGAGAATTACATATATTGGCGGAGTTATATGGAATGTTATGTTTTTTGCTTTAACACCCTTGATATTAATGCTTTATAGTTTGAGTGAAGAAACTATAAGACTTATCATCATAATGGTTATTATGCACAATATTTTTAATGCGTTGTTTTGTCCTGTAAGTTATTCGCTTTCAAATGGTCTGAGAGCGGCAGGAGATGTGAAATATACAATGTATGCCGCTATTTTTGCTACTGTTATATGCAGAGTTGCATTATCAATTTTATTTGGCATAATATTAAAAATGG
>CAZUXS010000200.1:1390-3634 GCA_964624605.1 uncultured Lachnospiraceae bacterium | reverse complement strand
CTAACCGCCTCTATGGCAACACTTCCGCCACGCACAATTTCAAAACGGTTCGGAAAGCACTTCCTCAAAAGTGCAATAAGCTCGTCATTTTTCTTTTCTGTCTGCACACATTCAAGCAACACTGTTTTTCTGCCGTAATCGGCAACCTTTACACCGAAAACCTGTGCTATCCTGAACGCTTCCGTCACATCTTTTTCGGTACAGCTGTTCACCTTTGCAAACATAAGCTCTTTCATGTGCAAAGAAAGGTTTGTACAGTCCACAACCTTTATTACCTCCACACTTCTGTTAAGCTGTTTTTTAATCTGCTCAAATGTCTTGTCATCACTTGTAAGGCTGATAGTCATTTTTGATACTGTCGGGTCTTCCGTTGTGCCAACGGTAAGGGTGTCTATATTATAAAGTTTACCCGAAAGCAAACCCGAAATTCTGGCAAGTCCGCCTATTTCATTTTCAACAAAAAGACAAATCCATCTTCTTTTAAGCTCGTCCATTGTTCACCCTCCTCAATAATCCAGTATCATATCTGTAAGTCCGCCGTTGCTGTTAAGCATAGGCAACACATTCATATCGCTTGAAATAACAAACTCAATAACAGTAGGCACTTTCTTTTCAGCCTTAGCCGCTTCAAAAGCCGCCTGTATGTCCTCTTCCCTCTCAACTCTTATGCCCTTTGCCTCGTAGCTTTCGGCAAGTTTAACAAAATCGGGAGTATATTTCGGACAGCAATTTTCAGTACATCTTCTGCCACAGCTTCTCCTGTATCTCAAACAAGTGCTGGCATATCTCTTATTCATAAAATATTCCTGCATTTGTCGCACATTTCCAAGATAGGAATTGTTAAAGATACAGTTTATAACCGGCAGTTCCAGTGCAACAGCTGTTGCCAGTTCCTGCAAGTTCATCTGAAAACCGCCGTCACCGGAAATGCTTATAACATCTTTATTAGGTCTTGCCAACTTCGCCCCTATTGCCGCAGGCAAACCATAACCCATAGTGCCCAATCCACCTGAGGTTAAAAGTCGCCTGTCCTTGCCAAGCTCCAAATACTGTGTTGTCCAAAGCTGATTTTGCCCAACATCTGTAACAATAATGCTGTTATCAAACATTTCATTTATTTTGTTTATAATTTTGCGTGGCGTAAGTCCCTCATATTTTTCGTCCATATTTATGGGATATTGTTTCTTCCATTCCAGAACTTTTTTAAGCCATTCCTCGCAAGACGGCTTTTCGGCATATTCCATCATGACCTTGATTGCCGCCGCCGCATCTGAAACAATAGGCACGTCCACAACTATATTTCTTGAAATGGATGCAGAATCTATATCTATATGAACTATTTTTGCATTAGGTGCAAACTCGCTTATTTTGCCCGTTATTCTGTCATTAAACCTTGTACCTATTGAAAAAAGCACATCACACTCACTGACAGCCTTGTTACAGGCATAATTTCCGTACATACCGATATTGCCGATATAAAGTGGGTGTTCACTGCTTAACGCACCCTTACCCATAATGGTGGTTATAACCGGTGCCTGCATAAATTCCACTATCTGCAAAAGCTCATTTTCGGCATGACCCACATGAACACCGCCGCCAATCAAAAACAGTGGTTTTTTTGCATTTTTCATCATCTTCATGGCACGTTTTATTTGACCTATATGTGGCTCGGTATTCGGTTTATATCCCCTTATATTCACTGTTTCGGGATATTCTTCACTGCCTAAAGCCTTTTGAATATCCTGTGGCAAATCTATAACTACGGGGCCGGGTTTACCTGTTGTTGCAATATAAAAGGCATTTTTTATTATTCTGCCCAAGTCTTTTCTGTCCTTTACGGTTACGGCATACTTGCAAATATTTCTCGTTATACCTACAATATCAACCTCCTGAAAAGCATCATTGCCAATCAAATCAAGAGATACTTGTCCCGTAAAGCACACAAGCGGCACACTGTCATAATTTGCGGTTGCAATACCCGTAACAAGATTTGTTGCACCCGGTCCGCTTGTCACAAGACAGACACCCGGCTTACCTGTTGTGCGTGCATATCCGTCGGCGGCGTGCACAAGTGCCTGTTCATGTCTTGGCAAAACAACATCAATTCCGTCTTCGTCATAAAGTGCATCAAACAAATCCATAGCCATACCGCCCGGATAAGCAAAAAGTGTGTCAACACCCTCTGCCTTCAATGCCTTAACAAATAATTGAGTACCTTTTATCATCATAATTACCTCCTCGTTT
>CAZUXS010000200.1:0-1290 GCA_964624605.1 uncultured Lachnospiraceae bacterium | reverse complement strand
GTCACGTTATAATCTTCCGTCACCTTTTCAAGTATACCGGAAACATTGTCACCTATTGAAGTTTTATCTCTCAAAGCCTCCGTTATTTCATGGGCAGACTCGTAAAGCCTATCAAATGAGAGGTTTTGGCACACACCTTTCAAAGTATGTGCGGCTCTGAAAGCCTCCTCGCAGTCACCGTTTTTTATTGAATTGCAAAGAGTTTCATAGCTTTTATCGGCAAGAAATTTAATTGCAAATTTCTTAATTCTTTCCTCTTTGGCAAAACGTCTCAATATTCCCTCATAATCGCCACCCAAAACGGAATAAGCATCTTTAACTGTCATTATTTATTCTCCTTTTTCATTGTAAGCATAATAACTGTGTTTTCCGTTCTTTTTCGCTTGTAAAAGTGCGTTTTCAGCCTTTGCGTAAACCACGTCAAAATCGTCCGTGCCACTGCCTACGCATTTTGCAATACCCATGCTGACGGTAACCTCCAAACCCTTGTAATCACAGTCGAGAGAAGAAAAAATTCTTTCCACCAAAGGCTCCATACCATCTTTGTAATCCACAAAAAGCATAAAGTTGTCACCGCCGCACCTTGCAACAATATCACTTGAACGCACTGTTCTTGAAAGCACACTTGCTATATGTTCAAGCAGTGAGTTGCCGAAAATATAGCCCATTTTATAATTTATATCACCGAAATCATCTATATCTATTAAGAACATAACATATCTGCCATTGTTTGAAAGTTTACTTTCCACAACGTCCCTTGCGGCGGAGTGTGTCAAAAGACCGGTGAGCGTATCGTGTGATTCAAGCCTTTTCACCTCTGCAAGCTGTCTCTTATCGTCCTCAACGTCTATAGCCTTGCCTATTGCACCGCAATACTCGCCGTTTTCACGCACCGCACGGCAAATAATCCTGAACCATCTCTGTCCCCTTGTTGTTTTGATACTGCAATCGTGTTGCACAATAGGGTTTTCCATTGATGTTTTTCTCAAATTTTCCGCAAGGAATTTGAGGTTTTCTCTGCCGAAAACTTCCAAAAACTTCTCGTTTTCATAAGGGTCGATTATTGTTTCATCAAGACCAAGAATATTTACACCCTTTTCGGAAATTGAGCAAAGAGGCGGTTTTGTGGTATAGTCGAAATACACGCAATTTGACACGGAAGCGTAAAAACGATTTTTCATTCTCTCGTATTCAAGCTGACGGAGTGACCTTTCGGAAAGGGTAATTTCCTCGCTTTTAAGCATATCCTCGGCAATGCTCTGCATTTCTCTTGCATTATCCATATCAAGA
>CAZUXS010000199.1:0-3660 GCA_964624605.1 uncultured Lachnospiraceae bacterium | reverse complement strand
TTTGCTTACTGTTCATTTCAACCTCGACATTGTTCATAATCAGTTCCGGCATCTTAATATGGTCAAGAGCTTTCATTGAAACACATATATCCGAGATTAACTCATAAATCTTATTCTCTGCTCCCTCTCGTGGTTTGTAGGAATAAATCACATCACGGTTTCTTTTATCCGGAGTGAAGAACCTCTCACGGAAACCACCGATATATCTTCCAAGCCTTTCACCCATATCAAGCAGATAAACCTCGCTCCACAAATCCATCAAGGAGTTTGGTGCTGGTGTGCCTGTGAGTCCGATTATCCTTTTCAAGCATGGACGGACTTTCTTCAAAGCCTTAAATCTCTGTGCTTTTGGTGACTTAAAGCTACTCAGTTCATCAATCACAACAGTGTCAAAATCCCATTTATGATTTTCTATCAGCCACGGAACATTCTCACGATTGATTATATAAATCAAAGCCTTTTTGCTTAAAGCCTTTTCTCTGTCAGCCTTACTGCCTAAAACTACAGAATATGTAATGTCCTTCAAGTGTTCCCACTTTTCAATTTCCTTTTGCCACACATAGGCTACCCTCAACGGGCAAATAACCAAGACTTTCTCCACTTCAAAGTAATCAAAAGCAAGTTCCCACAAAGCCGTCAAAGTAGTTACTGTTTTGCTCAGCCTAAGCCCATATCCATAAAAAGTGCGGCTATGCTGTTTTTCTCAATAAAATCAATAGCATACTGCTGATAATCGTGTGGTATGAACTTCATTCGGCATCACCTCCTTGTATTTCATCAATCACTCCTCCAATCATCTGCGTGTTGTCGATAACATACACCTTAAAGCCTAACTGCCTAATCTGCTTTATTCTTTTAACTTGAATGGCTCTCGGCTTTTTGCCCGGTGCTTTCAGCTCCGCAAAAGCAATTTTGCCGTTAGGCATCAATATTATTCTGTCGGGGACTCCAACCATTCCGGGTGATGTGAATTTCAAAGCCAAACCACCGACACGCTTTACTTCCATCACAAGTTTGCGTTCTATATCCTTTTCAAGCATAATTTCACCTCTTTCTACAACTACTACAACCTCTACGGCAATTTCCTTACGTGCGTATACGGGCTACAATATACCATTTATATATAGTAATAAAATTAGTATAGAGAAGTTGTTACCTTGTTGCCTATCACCCCAAAAATCCTTTAAACAAGGGAGCTTGAGATGTCAACAACCTATGCAACAAGTACGGTAACAAGCTACAACCTCTGTCTATGCTCTCTCGTATACTCGTTGCTTTCCGTAGTTGGGTTGTTGCTTTACTTTATTTGTTCTCTTCCAACCTGTTACCTTTATCATAATAGCCGCTATCGCATAAGAATCCGATGGCTTTAAATCTGCAATACTTCTGCCGAAACACTCACACCAAATCTCTGCATTACTTACTGTCATACGCTTTACTACTCCTTTTTTAGCCATTGGATTGTTCCTTTCGGATATATAAGACCTCCTATTGTATATATCCATAGTGTTCCAGTCCTCCGGTAAAAGCCTTTCAAGGTATTCTTCCACCATACCTTGACGCTCATCAACCTCCATAGCATCACGCTGAACCTCCTCCGCCGCCTTTATTAAGTCGCCCTCAAGATACAGCTTTTCTCCGCTTTCATAAATCGTTTTAGCCTCCGCCCAAATTTGGTCACGCTCATACTTGGTAAAATTCCATCTTTTAACTTGCTCCGTTTGATTAAGTTTAACTACCCAAAATCTACGGTTTCCTGTTATATCTCTCAAATATCCTCTTTCGCCGTTTACCGAAGCAATAATAACACATTGCCTTGGGTGGCTCTCTACCGTTTTGCCGTAACTCGGACGATATTTATCATCGGAAGTTGAAAGAAAAGCCTTTACTTTTTCTATATCCGCTTTTTTCATACCTGCAAGTTCCGCTATTTCCATAATCCAAAATCCCTGTAACTTCTCGGAGCCTGACTTATCATTCATATCGGTAAGAGATAATGTTTCGGAATAATATTCTTCTCCTACAAGCTCCTTAAAAAATGTGCTTTTGCCTATACCCTGAACACCATCAAACACAAGCACACTGTCAAACTTAGTCCCCGGCTTATATATTCTTGCCACCGCAGCCGCAAAAGTTTTTCTTGTAACCGCTCTGACATAAGGAGTATCTTCCGCTTGCAAACATTCAATCAATAAAGACTCAACTCTTTTCTTTCCGTCCCACTCCTGTAAGCTGTCAAGATAATCACGCACAGGGTGAAAATGCCTGTCATCGGCAACCTTTGTAAAAGCAACATCGTGATTTCTGCTTGAAAAAGTTGTATAGCGTACATCTATCAATGCCTTAAGCTGTGCTGTATCGGCATCTCTCCAAAACTTATTATCCCTCGGTCTTTCCCAAGGAACCTCTCCTGTTATTTGAACTCTGTTTGCCATTTCGTTGAATGCAAAATTAGCAAAATCTGTGTCATTGTTTAAAATCAATATTTCATTCCATACGCTGTTTTCAAGAACACCGCTTTTTGACATATACTTAAGTTGTGTTCTCCAATCGGTATCAAACTCTTTCTGTGCCTCTGCCATTCTCGTTTCCGCAAGCTGTATTTTCACATTATCATCTTTAAGTGAAAACTCCTGCATAGCTTTATAGGACGGCAACTTTGTCGACTCTGTATCCTCATCGGTTTTGGCATCAAGCTCACCAAATCTATGAAACCTGACAACATCAAAGGCATTCATCAACCTACCGCAAGCCGGGTCTGTTGCGTGATGTGAGTAGGCAAATTTATCATCATAAATAACCACACCCGCACTTGAGTCGGCAGGAATATAATCGTATCTGCCTTGCATATATGACGGCTTGTAAGTATCCGGAATAAACTTGTCTATTGCCTCCGACACGGTGTAAGCTCGACAGAACGCACCCACAATGCCTTTCTTTTCCAACGGGTCTGCTTGTCTTTTAATTTCTCTTTGCACAATGGTCTGCTGTCTGTTTGAAACAGGCAATTCGGCAACATTGTGCCAATCCGTATATTTAGACAACACAACATTGGGATTAAGCAATTCGCCCTCAATATCCTTAAAATAAAACTCACCATCGGCAGATGTGCTTGCCCAGTACATAAGTCGACTCGGCTCGTATGTGGTGTCATCAAAATACTCCATACCGATTTCCTCGGCAATTTTTCTTGCAACAGCTATGTACTCATCCGGAGTAACATCTCTTAAAAGCGGAATAATTACCCTGTATCTCGGATTTTCCGCAGTATGTTTATGTGTGGAATATATGATACAACGATAGTTAAAAAACATCTCTATCATATCCGGCAAATCCAAGGTTGCATAATCTGCATCAAGTGTAATTGCCGAACGAGAAATAACCATATCTTTTTTTCTTATGCCGTTTCTGAGTTCACCGGCAACAAAACCACCTACATCTTTTATGTTATCTTGCTGTGCTTTAGATAATTTTTTGAACTGTGCTACTGTTTCAGCTGTCCTTTTTGTCTGTGAAAGCATTTTTGAAAACTCATCAACACTCACTTCTTTCAAGTTCCAATGCTTATCGGTTCTTGAATTTCCAACGGATATTTTCATATCTACACCTCCAACACTTCGTGGCTGAAATATCGTATTTTCATATTTTTCCTTTCAGCCT
>CAZUXS010000198.1:0-3666 GCA_964624605.1 uncultured Lachnospiraceae bacterium | reverse complement strand
TTGCGGAAGTATATGATGTGTTTATGAATGATACACCTTATGATGAATGGGTGGACTATATAGAAGAAATATGTAAAAAATTTAAGCTCAAAAACAGTACGGGCATATTTGCGGAGCTTGGCTGCGGCACGGGCAGTGTGACGGAAAGGCTTGCTCAAAAAGGACACGATATGATAGGCATAGACCTTTCGGAGCCGATGCTCACAAAGGCAAAGCAAAAGGCAGCTGATAAGGATATGGATATACTCTATCTTTGTCAGGATATGCGTGAGTTTGAACTTTACGGCACTGTGGATTGCATTGTGTCTATATGCGACAGCATAAATTACATCACGGAAGAAGAGGATTTGCTCACGGTTTTCAAGCTTGTGAACAACTATCTCGACCCAAACGGTCTTTTTATATTTGATATAAATACGCTGCATAAATTCAGAGATATACTTGCCGATAACAGTTTTTGTGAAACAACGGAAGATTTGGCTTATACATGGGAAAATTATTTTGATGAGGAAGAGGGCATAAACGAATTTTACACCAATTTTTTCATATATGATGAGGAAAGCGGAAAATACGACCGCTTTGAAGAATACCATTACGAAAAGTCATACACAATCGAGAAGATAAAAGAGCTTATCGAAAAAGCGGGTATGGTGTTTGAAGCTGTTTATGATGAGTGTAGTTTTGACGAACCTAACGAGGAAAGCACAAGGATATTCTTTGTGGCAAGGGAAAAAGGTAAAAGTTAATTTTTGAAACGGAGAGATAATAATATGGAAAACAATAATAAAGATTATATTTTGAGGGCATCGGCAGGTGACGGTGCTGTGCGTATATTTGTTGCCGACACAAGAAACACGGTGCAACAGGCTTTTGAGCATCACAAAACATCACCCGTTATATCAGCGGCACTCGGCAGAACAATCACGGGTACGGCTATAATGGGACTTATGCTTAAAAATGAAAAAGATATGATAACAGTGAGAATCGACTGTGACGGTCCTGCAAAGGGTATGATGGTTACAGCCGATGCAAACGGTCACGTAAAGGGTTATCCCTTTGAGCCTATTGTGGATATACCGCTTAAGAAAAACGGCAAACTCGATGTGCAGGAGGCTATGGGCTTCGGTGATATAACCGTAATAAAGGATATGGGTCTTAAAGAACCTTATTGCGGAACTACTCCACTGCTTTCAGGCGAAATTGCAGAGGATTTGGCTTATTACTTCACACAGTCCGAACAGACACCGTCAGCCGTTTCACTCGGTGTGCTTGTAGACAGAGATTACAGCATAAAGCAATCAGGCGGTTTCATAGTGCAGATGCTTCCGAATGCGGATGATGAAACAGCGGCTAAGCTTGAAGAAAATATAAAAAATCTTAAGCCTATGACGGAAATGCTTGAAGAGGGTAAGACACCCGAGGAAATACTTAACCTCATAGCGGATGGTTTTGAACCTAAGATACTTGATAAAATCCCTGTGGAGTTTTATTGCAACTGTTCAAAGGAAAGAGTGAAGAGTGCAATTGCCTCACTCGGTAAGGTTGAAATACAAAAAATAATAGACGAGGACGGAAAGGCAGATGTACACTGCCATTTCTGCAACACTAACTACCACTTCGATAAATCCGAACTTGAAGAGTTGTTATAATAGTTATAAATAAAAACAATAAGAAGTGTAAAGAAAAAATACTTGACAGAATTGAGGTTATGTTGTATACTACTCTAGGTGTAAGGGAAAAATACTTTACTGCTTATTTTCTTGATGTGCATTGGAGTTGAGATTATGGATAAGTTTTATGAAATTACTTTGCTTTATGATTTTTACGGCGAATTGCTGACAGAAAAGCAGAAAAATGTGATTGAACTTTATTATCTCAATGATTTGTCACTTTTTGAAATTGCAGACGAGTATAACATCACAAGGCAAGCTGTACTGGATATGCTCAAAAGAACAGAAAAGCTTTTGAAACAGTACGAGGACAAGCTTCATTTAACAAAGCTTTATCTTGAAAGAAAGCGTAAGTTGGATGAAATAGACCTTGACTTTGCCGCACTTATATCAAAATCAACAGTGAGTGATGATGATAAGGAAAGTATACAAAAACTCAGAAAGGCAGTAGCCGAAATTCTGGAATAAATTTTTGGAGGTAAATGAATGGCTTTTGAAAGTTTATCGGGCAAGCTGCAAGAGGTTTTTAAACAGCTTCGTGGCAAAGGAAAGCTCACCGAAAAAGACGTTAAAGCGGCAATGAGAGAAGTTAAGCTTGCATTGCTGGAGGCAGACGTAAACTTTAAGATTGTAAAAGATTTTGTAAAAACCGTTACGGAAAAGGCTGTAGGCGGTGATGTGTTGGACGGACTCAATCCCGGACAACAGGTCGTAAAAATAGTTAATGATGAGCTTGTGAACCTTATGGGTAGCACACAGAGTAAGCTCACATTCTCACCTAAGTCACCAACGGTTTATATGATGGCAGGTTTGCAGGGTGCAGGTAAAACAACCACAACCGGTAAGCTTGCGGGGCAGCTCAGAAAACAGAGCAAAAAACCTCTTTTAGTTGCTTGTGACGTTTACAGACCTGCGGCTATAAAGCAGTTGCAGGTTGTTGGAAGTACCTATAATATCCCCGTGTTTGAACAGGGTCAGGGTAATCCGGTTGAGATTGCAAAAAATGCCGTTGAATTTGCAAAAAATAACGGCAATGATATTGTTATCATAGATACTGCGGGTCGTTTGCACATAGACGAAAAGCTTATGGACGAACTTGCGGATATCAAAGCTGAGGTAAAACCTCAGGAAATACTTCTTGTTATAGATGCTATGACAGGTCAGGATGCCGTAAATGTGGCACAGACCTTCAATGATAAGCTTGGTGTTGACGGTGTTATCATCACAAAGATGGACGGTGACACAAGAGGCGGTGCGGCACTTTCCGTAAGAGCCGTAACGGGTAAGCCTATCAAATACGTCGGTATGGGCGAAAAGCTTGAAGATTTGGAACCGTTCTATCCCGACAGAATGGCAAGCCGTATTCTCGGTATGGGTGATGTGCTCAGTCTTATTGAAAAGGCACAGCAGGTATATGACGAGGATCAAGCTAAAGACCTTGAAGCAAGAATGAGAAGTATGGAGTTCAATCTCGATGACTTTTTGGGACAGCTCCAACAGATTAAGAAAATGGGTCCTCTTAAGGACTTGCTTAAGATGATTCCGGGTGTCGGAGGCAATCTTGACCTCGATGCCTTGAATATAGATGACAATGCCACAAAGCATATTGAGGCTATCATTCAGTCAATGACACCTCAGGAAAGACAGAACCCCGATATTCTCAACGGTTCACGTAAGAGAAGAATTGCAAGCGGTTGTGGCAGAAGTATTCAGGAAATCAATAAGCTGTTAAGACAGTTTGAAGACATGAAAAGAATGATGAAAACATTCTCCGATATGAGCAAGGGCAAGAAAGGTATCCTCGGTGGTGGCTTCGGAATGCCGAGTATGGGTTCAATGAAGGGAATGAAAGGTGCGAAAGGCAAGAAATTTCCTTTCGGCTGATAGTTGAGTGAAGCTATAAACCCAAGAGGTTTATATATACAAAGAGCTTAGGCTCTGTTTCAGAATAATTCAAGGAGGTGAAATTTGAAATGGTAAAGATCAGATTAAACAG
>CAZUXS010000197.1:0-3667 GCA_964624605.1 uncultured Lachnospiraceae bacterium | reverse complement strand
TCCTTTTTGGTGACTCCCACAACTTCTGTGATTTTCACCCTGCCTGTTCCTCTCACTGTTATCACATCGCCGACATCGACTGTCTTTGATGTGCTTGCTGTGCACTGCCAGTTTAAAAACACCTTTTCGCCCTTTATAAGTTCCGAAGCCTTGCCTCGTGACATATTAAAGGCATCACTCACCACCGCATCAAGCCTGAGTGAGGGTACGGTAAAACGCTTCTCAACCTTTTCCGCCTGTTTCGGCACGTAATCCGTAAGCAATTTTGTGTTCACCGACGTGTGTGCAACCCTCTCCAGATTGACAGCTATAAAATCGGCTATTTCCGTTTTAACAAAGGCAACAGCCTTATCTTCCTCAATTATGATATCGCCTGTTTTTTCCCTTGTTATGCCAAGACCGAGCATAGAACCCAAAAAGTCCCTATGCGTGAGCGAACGGCTGTATTTTGCATTATACGCAATCTCTATCGGCTGTATAGGAAAAAGTGCGTAATATTCCGATATATCAGCACCATCGGGCACTGAATATTCCGGAAAAAATCCGACTGTCAGCCTTTCGCTATCCTCATATCCGCCGTAGCAAACAGCCGTTATACTGCTGTCATTGTTAAAGGCAGTACACAGCTTATGTGCCTTGTACGGGTCCATAAAATCGGAAAACTCCGCCGTATATGTTTTTTCCGCAACCACAGCCCTGTCGAGAGCCTTTGCAAACAGCATCTTTTCCTCTGTGTTTGCAACAGACTTTAAAAAACTTTGTTTATTAATCATATTTCCGAAATTTTCAATTTAAAGCAACGAAAACAACACTCTAACCACAACTCCGTATACCACATCAAGCAGTATCATAGCGATAACGGGTGAAAAATCCACCGGCATACCACCGCCCAGAGGTGATTTTTGCATAATGTTTCGTATAGGTGCAAGCAACGGCTCCGTCAAACGGTAAATCAGTCTGACAACAGGTTTGCCGTAAAATGCCGGCATCCATGAAAGAATACATCTTACCAGTATAAGCAAGTTAAGTAATCTTATAAAATATCCCAATGCTTGTACTATTAGTATAATCCAACCTACCATACTTCACCTTTCTTAAATCACCGTTTGCAACAAACGGTACAATATTACTATCCGAAATACTTATATATTTTCGGATAATCAGAGCTTATACATTAAAGTTTCCACATAGACGCACTTGGCAATTTAATGCCGTTTGCCTCAAGCTCCTGCTTAAACTGACCTGAAATATTAACATCATAAGGTCCTATAATGAATATTCTGCTTGATACAGGCTGAATTGAGCCGTCAAGTGAATAACAAGCACCGCAGAAGAAGTCTGTAATTCTCTGTGCTGTTTCCTTATCCACACCCTCAAGGTTTACAATAATAGTCTTTTTATCCTTAAGATTTTCACAAGCATCGCCTGCCTCCTGAAGGCTCTTAGGTGCAGTAACAATAACCTGCATATTCACATTTGTGTTCACATTAAAAGATTGCTGAGCAGGTGCACCTATTCTTCTGCCGCCTCTCATATATGGATTAGAATAGCTGCTGCTTGTTCTATATGTAGGAGAATAGCTAGGTCTGTCATTGGCAATGTTTCGCAACCTGCCTGTTTCGTATTCTTCTTCCTCTTCTTCGTAGCCTTCTTCATCATAACCTGTTTCTTCTTCGTATTCGGCATCTTCACCTGTGATTGCACTTCTAATTCTCTTAAACCATTCCGCTTTCATTTCTTTTCCTCCCAAAATGCAGTTTTCAATTTTGTAAACAAATGTTTACTTGTTGTAGTTTCTTGCACCAAAAATACCTGTGCCTACCCTAATTATGTTAGCACCCTCTTCAATGGCTACCATGTAGTCATTAGTCATACCCATTGACAGATACTCCATACTTATATTATCATAGTTTTTAGACTTAATGTCAACAAATAAATTGTGCATTTTTCTAAAATATTTCCTGTTATTCTCCGGATTTTCGTCAAAAGGTGCTACCGTCATAAGCCCTTTGACACAAATCCCCTCCAGTTGTGATGCCTTAAATGCAAGTTCCTCGGCTTCTTCGGGTTTAACTCCATGCTTAGCTTCCTCTCCCGCAATATTCACTTCCACAAGCACATCCATCTTTTTGCCTATTGAAACAGCTTTTTTGCTTATCTCTTCGGCAAGATGCAGGCTGTCAAGTGAATGGATAAGGCACACCTTATCTATAATGTATTTTATCTTATTCGTTTGTAAATGTCCTATCTGGTGCCATTTTACGCCGTCTATTTCGCTGTATTTGCGGTTTATCTCCTGTGGCTTATTTTCGCCCAGTTCGGTAAGTCCCTCTGCTACAGCTTCTTTGATAATCGGTACTTCAATGGTCTTTGAAACGGCAAGAAGAAGTATATCTTCTTCTTTTCTGCCGCTTTTTTCACAGGCAATCCTTATGTTTTGCCTTACATTTTCTATATTTTGTGCAACACTCATTTTATCACCCATCCCATCACAATAATAACATCAACTGTAAACCTTTTGTTGTTTCTGGATATTTGATGTATCCGTAATTACTCTGTCATAAATCTGTATATTTTTGTTAAGTGCAACATCAAGCACAGTATGTGTGCTGTTGCTTAAAGCATTTTCGGTGTTTATTTTCTTAAACTCCGCTATGCCCGAATTCATAACAAAAATACCCTTTATCGTCATTGTGTCGCTGATGGTGTACTTCTGTGTGCTGTCATCGGGTTTCTGCAAAACATCGCCCACAATAAGCTGATTGAGATTGAGTGTTATGTAAACCACACCTGCTTCATCATCTCTGCCGCTGATGTTTATTTCGGTTTTCTGTGCCGTGCCGTTTTCCACCTTATAAACGATGTTGTCATCCTCCACATAATCTGCCGGTATCTGCAATGAAGTTTCCTCCACAATGGCACTGTTTGCCACTTTATAACCGGTTTTTGGCATTGAAGTTTCAAATGAAATACTTCTGCTGTTTATAAAGGACTCCATATCCTTTGTTACCTTAAGGATAACAAGTTTTTCAACACCCTTATCCACAAGTGAATCCACAACAGCATCAAGCACATATTCCTCGCCCGAACTGTCCTTTGCATAAAGGTCTTTATGATCGCCCTCTTCCCAATCCGCAACTTCCTCATTAGGCATATAAGCTGCTATGTACCACATATTTGAAGTTACAAGTTTGAATACGGGGTCATTTTCCTCAACCGAATTACGGAAACCGCTTTCGGTCTTATCCTCTTCTTCTGTCTGTTCTTTTGTAAGGTCTTCCATTGCATCGGTTTTGTATGTCGCCTCTAAACCATCTGTATAGTAGGAAACAACACCGCCCTCATTAGCCGTGATAGTTGTTGTGTTTTTCGCAATCTCACTTTCTGCGGCTTCTCTTTGTGAAACAAGTTCCGTAAGAGCACCCTTATTTTCAGTCAAAAGCATTTGATTTCTGTTATCGAGTTTCTTTTGAACATTGTTTCTCAACTCATATATACTTGAAATATCGCCGCCTGCAAAATCAAAAGCGGCATTATCCACGAGGAGCTTAATCTGCTCATTAGCCTTTGATATATCCTCGGAATAAATAGATATATCTTCTCTTTCCTGCTGCATATTGAAAATCTTTTCATTTATTTCATCAAGATTTTCTTCCATTGACAGCAC
>CAZUXS010000196.1:0-3667 GCA_964624605.1 uncultured Lachnospiraceae bacterium | reverse complement strand
AGCCCGAATATATAAGTATCAGGGCGCATATACAGTATACCGTGAGAGTCGGCCTTGAAAGCACGGCAAGTGAAAGCAAAACCGAAGCAAGCGCAACATATCCGTATCTTACATTTCCGCTGCCTATCACCCTGCCCTTAAGCATAAAATAAAATCCCGCCGTGCAAAACATAAAGCCCGAGGTTTGTGCGATTTCATAAAAATTAGGTGATGAAAAACAGAACCATACACCCGTTATAAGCTCAATCATTGCAAAGCCCATAAGCACAAGACTTATTTTCATATCCGCAAAAAACTCACGCATATACCTCATATAGAGCTTATATAAAAAGAATATTCCCAAACAACCGAATATAAACACAGCCCAAGGTGACGGAAAATAACATCCCGTCAAAAGATGGTACGGCAAAAACAGCAAAATCACGGAGGCAATTCCGTAATATGAATAATACTTTCCGTTATAAAGAAGATGGTCCCACTTGTGGTCAATACCATCTCGCTGACTTCTGTCGTATGGATTATCAAGCTCCAAAAGCTCCGAATCAACCTCTGCCGTAAGACTTAACTGTCCCTTTGAAAACGCATCGACTATCTCCTGTGTGATTTGATTGCCGCTTTGAGCCGAAAAATCGGAGGGTATTGAACCTACGCTTTCGCTCCTGTGGAAAAGTATGAGGAAAAAGGCAATCACACACAATATCAGAACCATTGAACGTCCGCATAATTTGCATAAATCCGCCTTTTCCGCAAGGGGCTTTTTAAATGTTTCACTGTCGCAAAGCAGGTATTTCAAAAGCACAATCATTAATATCAAGAGTATTCTTACGATTGAAAACCTAAAGGTAATCGGCGAATTTATTTCTATTGAATTTATTTTAACGGCTTCATTATCTTCGGTATCAAATCTTAATCTAAGCTTGCTTATTTCCCCCGATGCGTTTATAGGAACTGTGTAGCTTCTTTTGCAGTCACCGACAATCTGCGCAGTGCCGACCTTTTCACGAAATGCCGAATTTGTTGCATCGGCATAATCGATGTTTATGTTTATTCTTTTATTCTTTGATGAAAAGGCATCTATTTTCAGTGTGCCTATCTTTTTATTTATATCCCGAATTTCCAGAGTAACTTTTCTGCCCGTTGATACGGATTCCTTTTTATCGAAACTCGTTACCTCGGCATCATCCAAGCTGAGTATTCTGTGCTCATATTTGTCAAATGTGAGCTGAAAAGCATTGAAATTGAATATAAGCACTTCAAGTGCGAGTGCAACCATAAACGTTTTATAGGCAAGAATAACAACCTTGTTTTTGTTGCCGCAAAAAATAACGGAACAGCACCAAACCAAAGCACCCGAAATCAAAAATGCTTGGCTGTTGAGACGGGCAATTTCCGTATTGCCGCACAATCCGACAATCCAAGAAATAAGAAACAAAATAAGAACCGCAAGGCAAACACAATTATTTTCTTTTTTGAATATGCCCGAAATAAAATTCTTATAAGAAATAACGAATACAACGCAAAGCAATACAATATAAATAATATAAGCAATAAGCATTTTATTCTCTCCCTTTGTATTATAAAATAAGTCCTCCTTGTTGCTTCAAGAAGGACTTGCTTATTAAAATTTTTTTATTTTCCGCTGCTGCCGAGTTTGCCCTCACCTCTTTGTGAGGGAATAGCCGCCAGTTCGGTCGCCGTAATTTCCTCCACTGCAAGCTCATTGTGAATATTATGCACTATTCCCTGAAAAAGTGCCTTGCTGTACGGATAAACAATATACGCATTTTCAATCAGCTCTCTTGCGGTTTTATCCATACTTTCAAAATCGACCTTGCTTATGAGTAAAGGCTTGTCATTTGTGTTTGTCGTGGCAAGAAACCACTCACCACGGTAGCTTGAATCAATAACACCTGCACTGTATTTTATGCCCTTGCTGCCGCTTGAACCTCTTTCCTGAATCTGTATGTAATAATCAACGGGGATTACACTTGCAAGACCCGTAGGCACAAGCTTTGTTGTGTGCGGAGGAATTATCATATATTCCTCATCGAAACAGGCATATATATCAAGACCCGCATTCCATATATCTCTCTGTGGGATAGTTGCCCCATCCTTTAACTTTGCAAATAAAATTTTTTCCATTAAATTTAACTCCCGTTTAAATATCAAAAAGAACAACACTTCCGCTTTCAAGTGTTTTCTTCACGTCAATAACTCTCTGATTTGATGAACCTCTCCAGTGCAGACTTACGTCCTTAAGTTCTTTCACAAAGCGACCGTCCACAACCACATCAAGGTAGTTGACAATTTCAAGCTCACATATCTTATCCCAAGTGAAACCCGTATAAAGCCAAATTGTTTTATTTGGCAAATCCTTGCGTATTTTCTTTGCCAGCCTTGTTATTTCATCCCTGTTTTTAGGGTGAAGAGGATCACCTCCGCTGAAAGTGACACCGGCTATATAATCCTTTGAAAGATTGTCAAAAAGCTCCTCCTCGGCGGCATCGTCAAAGGGTATACCTCCATTGACATCCCAAGTTATTTCATTTTGACATTCCTCGCAACAATGTGTGCAACCGCTTACCCACAGCACGGTTCTAAGTCCGCTGCCGTTGAGCATATCATCCTGTGTTATATTGTGATAATTCATAATTATTCTCCGAATAAAATTATTTTATCCGAGTAAATATTTTTACATACTTACTCTGTCTTTTATTTCAGCCATTTTTGCGGAATTAAGTCTTGTATCTCCTCTTACTCTTGAATAGCTCAAATATCCGTTCATTCTGTCTATTTTGGTAAGGTTACTGCTGCCGCACTTCGGGCATACGTCCATCTCAAGCTCTTGATGGCCGCAATCGTCGCAGTAGGCAAGACTGAGGTTCACACCCTCATAAAATCCCATATCCATAGCTCTTTCAATGAGTGTCACTATAGCCTTTTCATTGTAATCTATAGGGTACTTCACATACTGTATCTTACCGCCGTTGAGCAAATCCCAAAATCTCTTTTCAAGGTTTTGCTTTTGAATAGGCGTGATATTTTCGGATACGTGGCAGTGGAAGCTGTTTGAAACATATTCTCTGTCCGAAACATTTTCAATAATGCCGTATTTCTGTCTGAACTGCTTTACCTGCAAACCGCAAAGGCTTTCCGCAGGTGTGCCGTAAATTGCATAAAGTATGCCGTCCTCTTTCTTATATTGGTTCACCTTATCATTTATGTATTTCATAACTTCAAGGGCAAACTCACCATCCTCAACAAGGCTCTTGCCGTTGAAAAGCTGCTGGAGCTCATTGAGCGCAGTTATACCGAAGCTGATTGTGCTTGATTTAAGCAACGGCTTTATTTTATCACCCGGCTTAAGGTGACCGCCGTAGAAGCCGCCCTCGCAGTAAGCAACGGGGTTTGTGGACGCTTTCATCTCACCGAGGTAGCTTATTGTCTTTTTATGTACTCCTCTTATCATTTCAAGATAGTAGTCAAGCACTTCGTAAAAATCCCTGCTCTCCGCTCTTGCCTTTGCAAGTATCATAGGCAAATGCAAGCTTATAGCACCGAGGTTGAATCTTCCGACCGTCACCGGCTTGTCATTTTCATCGGCAGGCTCCATACCGCCTCTTTCAAACCAAAGTGAAAGGAAAGCACGGCAACCCATAGGTGAAAT
>CAZUXS010000195.1:0-3689 GCA_964624605.1 uncultured Lachnospiraceae bacterium | reverse complement strand
ATTGCGAACCACCCAACGTTTTTGGTTCTTTTTTCGTAAAAAAGAACAATCTTTTTGCCCAAAAAGAACCATTAAGATAATTCCGAAAGTTTTTCAAGTGACACATAAATTTGACTTATCTGATAATAAGTCGCCTTATCCACCACTCCGGTTTGCGGAAGATTAAAAATCTTCTGAAACATCCTCACCGCCTCCTCGGTTTTCTGCCCATAAACCCCATCCACCTTAATCTTCGGAATTGCGGAGTACGTTGCCGCAACAACGTTCAACTGCTGCTGTATCCTTCTAACCTCCTCTCCCACCGAACCAACATAAAGTGGATTCCCCGAGAAACTCACGGGAATACCGCTCACCTTTTCAGCCTGTTCTATACTTATATTGTCACCGTAATAATACTTCAAAATATCAATTGCCGAATACCCCTGCCCTGCAAGATACTCACTTCCCCACTGCGAAAGCCAATTCGGGCAACTCACCCTTTCACCGTCACAGTATTGTGCAAAAAGAGGTTGTGTCTGTCCCTCTCTCAATATATATTCGTCAAAAATCTCGTCCACAAGCTCATTTATTTCCTCATAAGTCGTTCTTCCATAGCTGAAATCTTGGTCATAGGCAGTGGAACTTGTTATCGTAAAATCATAACCCCTGTTTCTGTAGTGTTCCGTAAAAACTCTGTTTAGCGTAAATGATTGTATGGCATACAAATTGGCAAGAAGTGCCTCCTTGTTCCAAGTTGAGTAAATTTCACCCGAGGCTACATTTTTGATGTACTCCTTGTACGGCACGTAATAATTCTCCGCAGAGGCGTTGGGTCTGCCATCATGCACAATCACATATTCGGGTATAACCACCCTGTCAAGTACCGAAAAACCACTCTGCGAATTTACTTCCTGCACCTCGTCCTCGGATATTTTGGAAGGATAATCACCGTACAATGTCGGTGGCGGAACGGAAATTTCCACACTACCCTCACCCTTTTGCATGGATATATTTTGTATGGCTTCCGCATCGCCGTAAACCTGAACCCCACGTATTGCCACATCCTTGTAGCCGTCTGCTGTCACTTTTACATCGTAGCTTGTATAGGGTTGCGGTTCATCGGGTTGCTGTGTGTAGGAAACAGGCGGTGCTTCAAGTGATATAAATTCCGTCTGCCCCGAACTGTCCGTGTATGTATCATATAAAGTTTCTCCGTCCTTGCTTATACGCACCGATGCATTTGTGACGGGAATATAAGTTCCCTCTTCAACAGTTATAATCTGTAATCTTCCCTCTGCCATTTTTACCTCCGAAAGTTAAATACCACATTATATTCCAAAATGCACAAAAATATGTTTTACAACAATATAATTTGATGATATAATTAATATAAAAACAGCGAGGAGGTATTTTAAAATGAAAATCAAGCTATGCTTTGCAGTATCACTATTATCTCTTATTACATTCTGCGGCTGCGGAAAAACGGATACATCCGCACAAACCACCGCTTCCGTTGCAACAATTGCCACCACGGTTGCCGCCGATACAATAACGGAAATTTCATCCGCCACTACAGATTGCAAGGCTTCTTCCGACATATCACTTACGGTAAACAAGGAAGAAAGCTGGCAGAGCGGCGACAAGATATGCACAAAATTTTCTGTTCCTCTCAAGAACACAACAGGCAAGCCACTCACCGATTGGTCGGTTGAAATTGAATTTTCCGAAAGTGTGAGTATATCGGATATGTGGAACGGAAAATATACCGTTTCGGGCAATACACTCAAAATCACGGCTATGGACTATAACACCACAATAAATTCCGGCGATACAACCGAAATAGGCTTCATAGGCGAATTTACCTCTAGCCCCGAAATTGTTTCATCAAAGTTATATGAAAACGGAAACGTGGTTGAAACATCTTCCGAAGTGCAAGAGAGTAGTTCACAAAACGAGGTAACTGCAAATATGTATTCACCCGAAAAAGGTTCACCAGCCGAGCAGAACGGCAAACTTTCCGTAAAAGGCACACAGCTTGTGAACGAAGCCGGAGAACCTATAATTTTGCAAGGTGTCAGCACCCATGGCATAGCATGGTTCCCGCAATATATAAACAAGGAAGCTTTTCAAACACTGCGTGATGATATGGGCGTTGATACAATAAGGCTTGCACTTTACAGCAGCAGCGACGAGGGCTACAGCAAAGCTCTGCACAGCAAGGTTGACGAGGGCGTGAAATATGCAAGCGAACTTGGTATGTATACAATACTGGATTGGCACATACTTGAACACGGCAACCCCAACACCGACAAAGAAAATGCAAAACTCTTCTTTGATGAGATGAGCAAAAAATACTCTTCATATAATAACATAATATATGAAATTTGCAACGAGCCAAACGGCAACGTTAGTTGGGCAAACGATATCAAACCTTATGCAGAGGAAATAATTCCCGTGATAAGAAATAATGACCCCTCTGCGGTTATAATAGTAGGTACGCCTACTTGGTCACAGGATGTTGATGTGGTTGCAAATGACCCGCTAAGCTACGACAACGTTATGTATGCCCTCCATTTTTATGCCTCAACTCACAAGCAGGATTTAAGGAACAAGCTTGAAACGGCATATAACAAGGGCTTGCCGATATTTGTATCGGAATTTGGTATCTGCGATGCCTCCGGCAACGGCAATATTGATGAAAACGAGGCAAATACTTGGATTGAGTTTTTGCGTAAACGTGGCATAAGCTATGTATGCTGGAATTTATCCAATAAAGCCGAAGCCTCAGCACTCATAGAAAGCAGTTGCGATAAAACAGGCTACTGGACGGATGATGACTTATCCGAAGAGGGAAAGTGGCTGAAAAAGACCTACACAAGCAAATGATTGTGCCTAAGCACAAAATTAGGCTGTGACACAATTTTTTTGAAAAAAAGTCTTGATTTTTATTTTATATTATGATATTATATCAATCATCAAATGACTGAGAACAAGAAAAGTAGTCACGGAGAAACTTATCAGGGATGCTTGGCCACAGACTGAAAGCCTTGCTTTTGACACTCTGCGATGAAGAACACTTGGGAGTCGGTTCTGCAAAAGCCTATGTTAGTAGTGGAATCCGTGTTGCCTGCGTTAAACGGCTTTATAGAGTGGGTGCAACGGTGCGCCAATATAGGTGGTACCACGTGTATTTATCCACAGTATATTTATAGAATATTCGTCCTGTAATCGTTATGATTACGGGACTTTTTTTATACCCGCAATTTAATTTTGAATTTTTTAAGGAGGACAATCAACATGATAACTGTTAAAGGTGAAAGAACAATAAAAGATTTGTGTATATCGGAGTTAATTAAACTCGAGGGAGAGGACAGAAAGGGAGTAACAACCCACGGCACAATTTACAATGTGCGTGATATGGGCGATTTCGCTTTCGTAATTTTGAGAAAGGTAAACGGACTTATACAGTGCGTTTACACAAAGAACGGCTCCGAGGAAGAAAAGGAACTCCTTAAGGAAGAAAACTGCGTAAGAGTTACGGGTGATATGAGAGATGAACCGAGAGCGGTAAACGGTTTTGAAATTGCAATCACTTCATTGGAGCTTGTTTCACATCCTAAAACAGAGCTTCCAATGAGTATAAACAGAAGAAAGCTCAACATTTCAATTGAAAGTGAAATGGGTATCCGCCCAATCATTCTCAGAAACGA
>CAZUXS010000194.1:0-3691 GCA_964624605.1 uncultured Lachnospiraceae bacterium | reverse complement strand
CGAGGAAGCTCCTCCCAACGATTTGTCATATACTCCTCTATCTCGTTTTCAATCTCATCTCTAAGCTTAAAGCCCTTTGAATTGAAGAACTTAATACCGTTATCCTGTACGGGATTGTGTGATGCACTGATTACAACACCGGCATCCGCATCATACTTACGCACAAGATGCGCAACAGCAGGTGTAGGCACAATACCAAGGCTGACAGCGTGTGCACCCACAGAGCAAATGCCCGCAATAAGCGCAGCCTCCAACATATCACCTGAAATTCTTGTATCCATACCAACTATTATCTTTGCTGTGTGATTTGTGTGCTTTGTGAGCACATAAGCACCCGCACGTCCCACTCTGTAAGCAAGCTCCGGTGTAAGCTCAATATTGGCAACACCACGCACACCATCTGTTCCGAAAAACTTTCCCATTGTTTTTTCCTCCGATTATAATATATATGTAATTTCTAAATTTGTATAGCCATTATTTTTCATTATACCACTTATTTCACATTTATACAACTATTATTTTTCAGACCGTATATATAAGCAGCTTATTCATAATTTACTCAATCCGTTTGGGATGAACAACCCACAATAAACAATAAAACTCACAATCACTTGAGCCTTAGGTTGTTCGCCTCATCCGTCATTTTTGCAAGCAAAAATGCCACCTTCCCCATAGGGGAAGGCTAATAGCGGCTTCGCCGCTTAAGAGCTTAGTTTTGCGGCTTCACCGACAACGGTGGGTTAAGCCGTTTGCACCAACCTCACCCTTACGGGTGGGTATAGGTGCAAAGGCTAACCCCACCTATGCTTAACTCTATAGTTAGACTAAACCGCTAACCTCACCACACCATAAAACGGGTAGGGTGCAGGGGCAACCCGCCACCATACTCCGATGAGCCAACGCACTCTCCGCCCCTGCCCGTTAGGGGTATGGGGCGAATCGGAACGCCCCATCGTTTTTGGTTCTTTTTTCGTAAAAAAGAACAATCTTTCCTGCGTTTTCAAAGCATAAGTAATCATCACATCAGGTATTAAAAAGAGGGCTACTCTTCTTTTAAATACACATTCAGCGCTTCGAGGTAGTGCACAGGAAACCCATTCCTGTTATACACCCTAAACTTTTGTTCAAAAGCCGAATACGGAATCGACTTCCTCCCCCCGTTCTGTGCCCCATCCCAATATTTTTTAAGCACTATAAACGGCAAAAAATAACACTCATCCGTATCATCGCAGTGCACAATCAAAAACGGCACACCACCCTGCGTTTCAAACGCATCCATAAACTCCATTTGATGAGCATGAATATTCTGTATAGGCAATCTCCCCTGCTGAGTTTCCTTTGCATCAAAGCAAATAGGTATCCCCTGCACCACACCCATATAGTCAATGGTTGACTTGCTGTCGAAATAAGCAAGTGTAATCTGCTTTTGGCTATTCATCTTCACGGGAGTTATAGGCGTGGGTATTTTTTGTATAACCGCCAAATTCCGTTCCTTATAAAGTTGATTTGTCATATTTATCATTTCTTCAAGGCTGCTTCCACGCAAACCTCTTGAATTCCAGTAACCCATATTAACCACCCTTATGTATCAATCTATAGGTTAATTATAGCATATTTTACGTAGTATTTAAAGCTATTTTCCGTATTTCACGGTCATGTCCGCCACTCGTGTACAAATATTTAATAGCGATAATATGTTGATAACATTATTTTTTATCCCACTTATTAACTAACATAGGTGTTGAAATGTGGATAAGTTGACAGAGTTATCAACATTATCAACATTTTTAACCCCATTTATTCACATTTGCCACCTTTTAAGCCATGTATAGGGTGTTTTTATATGTTGACAACTTGCAGACTTCTCCACACTTATCCACGTTTATGTATAATAATTACATTTTCAGCATTTTTAGTATTAAATTGAGTTTATTTTTTTCCGCTTCGCTCATGTCCGCCGTAAGCACTCGCAACATAGCATCCCTTTCCTCGGGTGTGATTTTTCTTCCGGCAAAAATTCTGTTGTAATATTTCGCCAACACAACCATTATTCCCTCCACACTTTTGCCCTGCATTTCGGCATACATTGTTTTTATTAGCTCCTTTTTTTCGCTGTCAAAGCAGTTAAAGGCAGGGTCACTCAAAATTTCGTCTATATTCTTTTTATTCGGCATAATATCTCTCCTTACATATTTTTTGCAATTTCTCTTATTTCCATCACCCTCATAAATATATCCAGCATCTGTTGTTTTTTGCTGTCAAGCTCATCTCTTACGGCAAGCAGCATTTGTCTTTTCCTTTCGGCATCGCTTTTCCCCGAACCGATTGACAGTGTTTCAAAGCTACTTAATATCCTGTTCATTTCAATAAGCTTGACCATTATACCCACAGGCTTACGGAATTTGTAGTCCAGATACGGCAGTGCGGCGTTCAGTGCATTGAGCGCCTGAACATCATCGGGACTTGTCACGTCCTCGCCGTTTTCACTCTCCCCATTCGTTTCACCGCCTGCACCGTCAAGCTGCGATATGCCCTTTATAAGCCGCACCATTGAAAGTATTTTTTCAAACTGCTTTTCATCCATATCACCTCCGCCGATATCCGTATTCAAGTTATTGTTTTCCTCCACATCAACACCCCCTATAAAGCTAGCTTATGTGGCATTGTAAATTAAAATTACATTTATATAAAAATATGTTGTAAATTTTTATGCGGTATAGTATAATCAAATTGACTAAAAATAAGGGAGATTAAAAAAATGGAACATCTTGTGAACACTATGCTGGGACTTCTCCACGGAGTAAACAGCAACATTGCAATTTTTATAATATCTATGATACCCATACTGGAACTCAGAGGCGGTATGATTGCCGCAGCTGTTTTGAAAGTGCCTGTTGTGCGTGCGGTCATAATATGTATGATCGGCAACATACTGCCAATACCGTTTATACTGCTTTTCATAACACGTATTTTCGATTGGCTGAAAAACACAAAGCTTTTCAAGCCTATGGTGCAAAAGCTTGAAGCAAAAGCTATGGGCAAGAGTGACAGCATTAAAAAGAGGGAGTTTATAGGGCTTCTCCTCTTTGTTGGTATTCCCTTACCCGGTACGGGTGCATGGACAGGTTCACTCATAGCCGCACTTTTGGGTGTTAAACTTAAAAAGTCAATACCGGCAATACTCTGCGGTATAGTGCTTGCAACGGTGATAATGTGTATTGTCACTTATTTGATACCTGCATTGCTGTAAAAACTTATAAGAAAGGGTGTATCGGAACAACCGACACACCCCAATTTTTTGAGACCTTTTTTATCGAAAAAGAAAGCACTTTTGCCTAACGGCAAAAGCAACCTTCGGCTTGCCGACCACTTTGTCGGTGCGTAGGTTCCAAACCTCCAAAAATCTCCCGAACGAAAATAAGACCGTGGGGCTTTGCCCCACCACCCCACCAGCCTTTAAAAAGGAAAAGCACTTTTGCCTACGGCAAAAGCAAGCCTTCGGCTTGCCGACCATTTTGTCGGTGCGTACTGGATCTAAACTTTATTTCGGCTTCGCCGAGATATAAAGTTTTGGTTTTCATTTATCCAAAATCAAATTTTTTCTATTTTTATTTATCAGAAATCACAATTCTTTTAGTTTCCGCAACCCATTCCACCTTATATCCCAAACTTTCAAAAATTTCTCTCAGTG
>CAZUXS010000193.1:0-3713 GCA_964624605.1 uncultured Lachnospiraceae bacterium | reverse complement strand
GAAATTGAAACATACCGAAGCAAGATATAATCTCCCACCCGAAAGCAATATAAAACCACGTAAATTTTAAAATAAAAATATAAGTAAAAACAAAAACGAAAACAGGTTTGTAACCCTTTTAGAGATTACAAACCTGTTTTTTGATATTGAACCTGTTTTTAAACCAATTCTGTTTTCAAATCGGTTTTATTTTCAAACCATTCCCCGTCAACGTCCTATTTCAGATACTTTTTCAGCACTTCCGGTACTTTACTTGCCGATACGTTTATGGTGCAGTCACAGCTTTGACCGGAATTGTTTTTATCGGATATGAATGAAAATGATATATACCAATAGTCGCCATAGTTACTGTCTAAGTTTGTATCAATTTCGCCCGATTTTTCGGATATGGCAAGGAGGTTATAAATCTCCCTGATATCGTTTTTGTCGGTTATTTCCCTTTCAAGGCTGTCGGAAGAATTACTATATTCCGCCTCATCCATTACAGTTTCTGTGGCAACACCTTCCAAGGCCGTTTCTGCTGTGGTTTCTGTGTTAAAGTTGTTGGAAATATATCCGTCCTCATTATAATAATCCGCACTTATTTCTATTGAGGTCACATCATCGGCGGTATATGTTCTGCCCGGATATTTTTTGAGTTCCTCATTCACAAATGCAAGTGTGTTAGGCATTCTTTTGCCTAAATAAAATGTTTGGTCACAACTGAATTTCTTATCAACTCCGTCAATCGGAATAATTTCATTATAGCTGATTTCCAAAGATGAAACACTGGCATTTCTTTCGGATATATTCAATTCATCTTCAAAAGTGAGTGCAAATATATCTTTTTTAATTGCCTCTGTAAATTTTTCCTCGTCAATATCGGATATATGAACTATTCCGCTTACACCCACACCGGAAACTTCTATGAATGATATTTCCTTTTTGTTATCATTTACAAAAGGATAAACGGCTTTTTTATATTCCGGTCTTTCGTAATATTTTCTGAAATTTTCCCTGTCACTCAAATTTTTGACATCGGATATATAATATTGTCTTACCATGGTTCTGCCGTTTGAGAGGTTATATTTCAATTTAAAATTGCAGTTGCCGTAATATGAATCGTGGTCGATGTCATAATTCGGTTTTACATCAACAATGTAGGAATGGAGTGCAATTATATCGCCTATACCCTCTTTATCGGTTATTTCACCCTTGTATGCCGCATCATAGTAACCTTTGCCTGTGTTTCCGTAACCATAGCAATAAGGATTGTTATATTGATTTTCGTAAGGTTCAATACTGACCACCTTATCTATATCCGGCACTCTTTTTTCATAACCCGTAATATCCGTAACAAAGGCTAATTTTACGATACCCACAAACGCAATGTAGGCTATCAAAGGCAATGCAATTCCCTTTATATTGAAACTTTTTCGGTTTAACATAAAGGCGGCAATAAGTGCCACACAGCCAAGAGGTAATGCACCCCAAAACAGTATATTTACAGACAAAATCTGCTTAAGAAGGGCATAGCCGAAATAGCCGAAGCACACAGCAACAGTATACATAAATACACTGCGGAGGGGTGCAAAGGCAACCACCTCGTCGTAATTTTCCAAATTTCTTATATTATAAAGCCAAATATTCAAAATAAACAGCACAACAATAATTATAATATAAGCGATTGATGCCTTATCCCACATATAATCCACATCAATAAGGTAAATTTTTTTAAGAATATCATCACTGTCGGCATAATAACCGTAAAGATTGTTGGTGAATATATAGTTTGCCATTGTTACGACAAAGCCGGGCAATATCATAAAACCCATTGAAAATATTGCACCTGCCGCTGTGTTGCCTGCAATAAGCATTGAAAAAGCGGCAAACATCATGGCAATAAGCATATATATAACACCCGTATATATGTATTTTACGGCATATATCGGAGTTTCACCGAAATGCACACATTCCAATGCAATCACACCGCCTGAAATAAGCAAAGGCACAATAATAAGCAAAACTGCCGTAAAAATGTGTGAAAAATAAGTTGTTGTTCTTTTTATAGGCAAAGCGTGAAGCCCCGAAACGGCACTTCCCTTATGCAGATATGAAAAAATCATAACAGTGAGTGCAAGTGAAAACAAAAATGCAAGACCGCCCTCGTCCGTTTGATAATACACGCCTGCAACATTTTGCGTCAGCGTGTTGTCGTAATATGTGTAGCTGTCAACCGCATTAGGCAATATGAAAAGTGCCATAAACAGTATGTAAAGCACAGGCACCCACCAGTACCTTTTAAAATCCGATTTTATAACGGCTTTATCAAGTATTTTCATTCCAATCCCTCCTTAAATAAGCAAGTTTTCAAATTCGTAACCCAGTCCGCCAAGCTCGTAAATGAAAACTTCCTCCAGTGTAAGCGGTAAAATATCGCAGATAAGAGGTTCAAAATCGTTGCAAGCCGAAACAATTTCGTCCGATTTTCCTCTTACTATATATGTATGCACACTGCCGAAGCTACTGCTGTGCAATATATTCAGCTTTTCGGTGAGTTCCTTTGGCGTACCGCCCTTGAAAGCTACCTGCAATTTATGAATTTCGCCCTTTACATCATCAAGCGACTTTTCAAGCACAATTTTTCCGTTAAACATTATGCCCACCTCGTCGCAGATATCCTCCAGTTCACGCAAGTTGTGGCTTGAAACAAGCACCGTCATACCTCGCTGTTCCACCTCCTGCAAAACTATGGACATTGTGTTTCTTCTCATAACGGGGTCAAGTCCGTCCACAGGTTCATCAAGCACCATAACTTCCGGACGGCAACAGATACCAAGCCAAAAAGCAACCTGCTTTTGCATACCCTTTGAAAGCCTGCGACATCTTCTTTTTTCATCTATTTTGAAAAGCTGTTTGAGTTTTTCGTACATATCCCAATCCCAGTTTTTGTAAATTTGGGAATAAAACTTAGCTGTTTCCTTTATTGTATAGGTTGTGTAAAAAAACAAATCGTCGCTTATGTATACGATTTTCTGCTTTATATCGTTGTTTTCATACACCCTCTCGCCGTCAACGGTGATGTTTCCGCCGTTTTGCTTGTAAATGCCCATAAGCGTTTTTATAAATGTTGTTTTGCCTGCACCGTTAGGCCCTATAAGCCCGTAAACAGAGCCTTTTTTGACCGTAAGTGTCAAGCCGTCAAGTGCCTTGAAATCATCAAAGCATTTAACCACATTTTCAGCCTTAATCATTTCATTCATATTACTTCCCCTCCTCACTTGTTTTTGAATAAACTTTCTCGGTTAGCCCTATAATATCCTCTTTTTTCGCCCCCAAATACCTCAGCTCGTTCAGCATAACTTCCAGCTGTTCAAATGCCTCCTCCGTTTTCAGCGAACGCATACTGTTTTTCATAGGTGCAACAAAATATCCCTTTGCTTTTTGAGAATAAATGTAGCCCTCGGCTTCAAGCTCCTTGTAGGCTCGCTGTATGGTGTTCGGATTGATTGCAAGCTGTGAGGCAACCTCCCTCACAGACGGCAGTTTCTCGTGTTCACTCATAGCACCGCTTACAATGTACTCCTTTGTTTTTTCCTTAATCTGTTCGTAAATGGGTCTGTGGTCACTGTAATTTAGTTCCACATTCTCACCTCCATTCAACAATCAATAGTTCATACTTTTACCGGTAACAGTGTATTAACTGTCTACTAATTATAATACAGTTAATACAG
>CAZUXS010000192.1:0-3727 GCA_964624605.1 uncultured Lachnospiraceae bacterium | reverse complement strand
TAAAGGGAGGTATAATTTTGCAGTACAAAACAAAGGACTCACTCATTGGTGAGGCGGCGGAGAAATGGCTTAAACTTGTGAACATTGGTTGGGAATTGAAAAAGAAAAGATATTCATACCGCAATGTTACAACGGACAAAATAAGCCAAAGGCAGTTTAAAATTATCGCCGCTGTTGAATTTGCCGGGGTTGATACGGTATCGGCACTTGCCAACACAATGGGTTTGAGCAAAAGCACTTTATCCATAATAACCACCAAAATGATAAAAAACGGTTACATAAAAAAGAAAAGACCTACAAAAGCACAAGATAAAAGGCAGGTTTTTTTGAGTGTTACAGACAAGGGCATAGAAATTTTAAAGGCACAGACGGAGGCAAACATAGAATCTTTCCATGTGTTTTACGACAGCATTTCCACCGAGCAGAGGGAAAACTTCAAAAAAGGTGTTTCGCTTTTGCGTGAAGTTTTACCGAAACCACCGGAATGTACGGAAATACTTGTTAAAAAATACATTTCTCCCACTGTGGAGGAATATGATGACGGCTTTATGGCTGTTATGGAAGATTTAAGTTTTTTCGCTTTTAGCATTTTGGAGAAAAACGCAAAGGAATACAGCTCTGTGTTGCTTGAACAAACCGACGAGTTCAAGGCTTTGACCGAGCATCAGCTTCAGCTTATATTTTGCGTGAGTGTTATGAAAATCAACACAATTTCACAGCTTTCGGGGTTTCTTAATTCCAGCAACAGCACACTTTCGATAACCATATCGAAACTTGTGGAGCAAGGCTATTTGGAAAAGATTTATCCGGAAACGGGCAGTGACGGCAGATTTGTATATATAAATCCGACCGAGAAAACTTTGGATATGCTTGAAAAGACACATATTTTGGCTGAAAAGCATGTCAGGTCAAGTTTTTTGAATAAACTTACAACAGACGAATTGGAAAAATTTATACATGGTATGGATTATTTCCTTAAGGTCTTTAAAAATAACAAGCAAAATAATGTAAATTAAGTGTAATAAGGGAGGAATTACAATGAAAAAATCATTAAGGCTTGCCGCAGTTGTTATTGCAAGCATGATGCTCTTTAGCGGCTGCGGAAAGAAGGAGGAAGCTGTTGCCAACACTAAGGTTACTTCCGTAGAAGCCGAAGTTTTGGAAACATCTTCTATAAGCAAAACCGTTACTTATGCAGGTAAGGTTGCCGCAAACCAAACCGTAAACGTAACATCAAAGGCAAGCGGTCAGGTTAAGGAAATATTCTTTGATGTGGGAGATACAGTTAAAAAAGGCGATGTACTTTTCACGATAGACACAAAGGATATCAACGACCAAATCAAAACACTTGAAGCAAGTCTTAAAGTAAGTCAGGCAGGCGTGCAGAGTGCAAAAACCGCTCTTGCACAGAGTACGGACGGCGGTCAAATTCAGACTTCAAGAGTTCAGCTTGAAAATGCCGTTAAAACCGCACAGAAGAGTGTTGACAATGCACAGGTTGGCGTGGATAACGCAAAAGTGACAATAAGCACAACAAAAACAGCTGTTGACACCGCACTTGCAAACTACAACGACCTTTCAACAAAATACACAAATTACAAGCAGATGTATGAACAGGGCGTAGTTTCAAAGAATGATTTTGACAGCATTGAACTTGGCTACACATCTGCAAAAAACAGCTATGAACAGGCTCAAAACAGCTACAGTCAGGCTCAGCTTGCTCTCACATCAGCCGAAAATCAGCTTGAACAGGCTCAAACAGGCTTACAGCAGGCACAGGACAGCCTTGATATATTCAACAAGCAGACTGTTTCCGATAACAAGGACAGTGCTTCAAACGGTGTTCAGTCAGCAGAGGCCAGCAGAGATGCGGTTGAAACACAGCTTGCCGTTCTCCGTTCACAGCTTGCGGACTACACTGTAACAAGCCCTATTGACGGCGTAATTTCAGCAAAGAACATTGAGGTTACAAATATGGTCAGTGCGGCTTCCGTACCTTTTACAATAAATGATACAAACACTGTTACGGTAAATGTAAACGTAAGTGAAAGCATTATCAACCGCATAAATGTGGGTGACAGCGTTGATGTTTCATCTTCAGGACAGGAAATTAAGGGTACTGTTAAGACAGTAAACACTGTTGCGGATTCAACAGGCACTTATGCAGTTGAGGTCAATGTGCCAAACCCCGACGGTTCTTTGAAGCCCGGTATGTTCGCAAACATTTCTTTTGTAAGCGAAAGTTCCGATGATACATTGGTTGTACCGAGAAACACTGTTATCGAAAAAGACGATAAAACTTATGTTTATATACTTAACGGCACAACAGCTGTTAAAAAGCAGGTTGAAACAGGCATAGACGACGGCGAAAACATCGAAATAAAGAGCGGTGTTACGGAGGGCGATAAAATTGTTATCACCGGTCAGAGCTATCTTAATGACGGCGATACCGTAAACATAGTTTCAAACGACAAAAATGCAGATGCCGAAAATACGGACAGTACAAAGGAAGAAGCCGATGATGTTGCTTCAACAACAGAGGAGGCAAAATAAATGAATATAGCAAAAATAACGGTTAAAAGACCTATTGCCACATTGATGGTTATATTGGTGGTTGTTTCATTCGGTTTGCTTTCCCTTGTGTCACTGGGACTTGACCTCTTCCCCAATATGAACATTCCTGTTGTACTTGTTATGACAACTTATGACGGTACGGGTCCGGAGGAAATGGAGTCCCTTATATCAAAACCGCTTGAAGAGAGTCTTTCTTCCGTCAGCGGACTTGATACTTTATCCAGTACGTCCAGCAGTGGTGTTTCAACTGTTGTTGTAAGATTTACAAGTGACGTTGACGTTGACAATGCCGCCGCAGATGTGCGTGAAAAAGTTGATATGGTTAAAAGTACACTTCCCGACGATGCGGAAGACCCTATGGTACTTAAAATAGATATCAACTCCATGACGGGCTTAATGCTTAGTGTTACTGCCGAGGGCAAGGACACATCAGAGCTTAAAACAATGCTTGAAGATGATATCGTGCCTGTGCTTGAAAGACAGGACGGTGTTGGTTCCGTTTCACTTACAGGTGGTAAGGAAACGGAAGTAAGAGTTGTGATAGACCCCGAAAAGCTCAGAGGCTACGGCATAAGCGAATCAACCATATCAAGCATGGTTACAGCCGAAAACCTTAACACTCCTTTGGGTTCTGTTGACAAGGGCGACAAAAACCTTACACTTCGTATAAAAGGTGAATATACAAATATAGATGAAATCGCAAACATTCCGCTCACAACATCAACAGGCGGTACAATACATATAAGAGATGTTGCGGAAGTTTATGAAGCACCCGAGGACAGCACAAGTGTTTCATATACCGATAACAAAGAAAGTATTATGCTTACAATCACAAAGCAGTCAACATCTAACACTGTTTCAATGTCAGATGCCGTTTTGTCAAAACTTGACGAACTTAAGGTAACATATCCCGACCTTGATTTCCTTGTGATTTACGACCCTGCCGATTACATCAGGGATTCACTTTCAAGTGTTGCAAATTCAGCCATCACAGGTGGTATACTTGCTGTTATCGTGCTTTTCATCTTCCTTAGAAGTTTGAGATCTACGGTAGTTGTTGGTGTTGCCATGCCTGTATCTATCATTGCAACATTTGCCGCTATGAAAATTGCAGGTATCAACTTCAACCTTATGTCACTGGGCGGTCTTACGC
>CAZUXS010000191.1:0-3727 GCA_964624605.1 uncultured Lachnospiraceae bacterium | reverse complement strand
CCAAAGCACAATCGTCCGCACATCAAAAGGACTTTACTGCATATACACAAATCAAAACTCCCTCTATGTCCGCACGCTTACGGCAAGCATTTGGACAAGGCAGCAAACCGTAAGCCAAAACATACACTCCCGTTTCACCGTAGCCGTTGCAACCGATGAAATTTGTGTGCTCTATCAGCAAGGTGACGGCAGTATCTGCCTTGCCTGTGAAAAAAACAACTGGGTACCACGCATAATTTTAAGGCACACCGATACCCAAAGCCCCAACGTCATAATACACAGCATAATGCAAAAAAACGGTATGCAGCTTTTGTATAATACCCCATCGGGCAACGAACAAAACATAACACTGCAATACCGTCAAGGCAACGAAATGTGGTCACACCCATACAACATAGACAGCTTTCTCCCATTTGAAAGCAAAACCTTTCGCCTCATAAGGCAAAGCGACGATAAATATATTTTGCTCTACATAAAACGTATGCCGGAGGAACGAGTGGGGTATCGCATCATAACCCCCGAAAAAATAGGCAATTTCCAAAACATATACGCCACAGGCTACAGCATAAGCGACTACTCCGTTTTCATTCGCAACGATATACTGCACCTTGTTTTCTTGGTTTCCACACCGTTTAGCCGTCAACTTATATACACCGACACAAACGGCACAAAACCCACTGTACTAAGCGAAAGCAGAGGAATGTCAAACTGCACAATCACCTTTATAAACGAAAAAATTTATATTTGGTGGCTGAATAACAACCGCCTGTACCACACCATTTCCTACGACTACGGCACAAGCTTTTCCCCCACCCAAAGATACCAAAACCGCCTTGCCGAAAGCACTATGAAAGCCGAATATATATCAACTCTGCCCGATGAAAATTTTTCTGCCTGCGATGTCTGCGTGCGTGAAAACACCCCGTGGGATATACAGCTCATAGGCGATATATACCCCGACTTTTTCTGTTGTACCCCACCTCAAAACAATAACGAAATTGCCGATATGCAAAAAACAATAGCCGAGCTTCAAGCAAAGCTAAACGCCCAAGCCGCCGAACTGGAGCAAAAAAACGAAAAAATATACCAACTCAACCGACAGCTTAAAATGAAAACCGATGAACTTGTCGCTATGGAGAGAAGACAATTTACAAAATAAGTCCTCGGCGAAGCCGATTGAAAGTTTAGTTCAAGCCTTTTTAAAGGCTTGTGGGGTGGTGGGGCAACGCCCCACGGTCTTATTTTCGTGCAAGAGTTTTTTGGAGGTTTGGAACCTTTTTCGATAAAAAAGGTTCCAATGTCCGGTGCCCTGCCGATTGATATAATTTTTATATTTTGTTTACAAAAAGTTCTTAATTTTTCTTAATTTTATGGTTGACAAACACAGCTTTTTTAGTTTATAATTGATTACGTAAAAGGGAGTAGTTTGCAGATATTCTGTATGCGCTATCGTCAGTACGATTATTTATAATCCGGTACGCATTTAAAAAGCGAGACTTTTATTATATCCTAATCTTATTATGTCGGACTAGCTGTCTTTAGCTTGTCATAGAATGTAATATAGCATTGGAATAGGGTATAATAAAGGTGTTCGCTTTTTTTATATCCAAAAAAAGAAATTCAAATATAAATACAAAATTCAAAGGAGGCTTTACTTTATGTTAAACACAATCTTTTCATTCAGCGGCATATTTATGTATGTCTGGCTCATCGTCGGCTTTTTCTGCCTTATAAAAGGTGCCGATTACTTCGTCGATGGTGCATCATCCGTTGCAAGGCTTTTAAAAGTCCCCCCTATAATCATAGGTCTTACAATTGTCGCCATGGGCACATCCGCCCCCGAAACGGCAGTCAGTATATCTTCTGCAATTAAAAACGCAAACGCACTTTCAATAAGCAACGTAATAGGTTCAAACTTCTTCAATCTCCTCGTTGTTACGGGTATATGTGCGGCTATAAAGCCCGTCTGTATGACAAAGGACTTGATGAAGCGTGACTTCCCTATATCAATAGCAATCACCTTCCTTCTTCTTTTCCTGCTTGGAATGAGTTTTTTAGGCGGCGGAAGCACAATAGCACTTTCAAGAATGAACGGCATTGTCTTGCTTGTAGTCTTTGCGGCTTACCTTGTACTGCTCATCAAAAACACACTTGCGCAGAGAGCAAGAGGTGAATATGAGGAGGAAGAAATTGAAACATACTCCAGTTTAAAAAGCGTAATGCTCATAATTATAGGTGGTGTCGGTATCTCCCTCGGCGGTCAGCTTGTTGTAAAAAGTGCAACAGCAATCGCAACAACACTCGGACTTACCGAAACACTCATCGGTCTTACGGTAGTGGCACTCGGTACTTCCCTCCCCGAACTTGTGACAAGCATAGTCGCATCAAGAAAGGGACAAAACGACCTCGCCCTCGGCAATGTTGTGGGCAGTAACATATTCAATATACTCCTCGTACTCGGCATTTCATCAAGCGTAAGCCCAATTGTGCTCACGGATATGAACGTCCTCGTTGACCTCGGTATATTGATTGTGATAAACCTGATTACTTTCGCCCTCGCAATGAGAGGAAGAAAGCTCAATAGATTTGACGGTATCATTATGCTTGTGATGTACGTTGCATATATGGGTTATATGATTCCGAGAGAATTGACAGGATTTTTGGCGATATAGTTTCAATAAAAATATTGACGTATGTAAATACCCCGTAGACAACCAAATGCCTACGGGGTATAATTTTATTCTATACTTGAAAAATCGATTTCCAAATCCTTGTAAATTCCCGCCTTGACAACATTATTAAAGCTATACATTCCCATACTATCATTTTCAAAATTATAAACCATAACCTGTTGCTTATCGGGGTCAACAATCCAGTATTCTCTCACGCCGGAGTTTTTATATTTAAAAAGCTTTATCATATAATCCATTTGGCGGCTTGACGGTGAAACGATTTCAATTATCCAATCCGGTGCACCCATGCAGCCCTTTTCCGTCAGCTTATTTGAATCACAAATCACACTTATATCGGGTTCTGCATAATTTTTGTTATCACCATTCAAAAATACGGCAAAGGGTGAAATAAAGGGTTCACCTTTTAAGTTTTTGCTTCTTATGTATTCGCTTATAATATAAAACAGTTTTCCCACAAATCTTTGATGCGTTGTATCGGGCATAGACATCATATACATCCGTCCGTCCACAAGTTCCGCCCTTTTTCCGTCGGGGAGGTTGTATATATCGTCTGTTGTATAAATCTTTTCATTAGAAAAATTCATATTTTTCAACCCTTTCCGATATTCAATATCCTACCCGTATTTTACAATATTTTAATATTGTTGTCAATTAAGTTAATATCAAAATTTTGAAAGATTTCTCCCACAAGGCTTCATTTTTCTCTATTCCAAAATTTTACCCAAAATTCACACAACCCCCTTTTTCGCACCCTATTTTCACCCTATTCGGCAATTTCAACTATGGCACAAAATTTAGAAAATTGATGTTTGTGCAATTTTTTGATGCATATTTTCAATAAAACACTTGCAATTTTTGAAAATATATAGTAAAATAGCTTTACAGCGATTAAAGCAAAGGAGCTTTTCTATACAGGTGTATTATGTCTGCCTGCATAGAAAAGCTCCTTTTAGTTTATTATAACTATTAATAGATAAAAATATTCACGCAAGGAGGATGGATATTGTGATTGAAAACGGATTACCAAAAAAGCA
>CAZUXS010000190.1:0-3749 GCA_964624605.1 uncultured Lachnospiraceae bacterium | reverse complement strand
AGGCAAAGCCTCGGTAAGAATCTCCGCCTTCTTTATAACATCGTACATCTCTCTTTCCTCCTAAAGACCGTGGGGCTTTGCCCCACTACCCCACCAGCCTTTAAAAAGGCTGGACCTAAACTTTAACTTCCGAAAAGCTACCGCTTTTCGGAGTGGACAAATCACACCACACCCTAAATCGGGTTAAAACGTGAGCAGCGCAAGCGCCACTCACCCATCACCCGTAAAAACGGGGATGGGGTGCAGGGGCAACCCGCCTCAAACTTCGTTGAGGCTACTCAGCACACCGCCCCTGCCCGTTAGGGGTTTGGGGCGAATCGGAACGCCCCAACGTTTTTGGTTCTTTTTTCGTAAAAAAGAACATAACTTTACTCTAAAGCTTTCCTAAAGCTTTGCCGCCCATAAATCGGCATTTATGACCTATAATCTCCGTTTATCTTAACATAATCATAAGTCAAATCACAACCCCAAGCGGTAGCGCTCTGTCTACCCTCACTAAGCTGCATATCAATATAAATCTTATGCTCCGCAAGAATTTTTGCCGCCTTATTTTCATCGAAAATAATAGGCGTACCCTTATCCATAAGCATAATCTCTCCTGCATCGCTTCTAAACACAATAGTAACCCCAAGTGGGTCAAACTGTGCCCCGCTATAACCCATAGCGCAAAGCACTCTACCCCAGTTAGCATCCTCACCGAAAATAGCCGCCTTAAGGAGATTAGAAGAAACAACGCTGTTAGCGATGGTTCTCGCCTCATCCTTTGTTTTGGCACCCTTTACAGTTGCTTCAATGAGCTTTGTTGCACCCTCTCCATCATCGGCACACATAATTGCAAGTGTTTTTGCAACATACATCAAACCCTCGCAGAAAGCCTTGTAATCATCGTCCTCGTCACTTATCACATTATTTTCAGCCATACCGTTTGCAAGTGCAAGCACGGTATCGTTTGTAGACATATCACCGTCCACACTTATCATATTGAATGTATCTGCAACGCACTTCTTAAGTGCCTTGTTAAGCAATCTTCCTGATATGTTACAGTCGGTTGTTATAAAGCAGAGCATAGTTGCCATATTTGGATTAATCATACCGCTACCCTTGCACATACCGCCGATTATAACGTCCTTACCCTTTATTTCAAGTCTTACAGCGGCTGTTTTTTCCACTGTATCGGTTGTCATTATAGCCTGTGAGGCTGTCACACCGCCCTCATAGCTGTGGCTTAAGAGTGAGTGTGCACCCTCAACGCCTTTCTTTATCTTATCCATAGGCAGTGGCACACCTATAACACCCGTTGAGCAAACGAGAACGTTCTCGGCTTCCAAGTTCATGAGCTTTGCAAGCTCTGCCGCTGTGTCCTCGGCATCTTTCATACCCTGTTCGCCTGTGCAAGCATTTGCGTTTCCGCTGTTTGCCACCACGCCGTAAATCTTATTCTTTATTGTCTTTTTATCCCAAAGCACGGGAGCAGCCTTTACAACATTTGTTGTGAAACAGCCTGCCGCAACACAAGGTGTGTCGCTTGTTAAAACAGCCACATCAAGTTTAGTGTTTTTTATACCTGCCGCATAGCCTGCCGCCTTAAAGCCCTTTGCGCTTGCCGCATTACCTTTTATAATTTCCATACCTACATTACCTCCTTAATAATTATGCAGGGAAGATAGGCACGTAATCAATGCCTGTTTTCTCATCTAAATCAAACAAAATATTCATATTCTGCACAGCCTGACCTGCCGCACCCTTGAAGAGGTTATCAAGCGCACCGATTACGATAACACGCTTTGTCCTCTCGTCCACGGTGAAGCCTATATCCACAAAGTTACTGCCCTTTACCCATTTGGTTTCGGGGAGAGTACCCTCTTTTGTAAGTCTTATAAAGTGCTCATTGCCGTAGTATTTTTCGTATACAGCCTTTATATCGGCATAAGTATAGTCACCTGCAAGGTTTGCATAGCAGGTTGCAAGTATACCTCTGTCCATCGGCATAAGGTGAGGAGTGAAGTTGAGCACTATTTTCTCACCTGCCGCATACCCGAGCTGCTCCTCAATTTCGGGAGTGTGTCTGTGGCTTGCCACCTTGTAAGCCTTTACGCTTTCGTTGAGTTCGCAATAGTGGTTTGCAAGTGAAAGACCTCTGCCTGCACCCGTTGCACCGCTCTTTGCATCGATTATAATTGAAGAAAGGTCAATCATTTTTTCCTTTACAAGTGGGTAAAGGCTCAAAATTGAAGTTGTTGTGTAGCAACCCGGGTTTGCAACGATTCTCTTGCCCTTTATTTTATCTCTGTTTATTTCGCAAAGTCCGTATACGGCTTCCGGGAGAATATCCTTTGCGTGATGCTCTGTGTACCACTTTTCGTACACGTCAACATCCTGCAAACGGAAATCCGCACCAAGGTCGATAACCTTGCACTTTTTGAGTATATCTTCCGTTACTCTTGAACTTGCGATACCGTGTGGCAGTGCCATAAAAATTACATCACAGATATCCGCCATTTTGTCTATATCTTCTTCCTCACAAACATAGTCGAGGTGAGAATAATTTGAATATACATCGGCATAGTCCTTGCCCGCATAACTGTGGCTTGACATTGAAACAAGCTCCGCATTGGGGTGTGAAGTGATTATTCGCACCAATTCACTGCCTGCATAACCCGTTGCACCTATGATACCAACCTTAATCTTATCCATATTTATTTCCTCCGTCCGTCTATTTATCAACATTTTATTAAAGTTATCAACAAATTTATCAACATTTGTGTATATAAAAATGTGTTTCGGCATAAAAATGTTGATAAATTCAATTTTTCCGGTACGTTAAAACCGACTTGTATGCAAAAGTATATTCATATTTGATGGGTGGCGGAAAATGTTTTTAAAAAGCGGCGAAGCCGCTCCATTGCCTTCCCCCTCGGGGAAGGTGGGGCTGTCGCTTGCGGCAGCCTCGGATGAGGCGAAAAACTAAGGGAAACAACTCACCCAAATTTATCATTCTTCCACCACTCATCCACCGCTAAAGCGGTCCCCCTTCCCTGCTAGGGAAGGCTGAAAACCATTCACCCAAGATTGTTGGAAAGCTGAAAACTGCTCTGCCCAAGATTGCCGGAAATGCTTTTAACAAGCGGCGAAGCCGCTCCATTGCCTTCCCCCCTCGGGGAAGGTGGGGCTGTCGCTTGCGGCAGCCTCGGATGAGGGGAAAACTAAGGCTAAACCTCCTCGCCCAACATTTTGATTATACTCCAAAATCATATTTCTATTATATGTATGTACTTTTGCATACACGGTTCACCCTGATTTTTCTATTATACACCACCTATGAATAATATGCAAGATTTTTTTTATATTTTTTTATTCCTTTTTTCAAAATAATTTGCTTTTTTTCAAAATATACTTGCCAAAAAGCGATTTTTGTTGTATAATCGTAAATAGTTATTGATATTGCAGATTTTATGTATAAATATGCAAATATTCATACTTTTATACATACAATATAAGGAGGAACATATTTATGAAAATCGTACTCGCATATTCAGGCGGTCTTGACACATCAGTTATCATTCCTTGGTTAAAGGAAAATTATGATGCAGAGGTTATTGCGGCTTGTATCAACGTTGGTCTTACAAGCAAGGAGACAAACGGACTTGAAGAAAGAGCAATCAAGCAGGGCGCAAGCAAAATATACGTTGAGGATGTTTGCGAAGAACTCATCACAGATTACATCTACCCAATGGTAAAGGCAGGCTGTG
>CAZUXS010000189.1:2687-3761 GCA_964624605.1 uncultured Lachnospiraceae bacterium | reverse complement strand
CCCTTTTTTGTAGTATAATAGTATATGTCGGATTTTACCCAACAGAAATAACACTTAAAGTTAATAATAAATGATGATAATTAAAACAGGAGGTTAGCGGTATGTCAATACTTACGCAATTTTTAACGGCTATATACCGTTTTCGTGATTATCCGAAACTCATGAAACAGAGCGGTTTTAAAGTTTTTATATATTTTATTGTGTTTTCAATTATTTTCGGCTCGCTTATGCTTGTACCAATTTACAGAGCATATCATATAAAAGGCGGTTTGGTCAGTATTGCACAGCATAAATTGCCCGAATTTGAAATAACCGATTATGAGTTAAACTGTGATTATATTATTTCCGGCAAAGATGAGCCGTTTTTTTACTGTATAGACACAGCAAACGAGATAGATGAAAGTATGGCTGACGACCAGCAGTTTGCCCTGCTTGCAGACAAGGACAGTATATTGTACAAAAACAACGATTCCGTTATGCGTGCATCCTACAAGGATATTTTAAACACCTACGGAATAGGCTCAAACCTTAGCAAAGCTACTGTTTTGAAGTTTTTGTGCTTACGTTCCAACAGGCTTAAACTGCTTGTGCCTTTTGCAATCAGTTTTATGTTTATGAATACATTTATTTTGCTTATTACAGCTGTATGGTTTACTCTTTTAACCTATGTTATGAACAATCTGATTGTTAAAACAAACGCCAGATTTTATCACTTAATAAAACTCTGCATATACAGCTTGACTTTCCCAAGCCTTTTAAGGGCTTTTATGCTTATATTCGGTTTAAGGCTTCCGTCCTTGATTTATGCCGGACTTATTTTGTTCTATATCTATACGGGACTTAAAAATTCCAAAGATATCGATTTCGGCATAGGCAGAAAAATACCCGATGACGGAATAATAATAGCCGAATTGTAATAAACGGGAATTATACGGGGTGAAACAATATGGCTTATCAGGCTTTATACCGCCGTTTAAGACCACAGCGTTTTGAAGATGTTGTAGGTCAACGGCACATAATACAAGCATTAACAAACCAAATAAACGAAAACAGAATTAACCATGCCTATCTTTT
>CAZUXS010000189.1:0-2587 GCA_964624605.1 uncultured Lachnospiraceae bacterium | reverse complement strand
AAACTGCCCGTAACAGTGCTTTCAAGATGTCAGAGGTTTGATTTTCACCGAATTTCAAAGCGTGATATGCTGGAGGTACTCAAAAAGGATATGTCCGCCGAAAATGTGGATATAGACGACGATGCACTTGACTACATCACCTCCCTTTCGGACGGTGCTATGCGTGATGCACTCAGTGTGCTTGACCAGTGCATAAGTTTTTATTACGGCGAAAAAATAACAGCCGATATGGTGAGAGAAGTCACGGGTTCAGCCGATAACGATGCTTTTTTCAAAATAACAACGGCAATATCACAAAACGACAGTGCCTCCGCACTTTCCGTTATAAACGAGGTTTCGGCACTGGGCAGAGATATTCAGCAATTTACCGTTGACCTGATAGCACACATCAGAAACATACTTCTTTCACTTTCATTAAACGGTGAATCAAAGGCACTCGACCACTCACCGGAATATATAGAAAAACTGAAAAAGCAAGGCGAAGATTTAAGCTACAGCTATGCAATAAAACTTATATCAATGTTTTCGGAACTGCTTTCACAAATGCGTTACAGTTCCAACCCAAGGGTGCTTTTGGAAGTCTGTTGTATAAAGGCCTGCAACCCTACCACTGAAAACGATGCCGCATCACTTGAAATGCGTATAAAGGCTATGGAAAAAACAATAGCCGAGCAAAAAGAAAAACTTGAAAATATGCCGACACAAATTGCATCTATGCCCGTAACAACGCAGGCAGTACCTCAGCAACAGGTGGTGCAAAACACCGAGCCGGAGGAAATACCCATCTCAATGATGAAAAAAATAGTTCCCGACGAGGTGCAGGAAGTTGTCGACCAGTGGCAAAACTTTTTAAAGGCACGCTACAAGCCAAGTTTGGAGCTTACTGTGCTTTCGGGGCATTGCAAGGCGGCATATCTGGAAAACGAATTTGTGAATATCGTTTGCGAAGATGAATATATTGCAACGGTAAACGGTTACAAAGACAAATTGCACGAGCGACTTTCTCAGCATTTCGGCAGAAACATACCCGTGCAGATTATGACAAAATCACAGCATCAAAGGCGACACAAGGAATTATACCAAGCCGAAGATGCGGATTTAAATAAAAAAGCCGATTTAAATGATATTATCGATTTTTTCGGCAGTGATATGGATGTAAATGATTAGTAAATTTTAAGGAGGATTACAAAAAATGGCAAGAGGATTTAACGGTGGCAACTTCGGTGGTATGAATATGAACAACCTTATGAAGCAGGCACAGAGAATGCAGAAGCAGATGGAGGAAGCACAGGCAGAGCTTGAACAGAAGAAGTTTGAAGTAACAAGCGGCGGCGGTGCAATAAAGGTTGTTATCACAGGCAAAAAAGTTATAGAGAGCATAGAGCTTTCACCGGAAGCTGTTGACCCTGATGATATCGAAACATTGCAGGACCTTATACTTACAGCTGTAAACGAGGCTATAAGACAGGCTGACGATGCAGTAACTTCAGCTATGGGCAGTATAAGCGGTATGAGTGGTTTAAACGGTCTTTTCTAATTAAAAAGGTGAAGTGATGAACTATTACGGTGACCCCATTTCAAAACTTATAGAACAATTTTCAAGACTGCCCGGCATAGGCGGCAAAACAGCACAACGCCTTGCTTTCCACATTGTGAATATGCCGGAGGAAAACGCAAAGGCATTTGCGGAGAGTATACTTAACGCAAAGTCACAGATTAAATACTGTTCCTGTTGCTGTAACCTGACGGACAGCGACCCTTGTCCCGTTTGTGCCAATCCAAAGCGTGACCGTTCCACTATAATGGTTGTGGAAAACCCACGTGATATGGCGGCTTATGAAAAAACAAACGATTTCAAAGGTCTGTATCACATACTCCATGGTGCAATTTCACCCATGAAGGATATAGGCCCGGACGATTTGAAAATAAAGGAGCTTATGTCAAGGCTTGATGAAAGCGTGACGGAGGTTATAATTGCCACTAACCCAACTGTTGAGGGCGAAGCAACGGCTATGTACTTAAGCCGGCTTATAAAGCCCCTCGGTATAAAGGTGACAAGAATTGCCCATGGTGTACCGGTAGGCAGTGACCTTGAATATGTAGACGAGGTTACACTCTCCAGGGCATTAGAGGGCAGACAGACAATGTAAAGGAAGATTTTTATGAACATAATCAAACCTTATTTCGTAATTGAAGAAGAAATTGATGCAAAAAAAATAATGCTCACTCTTGAACGTGCAGGCAGAACCTGCTACAAAAGTGAGGGCAATATAGGCGACGGCACAGCGGAGCGTTTCCTTGCAAGCATAATAAGCCGAGGTCACGAGTCCGTGCTGGAACACGAAAAAATAACAGTGCGTTTTATTTGCGACAGAGGTGTTACACATGAGCTTGTACGCCACAGAATAGCAAGCTATTCACAGGAAAGCACTCGCTACTGTAACTACACAAACGATAAATTCGGTAATGAGCTTACATTCATTAAGCCTTGTTTCTGGAACGAGGACGATGAGGCATATAAACTCTGGCTTGACTCAATGGCATATATCGAAAAGCAGTATAACGCAATGATTGCCTGCGGTGCAAA
>CAZUXS010000188.1:0-3786 GCA_964624605.1 uncultured Lachnospiraceae bacterium | reverse complement strand
CATTTTACAGGTCGTAATGTACCGATTGCGGAGATAGCAAAGGCTACCGGCAAAGACTCACAGTACATACGAGTGGGTTTACAAAAAGGCATATTGAAATTTGGATATGCTTACAAAAAGGATAATTCGACAGAATACAACTATTTTTGTCCCGACAAGAAAGTTTGGGAAGAATTGGGGTATTTCAAAGAAAATGAATAAACAATTACCGAAAACAGAAAATCACACGGTATTTGGCTATACCGTGTGATTAGGAAATATGGTATCATATATCCTCTGCGATACGGATATTATATCATACTTCCTGTTTGTTTTCAAGAGGGAGGTTCATATTATGAACGATAAAATTAAACTTATTAAGATGTCGGATGTTAATGTTGAAGAAGTTAAATGGTTGCTTGAACCATTTATTCCGGTTGGAAAGATAACCATAATACAAGGTGACCCCGGTGAGGGTAAAACAACACTTGTATTGCAAATAATAGCAAGGCTCACAACGGGCAGAAACATATTGGATGATGATAATCCTTTTATTGAAAATCTTGAACCGATGAATGTGATATACCAAACCGCAGAAGACGGTTTGGGTGACACAATAAAGCCAAGGTTACTTGAAGCCAAGGCTGACTGCTCAAAAGTCTTTGTTATTGACGATGGCAAACAAATGTTGACAATGACAGACGGCAGGTTGGAGGAATCAATAATTAAAACAAGTGCAAAACTTGTTGTGCTTGACCCCATACAAGGCTTTTTAGGTGCAAATGTTGATATGCACAGGGCAAATGAAATACGCCCCGTTATGAAGTATTTGTCTACTATAGCCGCAAAACACCAATGTGCCATTGTACTAATAGGGCATATGAACAAATGCAGTCAAACAAAAGCGGCATACAAGGGGTTAGGTTCTATTGATTTTGCGGCGGCGGCACGAAGTGTGTTGCTTGTCGGAAGAGTGAAAAATGACCCCGAAACGAGAGTTGTATGCCAAATCAAAAGTTCACTTGCTCCCGAAGCAAAATCCATTGCTTTCAGATTAAGCAAAGATAAAGGGTTTATGTGGATGGGAGAATACGATATAACCGCTGATGATTTACTTGCAGGAAAGTCAAAGACTAACAAGGTTACGGAAGCGGCAGATTTTCTTGAATCTGTACTCTATGACGGTATGAAATCACAAAAGGAAATTTCCGATTTAGCGGAAAAATCCGAGATTTCAAATGCTACATTGAGAAGAGCCAAGGATATGCTTTCCGTAAAAGCCAAGAAAGTTAATGACCAATGGTACTGGGAGCTTCCGAAGTAAAAAGCAAGGTGCTCAAATTTATTTTAAAAATGAGCATCTTGCTTTACGGAAAATCAACATACCAATTTCCTGAAAAGCCTTTAATAAAAGGGTTTGACAAGTATGACAAATATAAATTCGGAGCAAGATGCTCAAGATGCTCACAGTGTGTAAAAATGAGCATCTTGAAAAACAGAGGTGATAAAATGGAGAATATACGGATACAAAAAGATTTGTTTTATAACCTTGTGGAATATTTCTTCTGTGAAGATTGTGACAAGGAAGAAATAATAAAGAATGAGATTATTTGCAAGCTGTCATCTATGGCGGCAAGAAAATGTTATGCGAGGTATAAAACGGCAAAATCGGAAAATGAGAGAGAAGCGGCTCGTAATGAATATATGGAGATAACGGGCAAGGATATCAATTTTTGTTGACAATATACAGGAGTGTGGCACTCCTGTTATACTTGCCGACAGGCAAGTGATCGGGTGGATTAAAGGAGGGTTTTCCCTCCTTTGCAAGCGACTGAACAATGCCGATAGGCAGTCGGTTCAGGTAGCTTGCAATTACACCCGAAACAGATAACAGGCGGTCAAAATTCGAATGCCGCAGGGTGTAATTTGAGGGAGAAAAGATGACTGCCAAAACTGTTTATGAATGGAGGGTTGACAATGAGGAAACAGACGAAAAACATAACAATAAGAATGACGGAAGAGGATTACATCAAACTTATGGCAAGGGTGAAAAAATCGGGTATGAAGCAGGCGGATTTTCTTAGGAAAGCAATATTAAATAAAAATATTGTTTCAATCAACGGTGTTGAAATGTTGATACCCGAATTGAAGCGAATAGGTAATAATGTTAATCAAATTGCAAGATATATGAATCAGGGTTTTTATGTTCACGAAGATGCCTTTAAGTTGGTGGCAGGGGAGTTGAGGAATATATGGCAACAATTAAGGTCGTTTGCTCAAGGGCAAGTATAGGAACGGTTATAAATTACATTACCAAAAACGAAAAAACAGAAGTCAGACTTGTTTCGGGGATAAACTGTTCCCCCGAAACAGCCATAGACGAAATGAAGTTTACAAAAGAATTATGGAACAAAACAGGTGGCAGACAGTACAAGCACTATGTGCAAAGTTTTCCTCCCGATGAAGATATAACATCCGAACAGGCTCATAAAATTGCAATGAAGTTGTGCAGAGAAAAGTTTTCGGATTATGAAGTTATGGTCGCAACACATAAGGATAGAGCACACATACATTCTCACATTGTTGTGAACAGCGTAAGCTGTATAGACGGTCATAAAATACAAGAAAGTAAACAGGATTTGCAGGCTTTAAAAGACTATTCCGATAAACTGTGTATCGAAAACGGATTAAGTATATGCACCAAAAACAATCAAGTGACAGCATATAAAAAAGAAAAGTATAAGGCAATAGAAAAGGCTGTGACGGGCGAGAACGGCTACAAAAGCTACCTTACGGAATGTTACAAGGCTGTTAAAAACGTTGCCGGCAAGGCTGTTTCAAGAGAGGATTTTATATCAAAATTGAAACAGTTGGGATATGAAACAGTTTGGAGCAACCGTAAGTACATAACCTTTATAAATGCGGATGGAAAAAAGATAAGAAACAGTAATCTTACAAAGACCTTTAAGGATGATTTTGGGAAGGAGGCACTTGAAAATGGATTTAAAATCAATGATAAACGAAAACGAATGTCAGAATACACAGAGCAACGATTTACCGCAATCAGATTGGCTACAATTGATAGAGAAATTGAATTCCGAGAATCAACAATACAGTGTCAAGCTGAAAGAGTTGGAGAAAACGAAAGAAGAAAACCACGAGTTAAGGAACAAATTAGATAACCGTAATAAACAGCAAGAAAGCCAAAAAGAACAGGCGCTGAAAGTTTTTAAAGAATTCAGTCGTGCTGCTGAAAAAAAGGCTAAAGATAAAGAAACTCAAATAAAAAAGGTGTATTACAACCGATGTAATGAGTGTAAAATTGATGAAGTAAAAGAATCAATGGTATATGGAAATAAGCCAGACCAAAATAGTAAAAAGGAAGAAAAAGAGTTAATTATAACAGCAAGAGTATTACCAGATTACGATAAAATAAAAGAACTACACGGCGATATTTCAAACGAAGAAATTTATAAAATTTTATGGAATAAAATAAAAGAAGTAAATAAACAGCTAACCTCATACAAAGCAGTAAAAGCATTGGAAATTAAAGAGGGAGAGTTTGAAAAAACATCTACAATGAAAATTAAGAGATATAAGGAACTTTCAAATAAAACAAGCAAAGATTAAACTTTGCTTGTTTTATTTTGTCTTAATTGTTTATGTAAATTCATTACAAGCAGAATTAAGCCATTTTATTGCTTTTTGAAAATATTAAATATATAATGCAAATATACAAAATAAAATAAGGAAGGAAACAAAAGATTATGAAAAAATTTTTAAAAGGCAAAAGGGGAGTTACATTAG
>CAZUXS010000187.1:0-3787 GCA_964624605.1 uncultured Lachnospiraceae bacterium | reverse complement strand
GACACGTCCTTGCCTATCTGTGCCTTTATTGCACAATCCGGCTCGTTTATGTGCACGCAGTCGTTAAATCGGCAAGCACCTAAGTAAGGTGCAAACTCTTTGAAATGGTACACAAGTTCGTCCGATTTTATAAAATCGGAGGTGAGGGAGGTGAACCCCGGTGAATCCACAATATATGTGTTTTCGCCTGCCGATAAAAGCTCCACCTGTCTGGTGGTGTGTTTTCCTCGCTCTATTTTTCGGCTTATTTCGCCTGTTTGCCTGTTGCTTTCGGGCACAAGCAGGTTTATAAGGCTGGATTTGCCCACACCCGACGGCCCTGCAAGCACTGTGACACCCTCGCCCAAAAGGGAACGCAGTTCATCAATGCCTGTATTTTCGGCAGTTGATGTGAAAACAATGGGGTAGAGGGGTGAATATATGGCTTTAAGCCTGTTCATTTTTTCCTCGTCACCCAGTTCGCATTTGTTTATGCAAATTATAACCCTCGGTATTTTACGCACTTCCGCAAGCAACAAAAATCTATCCAAAAGGTCAAGACTTATGTCGGGTGAAGCGGCGGCAAATGTAATCACCGCACAGTGTATGTTAGCCACACGCGGTCGCAAAAGCTCGTTTTCACGTTTTTCTATTTTGTCGAGAGAGGCTGTTTTTTCAGCCTCATCAAGTACAGTAATCTGCACAAAGTCGCCCACAGTCGGGGTAAGCCTTGCTTTTCTGAATTTTCCTCTTGCAGTGCAAGAATAATTTCCGTTTGGTGTGGAAACGGTGTATAAACCGCCCACACCTTTAATAATTTGTCCTTTAATCATACTGTTATCAGTTTTCCGCACTCTGTGAATCGTAGTGCTGACCGTTAATTGTTATTTCGTAATCGGTGCTGTCAACTATTGTATCGTTGACAGAGAAAGGAAAGTCGGAAGCTGAATAATTTCTGTCTATAACGGTTTTTTCGCCACTGCTGTTTTTCGCAGTTATTTTAACATTGTACTCGCCGTTATCATTCGGTGTGAAGTTGTTCACATCGGGATTTACGGATATGCTGACAGACTTAGGTGCATTTGAAGTTTTGTTTGTTTCGGCACTTTCAGTTGTAGGTTCAGCCGTTGTTTCCTCGCCCTTAGATTCCACGTGCTTGCCTATATTGCTTTCGTTTTCTTCCTTTATTGACTCAATTTCCGCATCCACTTCGGGGTCTGTACCCTTGCTGACTGTGAGCACAATTTCCGTACCCTCGGTAACTTCCGTACCGCCCTCAATGCCTTGAAGTATTACATTGCCCTCATCTATTGTGGAGCTGAAACTTTCTTCCTTTGTTACTATAAGACCGGAGTCCTCCAAAAGCTCTTTTGCCTTTTCAAATTCCATATTTTCAACATCGGGCACGAGTACGGGCTTTGTTCCGCTGCCCTCGCTTACGGTGATTGAAATTTCGGTATTAGGAGAAACTTTAACACCTGCATTTATGCTTTGTGAAATTACAGTGCCGACTTCCTTGTCACTCGGTACATACTGCGTATCAACCAAAAGAAGCCCGTTTTCTTTGATCATATCGGTAGCGTCCAAAAGTGACTTATCAATCAAATTAGGCATATCTATAACGTTTTTGCCCTTGCTTACTTTGATCTTAAGCGTTTCGTTTTTGCCTATCCTCTTGCCCTTTTTAACGCTTTGATAAAATACTGTATCTTTGTCGAAATCGTCGTTGTAGTCCTCGGCTTCTTCTATTGTTATGCCCTTGCTTTCAGCAAGTTTTTCGGCGGAGGATATATCAAGACCTATGAAGTTAGGCACTTTTATAGTATCTTGATTTTGAGTGTGCATAAACCACGCACCCACACCGGTAACGACTATCACAATAAACAAGCCTGTTAAAATTGCGGCTATTACAGTGTTTCTTTCCTTTATTTTTTGGGCAGGTACAACATCGTTACTGCCTTTGCCCTTTTTGCCTCTTCTGTTTACAACATCGGGGTCGTCGTAATCCGTATATTTGTCGTCTGTATTGTTTGACAGCTTTTCAAGCTCTGCTTCGGTAAGTCTAACTTCATCTTTCATTTTTTCAGTGTAGCTTGCACCTGCCGCCGCCTTTAAGTCGGTGAGCATTTCATCTATGGTTTGATATCTCTCGGAGGCGAGCTTTTGCGTTGCCTTGTCTATAACCGCAAGTGTTTCGTCCGAAACATTAGGGTTTATATCTCTTGCATTAGGCATAACCTCCGTTATGTGTTTCATTGCAAGTGCAACGGGCGAATCTCCGTCAAAGGGAACTGTGCCCGTAACCATTTCATAAAGCACAATACCAAGGGAATATATATCCGTTCTGCTGTCTACATCATCACCCTTTGCCTGTTCCGGTGAAAAGTAGTGCACGGAACCCATGGCATTTGTGGAAGTGGTTTTGGAATTTGCCGCCTTTGCTATACCAAAGTCCGTAACCTTTATAGTGCCCTCCGCACCGTCTTTTGTTATAAGTATGTTTTCGGGTTTAACATCTCTGTGTATTATGCCGTGGTTGTGGGCGTGTCCCAAACCGGAAGCAATTTGTATTGCAATGCCCAGTGCCACCTCATCATCAAAGGGTGCACGGCTTTCAATGAGTTTTTTGAGTGTGAAACCGTTCACATATTCCATAACAATGTAGTTTACATTGCCGTCTGTGCCTACATCGTAAACACTGACTATGTTTGTGTTTGTGAGTTTTGCGGCGGCTCTTGCCTCCGTACTGAATCTTTTTATGAAGTCCTCGTCTTCGTTGTACTCCTGTTTAAGTACCTTTAATGTGACATCTCTTTCGAGCTTTTCGTCGGTGGCTCTGTACACAACAGCCATACCGCCGATTCCAATACGCTCAATGATTTTGTATCTGTCGTTTATTAAAGTACCGGGTTTAAGCGTCATTTACAGCACCTCCTTAAATATTGATAAGCACCACAGATATATTATCTGTGCCGCCGTTGGCATTTGCAAGGTCAACAAGTGCCTTTGTGCGTTCTTCAAGTGTTTTGCCCTCCTCGGTTGCAAGGGCAAGTATGTCTTCATCACTCATCAAGCCGTAAAGTCCGTCACTGCACATAAGTATGTAGTCGCCGGGATAGAGAGGGCAGATTATACCGTCCACCTCGACGGTTCTGTCCGTGCCTACAGCCCTTGTTATGGAATTCCTTTTTGGATGCACTGCCGCCTCTTCGGGCGTTATTTTGCCCGCTCGCAACATCTCCGCAATGAAGGAATGGTCGTTTGTTATCTGTGTAATTCTTCCGCAGGATATGCGGTAAACTCTGGAATCACCCACATGTGCAATGTACGCATTGTTGTTTTCTATGGTACAGCCTATAAATGTTGTGCCCATGTTGAAATATTCCTCGTGCTGTCTGCTTTCGGTATAAACCGAATGATTTGCATAGTTGAGTGCACAAACCATATTTTCGAGCAACTCGCCGTTGGATAATTCCGGATTTAATATGTATTGCTCAAAACTTGCAATGGATAGTGCGGATGCAATGTTGCCGGCTCTGTGTCCGCCCATACCGTCCGCAACGATGTAGAGATTGGGCAAACAGCCGACTCGTTCATTTGAAATAAGTATGGCATCCTGATTACTCTCTCTTTGTTTTCCTATATCGCTCTGTCCAAAGCCTTTCATTTTAACACCTCTATTCGGGAGTGTATACACTCCAAAAATTCCCCAAAAATAATTACCCGGTTCTTATTATACCCTATTTTTTTGGAAAAGTATATTACTATTTGATTACATTTTCAAAAATTTTTGAATACAGACAAAAGT